>NZ_CP042433.1:4444668-4762144 GCF_007970805.1 Flavisolibacter ginsenosidimutans | reverse complement strand
GCGCTTTACGCCTTTATTGATTCAAACTTGCAGGTGGCCGCTGCAAACCTCCCGCTTACCAATAGCGAGTACGGCGGCAATTATCCCGGCCGTTTAACCAAAGGTGCTGCCTACACCTTGTGGGCGCAAACTTATTTGTTCCGGCAAAACTGGGCGCAGGTTATTGCCATGTGCAATACTGTTATCAATTCAAAACAGTATTCACTGGTACCGGAGTTTTCAGACATCTGGCGAGATGCCGGCGAGAACGGGCCTGAATCCATTTGGGAAATGCAAGCTTACGACGGGCCCGGGGCTGCCTCCAACGGTTCGGTGGACTACGGCTCTGACTTTGGCACTTCGCAACAGATACGCAGAAACGGCGCTTCGGTAGAATGGAACTTAGGCTGGGGATGGAACACGCCAACGGATAAATTGGTTGCCGATTGGCCCGCCGACGACCCGCGGAAAAGCAAAACCATTTTGTACTCCGGCCAGTCGGACGGCGGAACGGCCCTGGGTGGATTTGGCGCAACCATTCCTGCTTATTCCAATCCATCGGGAACGGGTGGCCTGGCACAAAAATATTGGAACAAAAAGCTCTACACGGGTAACGATCCGGCCATTCGCCTGTCCACAGGCTATATCAACAACAGTGGCGCGGCACGCTGGATCAATCACCGCATTTTGCGTTATGCCGATGTGATTCTGATGCTGGCCGAAGCCGCCAACGAAACAGGCGACGGTGCAACGGCCGCAAAAAATCTTGAACTCATTCGCAACCGTGCGAGCGGCAATATTGGACCCAGCCGTACCGTTGTTGCGCCCATCCCGTTTGTGAACCAGGCACAAATGCGAACAGCAATTAAAAACGAGCGGCGGTGGGAGTTTGCCATGGAAGGCTACCGCTTTTACGACCTTGTTCGCTGGGGCGATGCCGTGAGCGTTCTGGGACCATTGGGCTATGTTAACCGTGCACGCTACTACCCCATTCCGCAAAAAGCAATTGACCTGTCCGGCGGTGTATTAAAGCAAAACCCGGAATGGTAATCAATCAATTTAAAAACACGTGAAATGAAAAAGAATTTTTTGAAGCTATCAGGCGTTGCGGTGCTGTTGTTGTTTGTGGCCGGCAGTTGCAAGAAACTTGACAGGCCTGTGATGGGCGATTATCCCGCAGATACCAACCCGCCTGGTGGCCCGCTTAAATTTTATGCGGCAATGGATGGACGGAGTGTTGACAGCATCCGCGCCAACTTTGGCGTAGATCACAACGTATCGTTTGTGCAAGGCGTGAGAGGACAGGCCGTTCAATTCGACGGTTCGAAAAATGGTTATGTTTCTTTTCCTTCTGCCAATGATTTCGGCGCGTCGAGCAGCTTTACCATTTCGTTTTGGATGAACATCCCGCTATCGAAGAAAGACAACAGTCACGCGGTAGGCATTCTGGCTTTCGCCAATTCCAAAAACTTTTGGGGCAACGCCACTTTTTATGCCGACAACAACGCGAAAAGCCCAAGCGATTCAATGGATTTGAAAATTCATTTTGGTGCGCCAAACAACGGCGACAATTGGAATTTTGCCGGCTATAATTTCACCAAGGCCTGGCCCAAAATGTACGACGGGCAATGGCACCAGGTTGGCTTTACTTACGACGCTACAACCGGCACGGGCACAGTCTATCGCGACGGCGCACAGTTTGACCAAAAGACAGGACAGACCATCGCTTTTGAAAATTCATCGCAGGTGATTTTGGGTGGTTACCAGGAAGCGGCCGGCGTGGTGGACACTTACGCAAACAATACGTGGATGGCCGGTTTTGCCGGCGCCATTGACCAGGTGAGACTTTACGGCAAAGCATTAACCGCAGCCGAAATGGCCTCGCTATACGCCAACAAACAATAAGTGGAAAACCGGGTTTCGCACAAGGCAAAGGGCTGCACAAACAAAGCGTGTCAGCCCTTTCCTTTATCATCTTTTTCTTTCGTTGTTTACGTAAAAACCAATCGGGGCGAGTGAAACGCATTTCACGAATACAACTTGTTACCGGCCTCATTATTTTCGTCATCATGCTGTTAACAAACTGCACAAGTGTTGACGAGAATAAGCCAATAACCTTTACACCTGTGGTTGATTTTACGGCCTTCGCCGGCTCCGCATCTTGCGCATCTTGCCACCACGATATTTATGAAAAACATTTACATACCGAACATTATTCGTCCACGTCAAAAGCTTCTGCGGAAAGAATTTTAGGATCGTTTGAAGACGGCAAAAATCAATACGTTTTCGACAACGGAGCAACGGTTGTGATGCAACGCAAAGACAGCGCCTTCTATCAAACCGAATACGCAAACGGGCAAGTGCAGAAAACCGAACGAATGGATATGGTTGTAGGCTCAGGGCGAAAAGGACAGAGCTACATCAACATTAACGGCAATCGTTTTACGCAACTGCCGATTACTTATTTTACGGCTGCGGCACAATGGAGCAACAGTCCGGGTTATCCCCCGCACAACGCTGCTTTTGACAGGCCGATAACCTCACGCTGTCTGGAGTGCCACACAACCTTTGTTCAGCAGGTGAAAAGCATATCTCCACAAGTGGAAGAATTTGACAAGACAAAAATCATCTACGGTATTGATTGCGAAAGATGTCACGGGCCAGCGGCCAAACACGTGGCTTTTCAAACGCAAAACCCGAAAGCAACCGAAGCAAAATTTATTGTGAATCCGGCGAAATTATCGAGGCAGCAGAACCTTGATCTTTGCTCTTTGTGCCACGGCGGCCGACTGCAAAAAACAGCGGCGTCGTTTTCTTTTCAGGTGGGTGATTCTATCGCAGGCTTTTTTGCGCCGAACAAAAATTTTATGGACGCAACGAACATTGACGTGCACGGAAATCAGGCAGGACTTTTATCGGCCAGCAAATGTTTTCAACTCAGTCAATTGACCTGTAACAGTTGCCACAACGCACACGAGAACGAGAAAGATAAAATCGCTTTGTTTTCGCAACGCTGTCAAACTTGTCACAGCAGCGGGCATCAGAAACTTTGCAAACTGACGGACACCATCGGCACGGCTATCACCCAAAATTGTATTGATTGCCACATGCCCAAACAAGCTTCGCGATCCATTGCCGTTTACCTGCAAGGCGCACAACAACCCACGCCGGTTTTTATGCGCACACACTGGATAAAAATTTACCCGAAAGAAACCGATAAGGTTAAACACCTTTTGAAAGCAACAAGAGCAAAGGGCAATTTAAACGCCAAAGAAATTCGCTAAAAATGAAGACATCGGTACACTTGAAGACAGAAAAACTTTGCACGCAACGATTCATTCAAAATATTATTTGCTTCTTTCTTTCCCTTCTCTTTCTTGCATCCTGCCAACACAAACAAACGCTCTTCGAAAGTTTGCCCGCTTCCAAAACAGGTGTCAATTTTCAAAACAATTTACCCGAGCGTTCGCGTTTCAGCATTTTGTATTACCTCTATTTTTACAACGGCGGCGGCGTGTCCGTTGGCGACATCAACAACGACGGCTTACCCGATATTTATTTCACGGCGAATACAAAAGGCGCCAACAAACTTTATCTTAACAAGGGCAATTTTCAGTTTGAAGACATCACCGCAAAAGCAGGCGTGGCGGGGCTTTCCGACTGGTGCAGCGGCGTAACAATGGCCGATGTAAACGGCGACGGCTGGTTGGACATTTACGTTTCATCCGTCAGTGGCCGCTACGGCTTACAAGGCCACAACGAACTTTACATCAACAACAAAAACAACACCTTTACCGAAAGCAGTGCGGCTTACGGTTTGGATGCTTCGTGCTTCACCTCGCAAAGTGTTTTCTTTGATTATGACCATGATGGTGATCTTGATTGCTTCATCGTTAATCAGTCCCACCATCCACACGCTAACGTTGTTGATACGAGCCGCCGCCGCATTTATGATTCGTTGTCGGGTGACCGGCTTTACCGCAATGATTTGAATACACCGGCGCACAAATTCACCGATGTTTCGGCGCAGGCAGGAATTTATCAAAGCAATCTTGGCTACGGTCTTGGACTTGCCGTCAGCGACATGAACAACGACGGCTGGGACGATGTTTACGTGGGCAATGATTTTCACGAAAACGATTATTATTACGTCAATCAGGGCAACGGAAAATTTAAAGAAGACGGCGCGGCACACTTTAATCATTACAGCCGTTTCAGCATGGGCAACGACGTTGCCGATTACAACAACGACGGCCAACCTGACATTGTCACCGTTGACATGCTGCCGCCGGATGAAAAGATTTTAAAGACGTACGGCAGCGATGAAAACGCCGATGTGTACAAGCAAAAGCTTCAGTACAACGGTTACCAAAATCAGTATTCGAAAAATTGTTTGCAACGCAACAACGGCAACGGTATAAGCTTTAGCGAAACCGCTTTGCAAAGCGGTGTGGCCGCAACGGATTGGAGTTGGGCGCCTTTGTTTGCCGACTTTGACAACGACGGCAACAAAGACCTTTTTATTTCAAGCGGTATTGTCAAACGCCCGGTAGACCTGGATTACATCCGCTTTGCATCCGACTTAAAAACCAAGGGAATGGACAGAACGGACAAGTTCGATCAAACCGCGATTGACGCCATGCCCGACGGTTCATCGCATCCCTATTTATACAAAGGCAGCGGCAAAATAGATTTTAAAGACGTAAGCGAAGACTGGGGAACCGGCAACATGAAAGGATTTTACAACGGCGCTGCTTATGCTGATTTGGACAACGACGGCAACCTTGACCTGGTGATCAACTGCATCAACGCACCGGCGGTTATTTTAAAGAACACATCTCCGAAAAAAAATTATTTATCGCTATCGTTTAAAGGCAAAGACGGAAACAATTTCGGCATCGGCGCAAAGGCTTATCTTTTTCAAAAAGGCAAGATGCAATACCAGGAGCTGATGTTGACAAGAGGGTTTCAATCGTCATCCGATACGCGGCTGCACTTTGGTCTCGATTCTCTTTCAACCGTTGACAGCTTGCTTGTTGTTTGGCCCGGTCAATCGTACCAGGTTTTAAAAAACATCAAAGCCAACCAACAGTTAACGGTAAAGCAAAGTGATGCCGGCGGAAACTTTCGTTACAACGATTTCTTCCCAGCAACGCAACCGCTTTTCGAAGAGCAAACGACAAACCTAAACTGGCAACACAAAGAAGATGACTTTCTCGATTACAACGTTCAATATTTAATTCCTCATGCAGAGTCAACACGCGGACCGAAGCTTGCCGTAGGCGACGTGAACGGCGATGGCTTAGACGATTTTTATGCTTGTGGTGCGGCGGGACAAGCGGGAGCTTTGTTTATTCAGCAATCAAACGGTGCCTTTGTGCAACAAGACACGGCACTCTTTGCAAAAGATGCGGCCAGCGAAGACGTGGACGCTGTTTTCTTTGATGCCAACGGCGATAAAAAATTAGACCTGTACGTTGTCAGCGGCGGCAATCGTTACGATGACGGCTCGCCGCAATTGCTCGACCGTTTGTATTTGAATGACGGCGCAGGACATTTCACAAAAAGCGACGGCGCATTGGGTAACCTTGCTAAAAATAAAAGTTGCGTGGCCGTTGCCGATGTTGACCACGACGGCGATGAAGATCTTTTCATTGGAACACTGGCCGATCCTAAAGCATACGGTATTCCGCAGTCATCATATCTTTTATTGAATGACGGCAAAGGCAATTTTACCGTAGCGTCGGAAAGCACAATTGCTTTAAAGAACATCGGCATTGTTACAAGCGCAACCTTTACCGACATCAACAAAGACGGGTGGAATGATTTGGTGGTAACCGGTGAATGGATGCCGGTGAAAATTTATTTGAACAACAACGGGCACTTCGCCGAAAGCAACGTGCCGCAGTCAACAGGTTTGTGGCAATCGCTTTACACGGCGGATGTAAACGGCGATGGTTATCCCGATTTGCTGGCCGGCAATTGGGGACACAACACAAAACTTTGGGCGGGCAAAGACGGCCCTTGCAAACTGTTTGTAAAAGACTTTGACAACAACGGTTCAGTGGATCAAATTTTGTGTTATTCAGCCGGCAAAAAAGATTATACCTTTTTGGTGAAAGACGAGCTGGAACGGGCCATGCCGGTATTGAAAAAACATTACCTCACGTACAGCGAGGTGGCGGGCAAAACGGTTGATTATGTTTTCTTCGATCTGTTTAAAGATTATACCGAGCTGGAAGCCGAAACCTTAAGTTCGTCTTGTTTTATAAACGACGGCAAAGGTGCTTTTAACCGAGTGGATTTGCCCGAAGAATTGCAGCTTGCGCCGGTGATGAGTTTCGCCGCCTTGCAACCGGAACGAAATGCTTTTTTAGCGGCGGGAAATTTTTACGGCGTCACTCCGTACGAAGGCCGCTACGATGCCTTGCAACCAACGGCATTTTCTTATTCGGGTAAGATTGCTTGGCAAGTGAACGCAATCATGCCCAATGTGAAGGGAGAAGTTAGGGACGCAAAATGGTTGCGCACAACGGGCGGAAACAAGCTGCTGGTGCTTGCCCGCAACAACGACCGGCTTCAATTTTTTAAGCAAACAAAACCCTGAAACAACAGAACCATGACGAAACCCATTACACCCTTGCTTTTGCTTACCGTTCTTATTTCGGCACAAATGAATTGTACAAAGAACAAAAGCGGCCCATCGCCAACAAATTCGGGAACAACAAGCACAACGCCGGTAAAAATTTCATCCTGGTTTACAAAGGCCGATGCAACGGTTCTGTTGCAAAAGCAAAGCAACGAGCTATCTTTTTCTTCGCCGGCGAATACAAATGCTTCAATCGAAATAGACAGCACGCAAACCTATCAAACCGTGGACGGTTTTGGCTATACCTTAACCGGCGGCAGCGCCATACTTATCAATGCTTTGCCCTCATCTACTAAAGCTGCTTTGTTGCAGGAACTCTTTGGGAAAGATGAAACGGCAATCAGCATTAGTTATCTGCGTGTGAGCATCGGCGCTTCAGATTTGAATGCATCGGTGTACAGCTACGATGATTTGCCTGCAGGGCAAACCGATCCTTCTCTTTCAAAATTTTCGTTGGGCCAGGATACGGTTGACCTGTTACCCTTGCTGAAACAAATTCTCGCCATTAATCCTGCCATAAAAATTCTTGGCTCACCGTGGAGTGCACCCGTTTGGATGAAAGACAACGGGGCTTCAAAAGGCGGAAGCCTGTTACCGCAGTATTATACAGCGTACGCAAATTATTTGGTGAAATACATCCAGGAAATGAAGAAGCGAGGCATTACTGTTGACGCCATTACACCGCAAAACGAGCCGCTGCATGGCGGCAACAATCCAAGCATGGTAATGACGGCGACACAACAGGCAGACTTTATCAGAACCGCGTTAGGGCCAGCTTTTCAAGCCGCAGGACTCACAACAAAAATTATTGTTTACGACCACAATTGTGATCGTCCTGATTACCCGCTAACGGTTTTAGCCGATGCCGGTGCAAGGCAATACATTGACGGTTCGGCTTTTCATTTGTATGCCGGTGATGTGTCTGCGTTGTCAACGGTACACGATCAATATCCTTCGAAAAATGTTTATTTCACTGAGCAATGGACCGGTGCAAACGGAAGCTTTGACGGTGATTTAAAATGGCACGTCAGGAACGTTGTGATCGGCACCGTGCGCAACTGGAGTAAAACAGCCTTGGAATGGAATCTTGCCAATAGCCCAACTTACGAACCGCACACGCCGGGCGGCTGCACCGAATGCAAAGGAGCTTTAACGATCAATGGCACCAACGTTAGCCGCAACGTGGGTTATTACATCATTGCACACGCATCCAAATTTGTTCCCGCAGGTTCCGTACGCATCAGCAGCACGGTGAATGCGGGTTTATCAAACGTAGCTTTTCTAACGCCACAGGGAAACAAGGTTTTAATTGCGCTGAACGACGGAAGCAGCAACGTTGCCTTCAACATAAAAATGAACGGGAAATGGGCTGCGGCAAACTTGCCCGCGGGCAGCGTAGCCACTTATGTTTGGTAATCTTCAACGCCTAAACAGATCAATATGAAAAAAAATTTTTGTTACGGATTGACGGCGCTACTGACGATGTGTTTTTCCGTTTGCGTTCTTGCGCAGCAGAAAACAATTTTCACAACGGCGAACAAGAAAGTTGTAGTGTACACTACCGCCGACAGCACAAATTACCGCCTTTCGCAAACGGCAACGGCAAGCTTCTCTCCTGCCGTGCAACCGCTGGAAACGCAACCAAGCATTTTTGTTGATCCTTCGCACAGCTTTCAAACTTTTTTGGGAATGGGCGGCGCTTTAACTGATGCTGCGGCCGAAACTTTTGCCAAGCTTCCCGCTGCCAAACAACAGGAAATACTCGATGCCTACTACAACACCGACAAAGGCATTGGTTACACGTTTGCAAGAACGAACATCAACAGTTGCGATTTTTCAAGCGACACCTACACTTATGTAAAAGACGGCGACAAAAATCTTTCTTCGTTTAATCTTTCGCACGATGAAAAATTCAAGATGCCGCTGATCAAAAAAGCGATGCAGTCAAGCGGCAACAAGCTGCGCTTGTTTGTAAGCCCGTGGAGCCCGCCGGCCTGGATGAAGACAAACAACGACATGCTCCACGGCGGAAAACTGAAAGAAGATTACGCTGATGCTTGGGCGAATTACTACGTAAAATTTATCAAGGCATACGAACAAAAAGGCATCCCAATTTGGGGCTTAACGGTGCAGAACGAACCGATGGCGACGCAAACCTGGGAATCGTGTATTTACACGGCTGAAGACGAAAGAGACTTCATTAAAAATCATTTGGGGCCAACGCTTTTAAAGAACGGTTTGCAAAGCAAAAAGCTCATTGCCTGGGACCACAACCGCGACCTGCTTTATCACCGCGCTTCCACTATCTTAAACGATGCGGCTGCAGCCAAATACGTTTGGGGCATCGGCTTTCACTGGTACGAAGTCTGGAACGGCGGCCACCAATACGAAAATGTAAAAAGAGTAAAAGAAAGTTTTCCTGATAAAAACCTGATGTTGACCGAAGCCTGCCTCTACCCTTTTAGTTGGCAAACGATGAGCCAATGGAAGTGGGGCGAAACCTATGGAGAAAATATTTTGCATGATTTAAACAACGGCGCCGTTGCCTGGACGGACTGGAACATTTTATTGGATGAAACCGGTGGCCCCAATCACGTTGGCAATTTCTGCTTTGCGCCCATTCATTCGAAAAGCGACGGCAGTTTGCATTACATGAACTCATATTACTACATCGGCCATTTTTCAAAGTTCATTCGCCCCAACGCAAAACGCATCATCAGCTCATCAAACCGTGCACAGTTGCAAACAACGGCTTTTCGCAACGAAGATGGCAGCATTGCGGTTGTTGTGCTGAACGAAACGCCACAACGTTTTGCCTACAAACTTTTCATCGGCAGCCAAGCTGTTGATGCCACGAGTTTACCACATTCCATTCAAACCCTTGTGATTGAATAAATCCTAAATGATGCGAAACGCCGTATGTTTTGTCTTGCTGCTATGCCTTGCTTCTTGTAAAAAAGGAAGCGATAAGCCGCCGCCGGTTACACCGCCGCAGCCAATAATACTGGTTGCCGCAAGCGTTGACGGACAGTCGGCCGGCGCTTTGCAAACCGGTGTCCGGCTTTCGCCAATTATCCGGTTGGCGTTTGACAACAAGGTTGACCGAAACACCGTTGCACCGGCAATAAATTTTACCGCGGCAAATGCGTTGGCTGTGAATTACACCATTGCGTACATAGCCGCCGACAGCACGATCCAGCTTCAACCTTCAGCACCGTTGACAGCTTTAACGAAGTACCAAATAACCGTTGGTACAAGTCTTAAATCAACGGCCGGCGGCACGTTGAACAACGCAAGCTCGTTCGGTTTTACGACCGGTATTGATTCAAGCGATAAGTTCTCGATCATCAGCGATTCCGCTTTGGTACAATTGACGCAGCAGCAAACCTTCAAATACTTCTGGGATTTTGCGCACCCGGTTAGCGGCCTGGCAAGAGAAAGAAATACATCGGGAGAAACAGTAACATCGGGCGGCTCAGGCTTTGGGTTGATGGCGATTTTGGTGGGCATTCAACGCGGTTTCATTACAAGAACACAAGGCTTAACGAGACTGCAAACCATCGTATCGTTTTTAAAAAATACCGCTCAAAAATTTCACGGTGCCTTTCCGCATTGGCTCAACGGAACAACGGGCGCAGTGATTCCCTTCAGTGCAAAAGACGACGGCGCAGACTTGGTGGAAACAAGCTTCTTGATGCAAGGCTTGTTGTGCGCACGGCAATATTTTAATGGAAGCGATGCCGCCGAAACAAGTTTGCGTGCAGACGTCAACTCAATCTGGCAAGGCGTTGAATGGAATTGGTTTCGGCAGAACAATCAGGCCGTTTTGTACTGGCATTGGAGTCCAAATTATGCGTGGGACATGAACGTGCAAATCAAAGGATGGAACGAAGCCTTGATCACCTATGTGCTTGCGGCTTCTTCGCCTACTTATTCCGTTCCGAAAATTGTTTACGACAACGGCTGGGCAAGCAACGGCGGTATGAAGAACGGCAACAGTTTTTACAATTACGTTCTGCCGCTCGGACCCGACAAAGGCGGTCCGCTTTTCTTCGAGCATTATTCCTTTCTTGGCATCAATCCATTTGGCTTAACCGATGCGTATGCCAATTATCAAACGCAAACAATCAACCACACAAAAATCAATTACGAATACTGCAAAGCAAATCCAAAAGGCTGGTACGGTTACAGCGACCAGGTTTGGGGATTAACGGCCAGCGACATTGCAAACGGTTACACCGCTTCTTCACCAACCAACGACGTTGGCGTAATAGCACCAACAGCAGCGCTTTCATCCTTTCCCTACACGCAAACGGAAAGCATGAAGGCCTTGAAATTTTTCTATTACAAATTAGGCGACAAGTTGTGGAGCAATTACGGTTTTAAAGACGCTTTCAATTTGAACCAACCGTGGTTTGCCGATTCGTATTTAGCCATTGACGAAGGGCCCATCGTAGTAATGATAGAAAACTATCGAAGTGGGCTGCTTTGGAATTTGTTCATGAGTTGTCCGGAAGTAAAAACAGGAATGAAGAACTTAGGATTTCAAAGCCCTTATTTATAAGCACATGCAAATGATAAAAACACTGACCCGGTGCCTTTGCTTTCTTCTTTTGGCAAGCGCCTGCTCGTCGCAGAAAAAAGTGCAGAACGACGACGCAGTGCGGCTTTCGGCAGAAGATGAAAAAATTATTACAGACGTACAACGCACCACTTTCAATTATTTCTGGGACGGCGCCGAACCAACGAGTGGCATGGGAAGAGAACGTTTGCACATTGACAATGTTTATCCCGAAAACGACAAAATGGTTGTCACCAGCGGCGGCAGCGGCTTTGGCGTAATGGCAATTTTGGTTGGCATTGAAAGAGGTTTTATTACCAGGGAACAAGGCCTTGAACGATTAGAAAAGATTGTTCGTTTTTTAGAAACTGCCGACCGCTTTCACGGCGCCTGGCCGCATTGGTGGAACGGAGAAACGGGCAAAGTAAAACCCTTTGGCAAAAAAGACAACGGCGGTGATTTGGTAGAGACTTCCTACATGCTGCAAGGCCTGCTTTGCGCTCGACAATACTTTAAAACGGGCAACGAAAAAGAAAAAACTATAGCGGCACGTATTGATGAATTGTGGAAGGAAGTAGAATTTGATTGGTATCGCAACGGCGGACAAAATGTGTTGTACTGGCACTGGAGTCCTGATTATGCCTGGCAAATGAACTTCCCCGTAAAAGGATACAACGAATGTTTGATCATGTACATTCTTGCGGCTTCTTCGCCCACGCACGGCGTACCCGCCGAAGTTTACCACGAAGGATGGGCAAGAGGCGGTAAAATAAAAGACACCGTTACGACTTACGGCCATACGCTTGTGCTTTCGCACAATGGCGCACCCAAATACGGCGGGCCTTTGTTTTGGGCGCATTATTCTTATTTGGGCTTAGATCCAAGAGCGCTGACAGACCGTTACGCAAACTACTGGGATGAAAACCGTAATCAAACCTTGATTAACTACGATTGGTGCGTTGACAATCCAAAGCATTACAAAGGTTATGGCGCCGACAATTGGGGATTAACGGCAAGTTATTCGGTGAAAGGTTATGCGGCTCATGCACCGGGCGATGGTGATCGCGGCGTCATCTCTCCTACCGCGGCTTTGTCATCAATGCCCTACACGCCGAAAGAATCTTTGCAAGCCTTGCGACATTGGTACAAGAACATGAAGGATAGCATCTACGGCCCTTATGGTTTTTACGATGCGTTTAGTGAACAATACAATTGGTTTCCGAAAAGATATCTTGCCATTGACCAGGGGCCCGCAGTTGTAATGATGGAAAATTACCGAAGCGGCTTGTTATGGAAATTGTTCATGAGTTGTGATGAAATAAAAACAGGATTAAAGAAATTAGGGTTTCAAAGTCCCTGGCTGAAAAACTGAAATACATGAAACGATTCTTGTTCTTCTCATCTTTCTGTCTTCTTGCTTGCGTTGCCTTTTCGCAAGACAAAACGCTCTACGAAAAACATTGGTACATCAGCGGTAACGATACACTGCCTTATCGCGTTTTGTTGCCGAAAAATTTCGACGCATCGAAAAAATATCCGCTGATTTTATTTCTGCACGGCTCGGGTGAAAGAGGCCGCGACAACGAAGCGCAGTTGATTCACGGCGGTGATCTTTTTCTACGCGACAGCGTTCGCGAACAGTATCCGGCCATCGTTGTTTTTCCGCAATGCCCGCAGGCAAGTTTTTGGAGCAACGTTGATATCCGTTACGATTCTGCTGCGAAAAAAAGAATCTGGAATTTTCCATCCGGCGGTGAACCCACTGTTGCCATGCGGCTTTTGCTTCAATTGATTTCACAACTTCAAAACGATTATAAACTCGATAAGCACCGCTTGTACATTGGCGGCTTATCGATGGGCGGCATGGGCACGTTTGAATTGGTGCGCCGCATACCCAAAACTTTTGCAGCCGCTTTTCCTATTTGCGGCGGCGCGGCTCCGGCAACGGCCAAAACGCTTTCCAGGGTTCGTCATTGGTGGATTTTCCACGGCCTCGCCGATCCCGTTGTTCCGGTTGAATTAAGCAAGAACATGGCCGATGCATTGGTGAATGCAGGCGCTGTCATTCGATTGTCCTTGTATCCCGGCGTTGGCCACAACAGTTGGGACAATGCCTTCGCCGAAAAAGATTTGTTGCCGTGGTTATTCTCTAACCGCAAATAGTTGGAAGAATGGAAAAAGTTTTTTTTATACCCGCTTTAGTAACTCCGGTTGAACATCGTTGCGTCGCAATCCGTTCATCGGCATTGCTGCTATTAAGCTTTTTCATTTCCATCCTTCATCTCTCCGCGCAGCAAAAAACGTATTGCAATCCCATCAACATTGACTATGGCTACACACCCATTCCAAACTTCAGTGAATGGGGCCGCCACCGCGCCACCGCTGATCCTGTAATCGTAAACTACAAAGGCGATTATTATTTGTTCAGCACCAACCAATGGGGCTATTGGTGGAGCAATGATTTGCTGAATTGGAATTTTGTCTCACGGAAGTTTTTACGTCCGTGGAATACCGGCACCTATGATGAACTTTGTGCGCCCGCTGTTGGCATCATCGGCGATACAATGATTGTCTTTGGCTCAACTTACACAAAAAACTTTTCCATTTGGATGAGCACAAACCCGAAAGGCAACGACTGGAAACCGCTTGTTGACTCTTTTGAAATTGGTGGCTGGGACCCTGCATTCTTTACCGATGATGATGGCCGACTTTACATGTACAACGGCAGCAGCAACCGTTACCCTTTGTACGGAATTGAACTAAATCGAAAAACTCTTCAGCCCATCGGTACAAGAAAAGAAATGTATTTTTTGGAAGACTGGCGCTACGGCTGGCAGCGCTTTGGTGAACACAACGACAATACTTTTCTCGATCCTTTCATTGAAGGTTCGTGGATGACGAAGCACAACGGGAAATATTATTTTCAATTTGGAGCGCCGGGCACGGAGTTCAGTGGCTATGCCGACGGCGTGGTTGTTGGCGATTCGCCGCTTGGGCCATTCACACCACAAAGCGATCCGTTGAGCATGAAGTTGGGAGGGTATGTTCGCGGCGCGGGACACGGTGCAACGTTTCAGGATAATACAAAGCAATGGTGGCATGTAGCTACTACCGTGGTTTCAGTTAAAAACACATTTGAAAGAAGAATTGGCATTTGGCCGGCAGGTTTTGATAAAGATGGGGTGATGTGGTGCAATACTTCTTTTGGCGATTACCCGCATTATCTTCCGGCCCATCCCGACCTTCCCGGTGGGAAGGCCACCAATGCACAGCCCCCGCTTAAACAAGATGGAAACAAGATTACAGCTTCGTCGCAAAGCGAGGATAGTGCGATGGCTCACTCCCCCGCCGGGGGAGCCGGAGGGGGCCGCTTCACAGGATGGATGTTACTCAATTACAATAAACCCGTTCAGGTATCGTCAACGCTTGGCGGTTATCATGCCAACAACGCTGTTGACGAATTAATGAAAACATACTGGAGTGCAAAAACCGCGAACGCAGGTGAATACATTCAATCTGATTTAGGCAATGTATCAACCGTTCGCGCCATCCAAATCAATTATGCCGACCAAGATGTGGACGACAATCGTCTTGGCAAGATCAACGGACAGCATCATCAATACAAATTGTGGTCATCGATAGATGGAAAGAAATGGAGTTTGTTGGTTGACAAAAGCAAAAACACGAAAGACGTTCCGCACGATTATGTAGAATTGCCAAATGCCGTGCAAGCCCGTTACATCAAGCTCGAAAACATTCACATGCCCACCGGTAAATTTGCTATTAGTGGATTCAGAATCTTTGGCAACGGCAACGGTGCTAAACCCGATACCGTACAAAGCTTTATCGTGCTGCGCACCGAAAAAGACAAGCGCAGCGCCTTTATCAAATGGCGGCCGGTGGACAATGCTTTTGCTTACAACATTTATTACGGCATTGCGCCGGATAAATTGTACAACTGCATCATGGTGCACTCGAACAACGAGTATTGGATGAAAAGCATGGACAGCCAAAAGTCTTATTACTACTGCATCGAAGCCATTAACGAAAACGGCATTTCGCCGCGAACAAACACCATAAAAGTTGAATAATGAAAAAAGCGCTGACAAAATTTTTTTTCTTTGTTTGCCTGTTGCAAAGCATTGTCGCAAACGCACAAGGTGGTTCACCGTATTTCAACGAGATACAATCTTTTAAAAAAGAAGACAGCGTTCACGTGCCGCCGCAAAAGGCTATTTTATTTGTTGGCAGTTCCACTTTTCGTTTGTGGCCCGACATTCAAAGCTATTTTCCAGCGCACACCATCATCAATCGTGGCTTCGGCGGTTCAACCTTGGCGGATGTAATTCGCTACGAAAGCGACGTTATCTTTCCTTACAAACCAAAGCAAATTGTCATCTATTGCGGCGACAATGATCTAGCTTCTTCCGATACCGTTAGCAGCACAACCGTTGTGCAGCGGTTTGAAAAATTGTTTACCGACATCCGCACAGCCCTACCGAATGTGCCAATCGCCTTTGTTTCTATTAAGCCAAGTCCGTCGCGCTGGCATTTAAAGGAGAAGATGATTGACGCAAACAGGCGCATAAAAACATTTTTGACGGGCAAAAAGAAAACGAGCTTTATTGACATTTGGAACGCCATGCTGGGACCCGACGGCAAGCCAAGAGAGGAATTGTTCAAAGAAGACAGGCTGCACATGAAGCCGGAAGGTTACGCCATTTGGCAAAAAATCATCGAACCGAAACTGTTGTGACGAAACCTCATCCCGCCCTTCTCCACCTGGAGCAGGACACCTGCGCACAAACCCTGCTCATCAGAGCGTCTGCATTGGATGTTGAGTCGTTGTAAAGCAAGGTTTTTGTGCAATGGCTTCCCCTCCAGGTGGAGAGGGAAAAGAAGGGTGAGGCTAAATGTTGAACAGCCTTACCAAACGTACAAGGGTGCGACGCAACAGACGGTGAATAGAAATTCAAAAGCCGGTAACATAAAAATCAAAATCACAATGAAAAAACTGTTTACGATTGGAGCAATGGTGTTATCTCTCTTTGCCGTTGCGCAAAACAACGAGGCAAAAATGAATGCCTTTGTATCAAGCCTGATGAGCAAGATGACACTGGATGAAAAAATAGGGCAGCTAAACCTCGTAACGCCGGGCGGCGGCGTGGCTACCGGTGCGGTGGTGAGTACCGATGTGGAAGGCAAAATAAAGGCCGGCAAAGTGGGCGGATTGTTTGGCGTGATTGGCGTGGATAAAATACGGCAAGCACAGGAACTTGCGGTAACCGGAAGCCACTTGAAGATTCCGCTCATTTTTGGCTCGGATGTCATTCACGGTTACAAAACAACGTTTCCTATTCCGCTCGGTTTGTCTTGCAGTTGGGACATTCCGATGATTGAACGCAGCGCAAGAGTCGCGGCAACCGAAGCAAGTGCTGACGGTTTGTGCTGGGTTTTCTCGCCAATGGTTGACATTGCCCGCGATCCGCGGTGGGGCCGCGTTGCGGAAGGCGCAGGTGAAGATCCATATCTCGGTTCGCAAATTTCTGCGGCCATGATTCGTGGTTACCAGGGAACTAATCTCGCGGCCGACAACACCGTGATGGCTTGCGTTAAACATTTTGCCTTGTACGGCGCGGCGGAAGGCGGCCGTGATTACAACACCGTTGACATGAGCCGCATAAAAATGTACGAGTATTACCTGCCGCCATACAAAGCGGCTGTTGATGCTGGCGTTGGCAGCGTAATGAGTTCTTTCAACGAGATTGACGGCATACCCGCAACGGGCAACAAATGGCTGCTAACAGATTTGCTTCGCAGGCAATGGGGCTTTAAGGGTTTTGTGGTTTCGGATTATACCTCAGTGTCGGAAATGATTGATCACGGCATGGGCGATTTGCAAACCGTTTCAGCACTTGCATTAAACGCAGGGTTGGACATGGACATGGTGGCCGAGGGTTTTTTGAACACGACAAAAAAATCGTTGCCGGAAAAGAAGGTTACGCAAGCGCAGATTGACGCTGCCTGCAGAAGAATTCTGGAAGCCAAATACAAATTAGGTTTGTTTGACGATCCTTATCGTTACTGCAATCCGCAACGTGCCGCCAAAGAAGTTTTAAGTGCCGATAAACGTGCAGCCGCAAGAGAGTTTGGCGTTCATTCAACAGTGTTATTGAAAAACAGCAACCAAACGTTACCGTTGAAAAAATCGGGAACCATTGCGTTGATTGGCCCGTTGGCAAACAACAAAAGCAATATGCTTGGAACATGGGCCGTAAGCGGCGATGCGCAGTTATCGGTTCCGGTGTTGGACGGCATGAAAGCCGTTGGCGGCAGCGGCGTAAACATTGTTTATGCAAAAGGTGCAAACGTTACCGATGATCCCGAACTGGCAAAAAGAGCAAACGTTTTTGGTGAGCGGGTTGACGTTGGCCCGGGCACACCGGAGCAATTGTTGAGCGAAGCGGTTGCCACGGCAACCAAAGCGGATGTGATTGTTGCCGTTGTCGGCGAGGCATCAGAGTTTACCGGCGAAGCATCAAGCCGCACAGACCTTTCTTTGCCGCAAAGCCAGCGGCGTTTGTTGGATGAATTAGCCAAAACAGGAAAGCCCTTGGTTGTTGTTTTAATGAGCGGACGACCGTTGACCATCGAACACGAATCATCACTCGCAACATCCTTGCTACAAGTTTGGTTTGAGGGCCACGAAGCAGGAAACGCGATTGCCGATGTGTTGTTCGGTGCTTACAATCCGTCGGGAAAATTAAGCATGTCGTGGCCACGAAACGTTGGACAAATCCCTGTTTATTACAACCACAAAAACACCGGCCGTCCACAGGATGACACAAAGCCCGGACAAAAATTCCGTTCGAATTATTTGGACGTTGCAAACACACCGTTGTATGCTTTTGGTTATGGCTTGAGTTACACAAGTTTTAGTTATAGTCCTGTTCAACTAAGCAAGAACACGATGCGTGCAAGCGAGAAAATCACCGCAACGGTTACTGTAACGAACAGCGGTAATTATGACGGTGAAGAAGTGGTACAACTTTACATCCGCGACATGGTTGGCTCGGTAACAAGACCGGTGAAAGAATTAAAAGGCTTTCAAAAGATTAGGCTGCGCAAAGGCGAAAGCAGGCAAGTAAGTTTCACGATTGATGATGAAATGCTGAAGTTCTGGAACAGCGATTTGAAACACGTTTCCGAACCCGGGGCGTTTAAAGTTTTTATCGGCGGCAGTTCTGACAACGTACAGGAAGCAAACTTTACGTTAATGAAATAAGATCCGCAACGAAATTTTAGTTTTCAAAAAGGCTATTCAAAACACTTGAATAGCCTTTTAATTTTCGTTTGAAACCGATGGGTTAAATACTTGCTTGGCTAATTGAACACACATGCCGATAAACGTTACCAGCCAGGCTGCCCATGCGATATAAATAAAAACTTTGGCTATGGATTGCAAAAACGGTAACGGCAAAACCTCTTCCATCCGCCAGCTACAAACCGTGTACATGCCCAAGGGAAAGACCAAACTCCAAAAGGCTGCTTCGTATTTCAATGGCCACTTCTTTGCCGCGTACCGCCAAATGTCCATGATAAGAATGACCGGAATCCAGAAACTGCCCATCGCCCAAAACATGATCGACATTGCTTTCACAAAAGAATAAAGATCACCAAACACCGCGTGGCCTTGAATGCCTTTTGAAAGCGTAATGCCGGAAAGCGCCGTGATGGCGGCAGCACCCATGTTGATCCAATACGAAGGCACGGCTTCTTCGGGTTTCATGGGGAAGAAAAGAAGCCGATAAAGGTCAATGGCAATGAGCATGAAATACAACATCACGCCAAGTAAAAAAGCCAGCAAGGAAATACACAAAACGGCGTCTGTTTGAAGTAATGTGTGTGATGATAAAACGCCTCCCAAAATGGATACGGATTGTGTGCAAACAATCAACAACAACCAGCTTCCGTTCATGCCCGTTTCGGGCGAAGGTTTCTGCCTTTTCAAAATGGTGCCGGCTAAAAAAGTATAAACCAGAACGACCCACAAAACACCTGCAAATACCCAGAACATTGTAGCGATTCCGTAAGCCGATTTCGCTTGTGCGTATTCGGTTCCCAGAATGCAGGAACTCGCAATGATGGTTAGAAAACCCGTTCCCTTTTCGTGCAAACGAAGTTCAGCAGTCACCGTTGGAAAAAACAGGGCCAACCTTGCGATGAAAAGAAGCAACAAGACGAAAAAGAAAAGGTTATTCAGCCAGAACAACACAGTACTCACAAAAGTGAACCCTTGCAGTTGCGAAGCGGTAGCAATAATGCCGGTTGCCATCACCAATGCAAAAGAAGCAGACGGAAGCGTTTGAATGCTTTTCTTAAGCATAGGCGTACTTGTTGTTTGCAATTGTTTGGGAAAGACAAGGCATTTTGATGTTCTGTTTGTTCTGCATTTGCAGCACCGGTTTCCTCAAAGAAGAAAGCAAGGCTGTTCCTAAAAATTTCATTCCTCTCTCCTTTTCTGCATCCTTCCGCTGGAACAATTTTTATGCAGAGTAACCATCGGCTTGCGATCCGAAAATGTAGAAGCTCAACATTTCTTTCAACACTTCTTAACCAGCACTGTTTCGTGCGCACAACGAAAACTGTATGAACCAAACCCGCGACAGCATCAAAGACATTTGGGGTGAGCGAACCCCGTACAAAGGCGAAAACTATCCTGTAAGAATTGACGAACGCACAATTGAAGAACCTGATCATTGGGTGCAATCGGCTTGTGTACTTTGCTCCACCGGCTGCGGATTGGACATTGGTGTGAAAGACGGAAAAATCGTCGGGGTTCGCGGCCGCGGCGTGGACATTTCCAACTATGGCCGTCTTGGTCCAAAAGGATTGTACGGTTGGATTGCCAACAACAGTCCCGATAGGTTGACGAAGCCGCTGGTTCGCAAAAACGGAAAATTGGTGGAAGCATCATGGAATGAAGCAATGAATTTGATTGTCGAACAATCAAAAAAAATCATTGACAAACAAACAGGCCTTGGCATCGGCTTTTACACGTCGGGGCAGTTGTTCATTGAAGATTATTACACGCTTGCGGTGATTGGCAAAGCAGGCATCGGCACGCCACACATGGATGGCAACACGCGTCTTTGCACGGCAACCGCTGCTGCTGCGTTGAAAGTTTCGTTCGGTACGGATGGACAGCCCGGTGCGTACAAAGACATCGACGATACGGATTGCATCTTTTTGGTTGGGCACAACATTGCTTCACAACAAACCGTGTTGTGGATGCGCATTCTAGACCGGCTTGCAGGTCCCAATCCGCCAAAGCTGATCGTGATGGACCCACGCAAAACCGCCACGGCAGAAAAAGCTGACGTGCATCTTGATCCTTTGCCCGGCACAAACATTCCTGTGTTGAACGGTCTTTTGAATTTGATTATTCAAGCCGGTGATGTTAACGAAGAATACATCAATGCACACACGGTAGGCTTCGAAGAGTTGAAGAAAACAGTTGCCCAATGGACGCCGGAGAAAGTGGAAGAAATATCGGGCGTGTCATCGGAAAAGCTGCGCATGGCCGCACATATCTTGGGCAAAACACCAACGCTTCTCTCCACTGCTTTGCAAGGCGTTTACCAATCCATGAAAGCCACAGCGGCAGCGGTGCAGATAAACAACCTTCACCTCATTCGCGGATTGATTGGAAAACCGGGCAGCGGCATCTTTCAAATGAACGGACAGCCAACTTCACAGAACACTCGTGAGTGCGGCGCCGACGGCGATTTGCCGGGCTTTCGCAACTGGGGCAACAAAGAACATATCAATCAACTGGCAAAGCTTTGGAACGTTGATCCTGATATTATTCCGCATTGGGCGCCACCGACGCATGCAATGGAAATCTGGCGTTACGCCGAACAAGGCTCCATCAAAATGCTGTGGATCAGCGGCACCAATCCGGCTGTGTCTTTACCCGAGTTAAGCCGCATCAGAAAAATCTTAGAGAAAGAAGATTTGTTTGTGATCGTGCAGGATGCGTTCATGACGGAGACAGCGGTTTATGCGGATGTTGTTTTGCCTGCGGCGTTATGGGGTGAGAAGACCGGTACATTTACCAACATCACACGAACGGTACACATTTCGCACAAAGCCGTAGAACCGCCGGGCGAAGCAAAGCCTGATTTTGACATCTTTCTTGATTACGCAAAGCGCATGGGCTTTTGCGACAAAGACGGGAACCCGCTCATTAAATGGAACACACCCGAAGAAGCCTTTGAAGCCTGGAAAGAATGCAGTCGCGGAAGGCCTTGCGATTACACGGGCATGAGCTACGCAAAACTTACTGGCGGATCGGGCATACAATGGCCCTGCAACGAAAAGCATCCCGACGGCGCTGTGCACATTTACACCGACGGCATGTTTAATACTGCCATTGAAGAGAGCGAAAGCTACGGGCACGATTTGATAACCGGTGCCGCACACACCGAGAAAGATTACAAGGCAATTGATCCAAGAGGCAAAGCTTTCATCAAGCCTGCGGAATACATTCCGCCGCACGAGACACCGGACGAAGAGTATTCATTGTGGCTAACAACGGGACGACTGGTTTACCATTTTCACACCCGCACAAAAACCGGACGTGCAAAAGAATTGTACGACGCCGCGCCGGATTCGTACGTGCAGGTTTCGGAAGAAGATGCCGCAGCACTCGGCATTGCCGAAGGCGACATGATTGAAGTAGCATCGCGGCGCGGCAGTGTAACACAGCCCGCAAGAATTGGCGGCATTAAAAAAGGCGTTGTGTTTATTCCGTTTCATTACGGCTATTGGGACAATCCCGAACGCAGTCGTGCGGCCAACGAATTAACCATTACCGAATGGGACGCTGTAAGCAAGCAACCGCATTTTAAATACGCTGCCGTGAAGCTGAGCAAAGCAAAGGAAGGCGTGCTGCACAAAATCGGCGAAGCCTTAAACATGGTGAACGATCAACCGCAAAAAATGGAGGTGTAAAATGCACATCGGAACCTACATTGAACTCGTGCAAAAAGGCCAGCAGGATTCGGCCGAAGCGTTTTTGCTCGTATCGGCAAAACATGCCGCGGAACCGGACATTAAAGAAATGTGCAAGTTGCTGGCATCGTGGTCGCAGCTATTGGTAGAGAAAATAAAACCCTTTGCGGAAAAGTATTCAGAAGAAAAAGACAACGAGCCCGACCGCTTGCTGAAAGATTTTTTTGAACAAAACCGCAAAGGTGCGCTGGCGCTTCTTCGCGACTTGCACGATCTCTGGTTAATGGCGAACGAAGCCAACGTATCGGCCATTATTTTGCGGCAAGCGGCGCAAGGCCTGCGCGACAAAGAGCTAATGCAACTTTGCGACGAACTGGAAAAAAAATCGGAGCGGCAAATATCCTGGTTGCTGACAAGAATGAAATCCGCCGCGCCGCAGGTTTTGATTGCCGCTGCATAATTGGTTGACTAAAGTTTTTAAGCAGGACGGCGGCATCAATTGAAACAATCATTTTTGCAGAACATGATTTCTGTAAAAGACGCCATTGCGCAAATTCGTTTACACACGAATCTTCTTTCGCCGGTAAACCTGCCGCTGCAAAAAGCTTTAGGTCTTGTTTTAGCCGAAGACATTTTTGCACTTGTTAGTGTTCCGTCCTTTCCGCAATCAGCAATGGATGGCTATGCGTTTCGTTACGCCGATTATTTGCGGGCAAAAGAATTTACCGTCAGCGGCGAAGTTGCTGCGGGTGATGCCGCAACTGTTTCCGTTGCGCCAAACAATGCCGTTCGCATTTTCACCGGCGCGGCCGTACCGAATGATTTGGACACAGTGGTGATGCAGGAAAAAACGGAAATCCTCAACAATGAATTAATCGTCAAAGACGAAGCACTGCAAAAAGGCAGCAACGTTCGGACAGAAGGTTCTGAAATTAAAAAAGATGAAATTGCTTTATGGAAAGGCACTGTTCTTTCACCGGCAGCCATTGGTTTTTTAGCGGGTGTTGGGGTTGCTGAAGTAAGCGTTCATCCAAAGCCATCGGCACACATCATTGTTACGGGAAATGAATTGCAGGAACGGGGAAAGCCTCTTCAACACGGCCAAGTGTATGAATCAAATTCGGTCATGCTGCAAACAGCGTTGCAACAACTCGGCATCAACAGCGTTGCGGTAACTCATGTAACAGACGATGTAAATATTTTACAAGAAGCTCTCAACGCAGCGTTAAAAAAAGCCGAACTCGTTTTGCTTACCGGCGGCGTAAGCGTAGGTAAATATGATTTTGTTTTGCAGGCTGCTAAAGCTTGCGGTGTAAAACAATTGTTTCACAAAGTAGCACAGCGCCCCGGCAAGCCCTTGTACGCAGGAACAAAAGGTAAAAAAATTGTTTTCGGTTTGCCCGGCAATCCTGCATCAGTCTTGAGTTGCTTTTACAATTACGTTACCGTGACCATAGAAGAATTTACCGGTCGAAAAAATTTATTGGAACGAAAGCAAGTGCGTTTGCAACAAGATTTCAAAAAGAAAATTTCGTTGACGCAATTTTTAAAAGCAGTGTATACAGCCGACGGTGCATTGCCTTTGCAGGCGCAGGAATCGTTTCGTCTCAGTTCATTTTCAATCGCTAACTGTCTCGTCGTTTTGCCCGAAGAAGCAAGAGAGTACAAAGAAGACGAAACCGTTGAAATCCTTTGCCTGCCTTATCTTTAAGCCGCATGGACGCAAATTTTCTTTTTTTTATTTTGCTTTTCACCGTCGCGTTTTTATACGCTTCGGTTGGACACGGCGGCGCCAGTGGCTATCTTGCGTTGATGGCCTTGTTTAGCATTACGCCGGCTGTAATGAAGCCCACGGCTTTGTTGCTAAATCTTTTTGTTTCGCTTACATCGTTCGTTCAATTTTACCGCAGCGGACATTTTCGCTGGAAAGTATTTTGGCCTTTTGCACTGGCTTCCATTCCGCTGGCTTATTTGGGCGGATTGGTGGTTGTGGACGGTCATATCTATAAAAAGATTCTGGGCATTTTGTTGCTTGTTCCCATCATCCGTTTTTTCTTTTTTGGCAACACAAACGTGGAAGAGCAAAAAGAAAACAGCTTTGCCTTATCGCTTTTGATTGGCGGTTTGATTGGTTTTTTATCGGGATTGATCGGCATCGGCGGCGGCATTCTTCTATCGCCAGTTTTGCTGCTGTTGAAATGGACCGACCAAAAGCAAACAGCGGCCATTAGTGCCTTGTTCATTTTTGTGAATTCGCTTTCCGGACTGGCAGGCCAACTGACCAAAGGCATTCACTTCACAAACGACATGTTTCTCTTTGTTGTCATCGCTTTCGTTGGCGGTTTGTGCGGCGCTTATTTTGGTGCGTTGAAATTCCGGCAAACGATTTTGAAAAACGTATTGGCCACAGTGCTGTTACTGGCCGTTTATAAACTCTTGTTTACATCTGCATAAGCCATGAAAGAAATTAGCGTGTTGACCTTTGGCGTGATCACCGAAATTATTGGTAAAAGCAATTTTGTTGTAAACGACATTGCTTCTACTGAAGAATTAAAAAAAGACCTTGAAGCAAAATTTCCGCGGTTAAAAAGCATTGACTACACAGTTGCTGTAAACAAACAAATGATAACAAGCCCAACACAACTTGAGAACAACGCAACGGTTGCGCTTCTTCCGCCTTTCAGCGGCGGCTAATTATGAACGAGCCTTATTCATACGAACGTTATCAACGGCAAATCATTCTTGAAGGCTTTGGCGAAGAAGGACAGGAAAAACTTTTGCGTGCAAAAGCTCTGGTTGTCGGCGCCGGTGGATTGGGTTGTCCGGCTTTGCAATACCTCGTTGCCGCCGGTGTGGGAACCGTTGGCATTGTGGATGATGACGTCGTAACCTTGCACAATCTTCACCGGCAAATTCTTTTTACAACAACTGATATTGGCTTATCAAAAGCAGAAGTAGCGGCAAAGCGTTTGCACGAAATGAACCCTTCGGTGCAGATCAACGCGTATCCTTTTCGTTTAACGACACAGAATGCGCTGGAACTTTTCAGCAGCTATGATTTTGTTTTGGACGGCACGGATAATTTCGCCACCCGCTATCTTATTAACGATGCCTGTGTGCTCTTGGGCAAGCCACTCCTTTACGGCGCTGTTGCGCAATTTGAAGGACAAGTCGCAATATTTAATGCAGGCGACAACGCGGTTAACTATCGCGATCTTTTTCCACAGCCGCCTGTTCACGGCGGTGTTCTAAATTGTGCCGAGGCTGGCGTGCTTGGCGTATTACCAGGCCTTGTTGGAACGATGCAGGCAACGGAAACAATCAAGCTAATAACCGGTATGGGCAAGCCGCTCGTTAACCAGCTTCTCACCTACAACGCACTCACACACGACAGCTTTGTGTTTGGCTTGAACGCAAGAGAAGAAACGGAGTTACTGCTGCCAAAAGACGCGAACGATTTTGAGCAAAGAGATTACGAATGGTTGTGCGGCACAACCAGCGATGCTGAAGAAATTGACAACGATGCTTTTGAAAGATTTTTTCACGACAAACAAACCACGATTATTGATGTGCGGGAAGAAGGGGAACAACCTTTGGTGAAAGAATTTCAACACACAAAACTGCCTTTAACGCAGCTAAAGGAAAATGCGTTCGCGTTTCAGAATGACATACTCGTTTTGTTTTGTCAATCAGGTAAAAGAAGCCGCGAAGCCGCCAAACTTTTATCAGCTACTTTTGGACCATCGAAAAAAATTTACAGCCTCAAAGGCGGCATTCTTCACTGGAAAAAAGAGCATGGAACGAAAGCCTAAAAATATTTTTTTGCAGGGAGCAATCAGCACTTCGTTTATTGCCGACAACATTCAGAAACACAGCAGCAAAACCGGCATTGGCGCACACAGCATTTTTCTCGGGCAAGTACGCAGCGACGTAATTGACGATAAAACTGTAGCCGCTATTGATTATACCACTTACGAAGAGATGGCGCTTCAAAAGATGCACGAAATCCGCGAAGACATTTTTGAAAAATACTCACTCACCTGCATGCACGTTTATCACAGTTTAGGCAGCGTGAAAGCCGGTGAGATTTCGTTGTTTGTTTTTACATCATCAAAGCACCGAAAAGACGCGATTGAGGGCTGTGAAGAAGTTGTAGAGCGCATCAAAAAAGAACTGCCGGTGTGGGGCAAGGAAATCTTTGAAGATGCTTCGCATCAATGGAAGAAAAACACATAGAAACGTCTTCTTTTCAAGAACACAAAGCTTCAACTTTCTCAACGCTTACATTCAGCATGAACAACATAACCCACAAACCAACTTCCCTTCGCAAAGCCGTTGCAACGGCAATCGTTAAGGTTTCAAAGCAAGAAACGGTTGATGCAATTCTCAACAAACAAGTTCCCAAAGGCGATGTGTTTGAGTTTTCCCGAGCCGCCGGTTTACTCGCCGTCAAAAAAACGAGCGACCTAATTCCCGATTGTCATCCGCTGCCTGTTGAATACGCAGCCATCAAACACACAATAGATGGATTGAACATCATCATCGAAGTGGAAGTGCACACCGTGTACCGCACCGGCGTGGAAGTAGAGGCCATGCACGGCGCTTCCGTTACTGCGCTAACGATGTACGACATGCTAAAACCAATTGACAAAAGCGTGGAAATTTCTTCCATCAAGCTCGCTCAAAAAAAAGGCGGCAAGAGCGATTTCAAAGACAAGCTTTCGTTTGACCTGCGCTGCGCCGTTGTGGTGTGCAGCGACAGCGTGGCAGCGGGATCCAAGCAAGACAGTGCCGGCAAAGCCATTGTTCAAAAATTGCAACAACACGGCTTGAATGCATCCACCTATGTTATCATTCCCGATGAAAGGGAAGCCATTCAAACAAAAGCAAAACAGTTTAGCGAAGAAGCTTACAACCTGCTTCTCTTTACCGGCGGTACGGGACTTTCGCCAAGAGATGTAACACCCGAAGCGATTGCACCGATGCTCACACGCGAAGTCCCCGGCATTATGGAAGCCGCAAGGGTTTACGGACAGGAACGCATGCCTTACGCCATGCTTTCACGCGGCGTAGCGGGCTTTATCAAAAACACATTGGTGCTTACCTTGCCCGGCTCTACCCGCGGGGCAGAAGAAACAATGGATGCTTTGTTTCCGTATGTACTGCACATCTTTCGCGTGGCGGAAGGCATGCGGCATTCGGCAGATTAGAACAAACTATTTATAGCCTGGGCGAGTAACAAAAAATTATTCACAGCGAAAACAACGACAGTTTTACCAAAAAACGTAAAGCCAAAGGCGCGTAAAAGTTCACCTTTCTTTCACCAAAATTCGCGGGAATGCCATTCTGTTATTTGTAGCACTTCACCAAAAAAACTTCACGGGTTCTTTCGCACAGGAAGTTGTTCACAACTGCTAAAAAAATGAGCAAAAAAATCCACTTTTGTGGAAACAATCCGTGATGAGGATGAACAACTGCGAACATGATGTGCATAACCGGTGGCGTAACCTGTGGATTAATATAAATGTTACCGGAATGTTACGGCGCAGTTTTACGCACCTATATTCGATGTCCAACTTACGGACACGAATAAAAGAGCAGCTTTTGACACAACAAATCCTTCCGGCGGTTGGCGCTAATTTTTAAGACGAAAACGAGTTGTATGGACATTCCTAACCTAAACAGAGACAAGAAGAGAGGACGCAAAACACCCGACGTTAGCACGTTGGTTTATGGCAAAGTGCCGCCGCAGGCCCGCGAGTTGGAAGAAGCCGTATTGGGCGCCATCATGCTGGAAAAAGGCGCTTTTGATACCGTTGCCGAAATTTTAAAATCGGAATGTTTTTACGTGGATGCGCACCAACGCATCTTTCGCGCCATGAAAAGTTTGTCGGGCAAAAGCCAGCCCATTGACATGCTGACCGTGGTGGAGGAACTTCGCTTCAACGAAGAACTTGATATTGTAGGTGGACCTTATTACGTTACCAAATTAACCAACGCAGTTACATCATCGGCACACATTGAAGCGCACAGCCGCATTATCCTGCAAAAATTTATTCAACGCGAACTCATTCGCATTTCCGGCGAAATTATTTCGGATGCATACGAAGACAGCACCGATGTCTTTGATTTGCTTGACGATGCCGAAAGCAAGATTTACAAAGTCACGTCGGAGCACTTGCGCAACAGCGTGGAAACGATTGATGCGGTGCTGGTGAAAACCATTCAGCGCATTGAGGACATGCGCAACCGCAACGAGGACATTACCGGTGTGCCCAGCGGCTTTGCGCACCTTGATAAAATAACCTACGGCTGGCAGCAAACCGATCTTATTATTTTGGCGGCGCGGCCTTCGGTAGGTAAAACGGCTTTTGCGCTGAACCTTGCCCGCAACGCCGCTTTGAGTGCAGCCAAACCTACCGCAGTTGCCTTCTTCTCGTTGGAAATGAGTGCCGGCCAGTTGGTGCAGCGTATCCTTTCGGCTGAAAGCGAAATCGGGCTTGAGAAAATTTCCCGTGGCAAGATGGAAGAATACGAAATGGAGCAATTGTACAAACGCGGCATTCAGCGTTTGGCCGATGCAAAACTTTTTATTGACGACACTCCTGCGCTGAACATTTTTGAGTTGCGTGCCAAATGCCGCCGCTTGAAAAATGCGCACAACATTGGCTTAATCCTGATTGATTATTTGCAGCTCATGAGCGGCACGGGTGAAAACAGAAACGGTAACCGCGAACAGGAAATCTCGAACATTTCGCGAAGCTTAAAAGCCCTTGCGAAAGAACTGCAAGTGCCCATCATTGCGCTTTCGCAATTGAGCCGCGAAGTGGAAAAAAGAAAAGACGGCAACAAGATGCCGCAGCTTTCCGACTTGCGCGAATCAGGCGCCATTGAACAAGATGCGGACATGGTTTGCTTTATTTATCGTCCCGAATACCACGACCTGAACCAAAACGAAATGGGCGAGAGTGTAAAAGGTGAAACGTACTTGCGCATTGCCAAGCACCGTAACGGTTCGCTGGAAAATTTGAAGTTCAGGGCAAGACTTGAAATACAGAAATTCTTTGAAGACGACGGCGGCGAATTTGGCGGCGGCTTTAACATGCCACCAAACTGGAAGCCGGTGAGTGACAGCGGTGGCGGGCCGGGTGCAAAGCTGTACATTCAAACCGGCAGCAAGATGAACGACATACAGGACGATGATGAACCGTTTTAATTACTAAACCACCTGCATATAAAGCTTCGGATAAAACCGGAGCTTTTTTGTTTTCTTCGCGTCATGGCGCTTTCTTTTTTTTTCGTTGAAAGTTTACGTGACGAAATCATTCAATTGGACGAGGATACTTCCAAACACATGATTGGCGTGCTGCGCATGGCCAAAGGCGAAGAGGTTTTGCTTACCGATGGCAAAGGTAAAAAAGCGAGAGCGGAAATCATTGACGACAATCGCAAACGTTGTGCTGTTCAGGTTCAGTCCATTGAAACGGAAGAAGAAAGCCGGCCAAACGTTTCTATTGCTATTTCCATTATCAAAAATTCATCCCGCTTTGAATGGTTTTTGGAAAAAGCCACCGAGATCGGCGTGAATGAAATTGTTCCGCTACTCTGCGAACGAACGGAAAAAGAAAAGTTTCGCTACGACAGGATGCAAGGAATTTTAAGCAGTGCAATGCTGCAATCGCAGCAAACATGGTTGCCTGTTTTGCATCAGCCAACGGCTTTCAATGAAGCCGTAAAATCTTCTTCACAAGAACAAAAATTTATTGCGCATTGTTTACCCGAAAAAAAACAACAATTGTCGTCCGTCATCCCTCATCCGTCATCACTTATTCTCATCGGCCCCGAAGGTGATTTTACAGAGAAGGAAATTAGCCTTGCGTTGGAAAACAATTTTCTGCCCGTGGCGTTGGGCGGCACACGATTACGAACAGAAACAGCGGGCATTGTAGCCGCAACGCTTTTAAAAATTTTGGGTAAAACTCAATAGTACAAAATGCCAAACCGAAGGCTGATTACTAAAAGCTGATAGCTCTTAGTGCGCCTCATCCGATTCGTTGTCTTCGTTTGAACGCAACACCGGTTCTCTTAATTCCACGCTCTTGCGCTGCTTTTTCCGTTTGAGCATTGTCATGTTCAATAATTCCACGCCAAACGAAAAAGCCATGCCGAAATAGATGTAATTTTTGAGGTGCAGTTCTTCGGCTTTTTCTGACGCCCAGCCTTCAATAACAAGGCTCAGCCCAATCATCACCAAAAACGAAAGCGCCAGCATTTTCAACGTTGGATGCTTGTGTATGAAAGAAGAAATCTTTGGGCTGAAAAGAAACATGATGATCATGGCAATAACAACGGCCGCAATCATTATTTCTACGTGCTTGGCCGTGCCGCCTGCGGTGATGACACTGTCGAAAGAAAACACGGTGTCAATGAGCATGATCTGCACCACGGCTTGTCCGAATGACAAATAAGTGACCTTGCCGGAATACTCCGATTCGTCTTCGCCTTCCAGCTTGCCGTGAATTTCCTTTACCGATTTATAAATTAAAAACAGCCCGCCGCCAAGCATAACAAGACTTGCCAAATCAAAGCCTTTTCCGAACCAGCTTTCGGGGATAATGTATTTACCTTTTTGCGACAGCAGCCAGCTTAATCCCAACAACAAAATGCTGCGGATGATGATGCCGCTGATCATCCAGGCACGCCTTGCCTTCTTCCTGCTTTCTTCTTTTAAGCGGTTTAAAATGAGGCTAACGAAAATGACGTTGTCAATGCCCAGCACCACTTCCAAAATCACCAACACCAGAAAACTAATCAGGCTTTCAGCGGTTAAAAGTTCTGTCATGGCGCAAAGAAAAAACGCTTAGGCCAATGTGCGGCAAATTCTTTTTACAATCATCGGGCCTTCGTAAATAAAGCCCGTCCATACTTCAACGAGTGATGCGCCTGCAAGCATTTTTTCTTTCGCATCTTTTCCCGAAAAAATGCCGCCCGAACCAATGACGGGGATTTTGCGGTTTGTTTTCTCAACAAGGTATTGCAACACTTCGGTACTGCGTTGTTTTAACGGCTTGCCGCTTAAGCCACCAGCACCGATGGTGGTGAGTTGTGAGTCGTGAGTGGTGAGTCCTTCGCGGCTGATAGTGGTGTTGGTCGCAACAAGTCCGTCCAAATTAATTTCGGTTGCCAATGCAATCACGTCATCAATTTGTTCCTGCGTTAGGTCGGGGGCAATCTTCAATAAGATGGGTCGTTGTTGCGAAAAGGTTTTGTTCATTGCCTGCAAGTGCGTCAAAATTTTTCGCAGCGATTCTTTCTCCTGCAATTCCCGCAAGCCCGGTGTGTTTGGCGATGAAACGTTCACCACAAAAAAGTCAACAAACGGATGCAAGGCCCGAAAGCAAATCTCGTAATCCTTCCAGGCTTCTTCGTTGGGCGTTGCTTTGTTTTTGCCGATGTTGCCACCGATAAGCATGGATGACGGATGACGGATGACGGATGACGGTATTGCTTTCCTGCTGTCATCTGTCATCTGTCTTCTGTCATCATTCTTTCTCCACTTCTTCAGCCGGTGCGTTACCGCTTCCACGCCGTCGTTGTTAAAGCCCATGCGGTTAATAAGGGCCTTATCTGTTGGCAGGCGAAAAAGTCGCGGCTTATCATTACCGGCTTGCGGCCGCGGCGTCACCGTTCCAATTTCCACAAAGCCAAATCCCAGGGTTTCTAACTCCCGTAAATATTTTGCGTTCTTGTCAAAGCCAGCGCCAAGGCCAACGGGATTTTTAAACGCGAGGCCGCAAACGGTTTTCACCAATCGTGAATCATGAACCGTAAAAGTGTTGGCGATGACTTTTTTTATGAAAGGCACGGCGCACAAAATCTTCAGGCAATTCATCGAAAAAAAGTGCGCAGTTTCGGCGGGGAGAAGAAACAAAAGGCGTCGGAGAAAAGAATACATCGGACGCGAAGTTAACCGAAACAGAAAATTGCAAATCTACTTTGGTTGTTTAAGCAACTAAATTATTTTTCCTGTACTTTTAAGATTCAATCAGAGTTTATGCAAGAAGCTTATATCGTTGCCGGCTACCGCACCGCCGTTGCAAAAGCCAAGCGGGGCGGTTTTCGTTTTTATCGTCCCGATGATTTGGCCATTGACGTCATCAAAGGTTTGTTGGCATCGGTGCCGCAAGTGGATAAGAGTTTGGTAGACGATGTAATCGTCGGCAACGCCGTACCCGAAGCCGAACAAGGCTTGCAGGTAGGCCGCATCATTGCCGCACGAGCAATAGGTTTTGACGTTCCCGGGATGACGGTAAACCGCTACTGTGCCTCGGGATTGGAAACCATCGCCATTGCCACGGCAAAAATTCGTACGGGCATGGCCGATTGTATTGTTGCCGGTGGTACTGAAAGCATGAGCCTTGTGCCCACGGCGGGTTGGAAAACCGTTCCCGCTTATTCTATTGCCAAGGACGAACCGGATTATTATTTAAGCATGGGCCTTACGGCCGAAGCGGTGGCAAAAGAATTCAATGTAAGCCGCGAGGAGCAGGATGAATTCTCGTACAACTCGCACCGCAAAGCCATCAACGCCATCGAAAAAAGTTTCTTTAAAGAAGGCATACTGCCCATCGAAATAGAGCAGGTTTATTTAGATGAAAAAGGAAAGAAGGCTATAAAAAAATACACCGTTGAAACCGACGAAGGTCCGCGTGCCGATACCTCGCTTGAAATCTTGGCTAAACTAAAACCGGCATTTGCCGCAGGCGGAATGGTTACCGCCGGTAATTCTTCGCAAACTTCCGACGGCGCCGCCTTTGTGCTGGTGATGAGCGAACGCCTGGTGAAACAATTAAACCTTCAACCCATCGGCCGGTTGGTGGCTTGTGCTTCGGCTGGTGTGCATCCGCGCATTATGGGCATTGGGCCGGTGGCTGCTATTCCAAAGGTGTTGAAGCAATCGGGCATGAACCTTTCGCAAATTGATTTGATTGAGTTGAACGAAGCCTTTGCTTCGCAGTCCATCGCCGTTATTCGCGAAGCGGGATTAAATCCCGAAATTGTAAACATCAACGGCGGCGCCATTGCCCTCGGCCATCCTTTGGGCTGTACCGGCGCAAAGCTTACCATTCAAAACCTGCATGACCTGAAGCGCACCGGCAAAAAATACGGAATGATTACAGCCTGCGTGGGTGGTGGGCAAGGAATTGCGGGCATTGTGGAGCGTTTATAAACACAGGCCAAGGTCATAAGTTTTGTATTGTTTGTTGGAACGGTGCAATAAAAAAATAAATACTTATTTATTGCAAAGCATAAACGAAGAACTTATATTCGTTTTACCACCAACCTCTACATTTTATGAGCAACGCCACCACCAAATCGGTCATTCTTTATGTGGATGACGATACCGACGACTGCATCTTTCTTAAAACTTCTTTGGAGGATGCAGGCAACAAAGCCCATCTGATTTGTTCTACCGACGGTGAAGAAGCCGTCAGGTACCTGAATTCAGTTTCTGCCGATTCCCTGCCTTCGCTTATTGTTCTTGACCTGAACATGCCTCGTTGGGACGGTCACAAAACTTTGCATTATTTAAAATCCGATCCACATTTAGCAGGCATCCCGGTTGTCATTCTCTCAACGCACGAGAGCGAAAGAGAACGCGAAACCTGCCGTCAACTAGGCGCGGTTTCGTATTTCAAAAAGCCGTTTCGCTTCGACGATTATCAGGGTATTGTTGCAGGTTTTTTTTCAGCGATGAAGGACTGAAAATTTTTTTGCTTCACCGCTTTTAAGCAAAGGCTTCGGTATTTAAACTACTAAAAGACTCAATCATTCCGGTTGAGTCTTTTTTTATGTACCGGGCTCTCGTGCTGCTATTGAGCGCCGGTCGCGTCGCACTCTTCAGCGTTCGGAACTGCATTGAACAAACGACCCAAAGGCAGTAGCCGTCGGTCACCTTCAACTTGTTCGGGCAATGTTGGGTGTGAGATTATATCTTTGCGCAAATCAATTTTGAACCCTCGTTGTGCAGGAGACCCGCCATACAAAAATTCGTTTCGGCAACGCTTCTTTTTCTTTGTCTTCTTAGTTTTCTTCCCAAAAGCTATTTCCACGATGCGCTGGCCCATCACACCGACGGCGTAGCGTGCAAGCACATTGACAAGCAGACAGCCTGCGTGCATACGCAAGGCTTTCATTGTGCTTTTACAGATTTGGTGGTAACGGTTCCCTACGTACCCGTAACGCATTCCTTCGGCTTTGCGCAGCAGGTCTTTCACGTTTCATTCAGTCCTTCCTTCATTGCTTTTCTTTTACCGCAAATTTTCCAAACTACAGAAAGCCGCGGCCCTCCGGCGCGCTGCGTCTAACCATCATCTACTTACATCTTTCATTTTCATTTCCTAAAAAATTTTCATGCAAAAATTATTGCTCGTTATAGTTGCTGTGTGTTTTGTGATTGTTGCTAATGCACAACCGTCAAAAGGCTTTTCGTTAACCGGAAAAATTACCGATGCGCAAACAGCGCTGCCGCTTGCTGGGGCCAGCGTTTCCATTGACGACTCCCGCTCGGGTGCGGTAGCGAACGCTCAAGGTGAATACACATTTAAAAACATAGCAGGCGGCCATCACATTATTGAAGTGTCGTACAGCGGCTTTACCACAACTGTGTTGCACATTGACATTAGCGCAAATACAACCAAAGATTTTGCCTTAGTGCCCGCCATTCGCGAGCAGCAAGGCATCATCATTACCGGTGTAGCGCAAGCCACCAATGCCCGCAACTCGCCGGTTCCGGTAAGTATTCTTCGCAAAGCCGAGATGTTGCAGATTCCCTCTACCAACATTGTGGACATGCTTAGCCGCCAGCCCGGCGTTTCGCAAATCAGTACAGGACCCGCTGTTTCAAAACCCGTCATTCGCGGGTTGAGCTTTAACCGCGTTGTTGTAGTGAACGACGGTGTGCGGCAGGAAGGACAGCAATGGGGCGAAGAACACGGCGTAGAAATTGACGAATTAAGCGTGACCCGTGCCGAAGTGTTAAAAGGCCCGGCATCGCTGATGTACGGCAGCGATGCATTGGGCGGTGTCGTCAACTTTATTACCAACACACCAATACCCGATGGCTTGATTCGGGGAAGCGTGTTGACCAATCTTCAAAGCAACAACAACCTTGCTGGTATTAATTTAAACCTTGCCGGAAACAATCACGGTTTTAACTGGAACGTTTACGGCACATCACGTTCGGCAAGGGATTACCGCAACCGTTTCGACGGCCGCGTGTTGAACTCGCGTTTCAAGGAGGCTAATTTTGGCGGCTATGTTGGGTTGAACAAAGCATGGGGTTACAGTCATCTTATTTTTAGTGCTTTTGACCAACATCTTGGCTTGGTAGAAGGGCGCCGTGACAGCGCAACCGGCGCCTTTTTGATTTATGCTGACTCGCCCCTTGAGCGCATCTCGCAAAGCAACGATTACGAGAGCCGCACGCCGGTTGCGCCGTATCAAATTGTGAAGCATTACAAAGTGGTTAGCGATAACAGTTTCAACATGGGCCACTCGCGGCTAAAAGTAAACCTTGCCTATCAAGATAATTTGCGACGTGAGTTTGCAGACCCCGAACAACCAACCACGCCCAATTTGTTTTTTGATTTAAAAACGCTCGACTATAACCTTCAGTTTGCACTGCCAACAAAAGCCGAGTGGCAAACAACCTTCGGCCTCGGCGGCATGCAGCAAAGCAATCGAAACAAAGCCGAAGAAACGCTGATTCCCGAATACGATTTGTTCGACGTCGGCAGCTTTGTTTTTACGCAAAAATATTTTGGCAAAGCAACGGTGAGCGGTGGTTTGCGTTACGATTACCGTGCTATTAATTCGAAGACAGGCATGGAAGCAAACACCATTAAATTCGAAGCGTTTCAACGAAAATTTTACAACGTGTCGGCGAGTGCAGGCATAAGTTACACGCCGGTTCAATACTTCACCTTCAAAGCAAACCTTGCGCGGGGCTTTCGTGCACCGACGCTGACCGAACTTGCTTCCAACGGCGCTCACGAGGGAACAATACGCTACGAATACGGCAGCCGCGATTTAGCGTCTGAAAAAAGCTTTCAAGTAGACGGAGGAATAGAGGCAGATTATACGCATTTCAGTTTTACGCTAAATGCCTTTTACAACCGCATCAAGGACTTTATTTTTTACCGGAGATTGCAAACGTCATCGGGTGCCGACTCGCTTGTAACCCGCGGCAGTGAAACGTTTCAAGCCTTTCGTTATGGCCAAAGCAACGCCACACTTTCAGGACTTGAGGTGGTATTTGATTTTCATCCGCACCCGCTTGACTGGCTGCATTTTGAAAATACGTTTTCCTATGTGCGTGGCCGTTTTGACAAGCCGCTTGACGGAAGCTATAACCTGCCCGAAATTCCGCACAACCGTTTGATCAGTGAACTGCGCGGCAATTTTTTAAAGAAAGGCAAAAGCCTTCGCAACCTGTACGTAATGCTGGAAGAAAACATTGCGTTTGCGCAGGATAAACCTTTCTTTGGCTACAACACAGAAACGGCTACACCCGGTTACCAATTGCTTAATGCGGGCATCGGGACCGATTTTGTAAACAGGAAAGGAAGCACGTGGGCAAGCTTGCATTTCGCGGTAAACAACATCGCTGATAAAGTTTATCAAGACCACCTGAACCGTTTAAAATATACCGATGTAAACAATGTGACCGGAAGAGAAGGTGTGTTTAACGCAGGACGAAATTTTAGCGTAAAGTTGAACATCCCTTTTACGTTTAGTGCGAATAAATAAGCATTATGAAACGCCGCTCTTATAGCTTTCCCGCTTGAATAAATTATTTTGAATTTACACTGCCCCGCTCTAAAAAGCGGGGCTTTTTTTAAACACAGTTTGGTTTTGGGAAGAGTATTAGACGGCGTTGTCAAAAATTAAGTAACCATACCGAAATAAGGGAAGACAGCACAATTACATTTAATTAATTTGGATTATATCTGTTTTCCTTTTTAAATTTATTCCACTGAACCAAATCTAACGTCCTATCCAATTACCGTCATTCGGTTTCCTGAAAAATCTCATTTGCAACTAAACTTTTGATTGGTGCTCGGCTTAAAGCGAACCGCATTACATCGGGAAACTTGTGTTACTGATGCTTTTGCAGGCAATGCCAATATCCAGGTCTTCCATAGGAAAAACGTCACCACACGATCGTCGTTAAGGTTTGTGAAATTGCTTCGTTGCACATCTGCACTCGAATGAAAACGCCGGATTTATCTAAGCTTTTTATTCTTTAACCACAAACCAACCTTTATGAACAAGCGTTACCAAATTAGGGCACACTCTCCCGGCCTTACCAGTTTCAAAGCGTTTTTATTTATTGGTTTTTTTCTTGTTAGCTCGGTCTTTCTAAAGGCGGCGGCACAGGTAGTTACCGACCCGTCAAGCGACCCAAATTATGATAAGCAAAAGGCGGCGCTGATTAATGTGTCGCAGGGTAAAACAGTACAAAAAAGCAAAACTGCGCCGATGCAAAAAAGCGCAGCCCCTTCGGTTAGCGCCAATGCGCTTGCCACATGCTATTTCCCGCCGGACAACACCTATTCTTCTGTTCCGGCAAATGACGATGGGTTTGTTGGTCCCATCACGCTGCCTTTCACATTTAAACTGTATGGTGCTTCCTACAACCAGGTTTACATTAATAACAATGGCAACATTACATTCGACGCAGGCGTGTCACAATATACTGCGGATGGCTTTCCTTTCAACGTGCCGATGGTGGCAGCTTTTTGGGCCGATGTAGACACCCGGACAGGCAACCTCGTACGGTATAAAGTTAATCCTACGAATCTTATTGTCACCTTCCCGCAAGTCGGCTATTATTCTACTCATCTCGATAAGCTTAACACGTTCCAGATCATTATTACGAATGGCAACGATCCTCTCATCGGCGTTGGCAACAATGTAGCCTTTTACTATGACGATATGCAATGGACCACCGGCGATGCCTCCGGCGGGTCCGGTGGTTTTGGCGGCGGGCCGGCCACAGTTGGAATAAATAAGGGGAACTCAGTTGACTACGTGCAGGTAGGACGGTTTGGTATTCCCGGATCGGCTTACGATGGCGGCGGTGGTGCTATTGATGGCGTTGACTATCTTGACGGCAAGTGCTTTACGTTTAACGTTACGGGTGAATTGAACAACCCGAACCTTCCGCCTTCGGTGAGCGGTGCGCCTGCAAATAACACATTGAACCTTGCCTGCGGCGAAACGCAGACGCTGACGTTACAATTCCTGCCGCCGGAAATTAATCAACTTGTCTCCACGACAATCAATACAGGTGGGCTTTGCAACGTTTCAACTTCCATCTCAAATGGAGCGGTTTCCACAGCTTCGGTTACAATAACCGGCGCAGCCTGCAATGCCGGATCGCATGTAATAAGTTTCACGGCGACCGATAACTTTTCAACGCCGGCAAGTACAACGGTTAATATAACCGTCAACGTCGCTGCCTGCGTTAACGTTGGCCCGGTTTATTATTCGAAGCCAACCGGTGATTTGCACAACCTGCTCACGTGGGGACTAAATACTGACGGCAGTGGCGCCAATCCATCTGATTTTGGTGACAGTACCTTTCAACTTGCCAACCGTTCTTCCGGCCTTTACACCATGACTGGCGATTGGAGTGTTGGCGGCATCATCAACATTCCTTCGGGTAGTCAGTTGCAGATTAACGGCAATACCTTATCGTTAACGGAATTGGACGGAGCCGGAACTATTAGTGGTTCCAACACTTCAAACTTAGCTGTAATAGGCTCAAGTGGCGGTAATGTCACACTGAACTTTACAGGTGGTAGTAATACGCTCAACAACTTTACGGTCAATCGCTCCGGTTCAAATGCAACGGCCACTTTAGGCAATGCCCTGAACGTACTAAATGTGTTAACGCTTACAACCGGGAGGTTGAACACCGGCGGTATGTTGACGCTTAAGAGTTCGGCCGCAAACACAGCTCGTGTGGCTCCGGTTACAGGAAGTATTTCCGGCGACGTAACCGTTGAGAGGTTCATCCCCGCACGACGTGCATGGAGAATTTTAAGCGCTCCTGTGGGAGGCATTTCCTCGGGTGCCGCTTCCGGACAGGCAAACCTGACCAATTCTCAGGAAACTGCAATTGGGCCTCTACTTCGCTCAGACGGCTCACCAAGACCGCAATCCTTCGGTACAGCAACGTTCTCGTTAAACGAAGCCCGAACGGCCATGACAATGACTGCTACGGTATTCAATATTGACATTACCGGTACGCAAACGCCAGATCCAAATGATAATCTGGTCGCAGCACATATTCATGTTGGCGCACCTCCCGGATCGAATGCATCCGTTCGTTGGGGCTTTTTTGGAACGCCGGATAATGACATCAATCCAAAGCAACTTGTCGTTACGCCTTTTGCCAGCGGTGTTGGCGGAACCTTCACCAGTATCTGGGATTTGCCCGAGGGCAACGGTGGCACAACGCTTGCCACCAATCTGCCCGGTATTTTAGCCGGACTCTCGTACATTAACTTCCATACGGTTCAATTTGGCGGTGGTGAGATACGCGGGCAAATAACCATGGTTGGACCCGGCACACAGACCATTAATCAGGCATGGCAGGAAGGAGCAATTCTTGGCCTGTCGGCTAACCCCAATCCTGCTCCGGGCTACGGCACGCACATTACCGGTGGCCCAACGTACGGCAGCACAGCCAATGGCTTTGACCAGAACCCCGGCGCTGCGTCTTCTATCAAGCGATACAGCAGTATTCTTAATAACTGGGAAGCGCTGCAAAACACAAATGCAACCTTCGTGGGAGCCGATGCTTACATGACTTTTGTCAGAGGTGATCGCGGAATTCCTATTGGAACAAACGATGTACCGCCGACGGTAACAACACTAAGAGCTAAAGGACCATTAAGAATAGGCGATCAAACGTTCAACGTTGCCGCTACGGGCTTTACCGCTATTCCTAATCCGTATGCTTCGCCCATCAACTTTGCCACCATTACCCGTAACGGTGTGCAAAACAATTTCTACCTCTGGGATCCAAAAATGGGTGGTATAAACGGCGTTGGTGCATATGTATTGTTAAGCGACAATGGTGCTGGCGGGTACGATATTGTTCCTGCTCCTGTCAGCCCCGAAAGCCAGTACATTCAGAGTGGACAAGGTTTTCTGGTACGGCCAGCAACAAACGGTGTTTCCGGCAGCATCACCATCAAGGAAAGCGATAAATCTGCAACGCCTGCAATGGATGTATTCAGAGCAAACGGCCCCACAGCTTCTATTCCTGTTACTCCTCTCTTTGCCGATCCAAGCAGCGGCCAGGGTTTACGTGTTCAGCTTCAAACGACAAATGCTGACGGCGGCGTCAATATCTTGGACGAAGTTTTTGCTTCCTATAGGAATACGTATGCTGAAAAGATAGACGGTTTGGATGCGGTTAAAATGGAAAACGTAGAGGAGAACGTCGCCATAATTCGTGAAGGGCAAACGTTTATGGTCGAACGAAAACCACTACCGAAAGAAAATGATGTGATTTCCTTGAAGCTTTGGAATACAAAAGCGCAGACTTATGTGTTTGAAATAAATCCGGTTCATCTTGCTGGCACGGGGTTGTTTGCTTTTGTTGAAGACAAGTATCTGAAGACGGTCACACCGGTTAGTTTGGAAGTGAAATCAAAAGTTTCGTTCTCAATCACCAATGACCCTGCTTCTGCGCGAAGCGACCGTTTCCAAATCATCCTGACGCATAGACTCCCTGACGTTCTCACAAAAGTTTCGGATAAAAGCAACATTACTGCTTATCCGAATCCTGTGCACGGACACACAATTCAATTGGCATTTGTCAACAAGGAACAAGGTCTTTACTCAGTAGAAATAATTAACGGCTCTGGTCAGGTGGTATTGAGAAAGAACCTGCAACATTCCGGTGGCACCGTGGCGCAAACGTTGGAATTGTCAAGCAAGCTTTCTGCCGGTGCGTATCAGTTGCGGGTAAGCGGCAAGGGGGGCAGCACGACCGTTCCGCTGCTGATCAACTAAACTCAAAACAACCATTTCTCGTTAACCCTCTAAACCCTTCGAATTATGACAAAGATGAAAAGCAAGTCTCGCTTTGCGCTTCTGTTGGCCCTCGCCCTGGTGTTGGCCACGCCGCTGGTGCACGCCCAGGGCGGTCCCGGTGATCCGGCGACGATCCCGATCCCACACGGGCCGTGCCCTTTGACGGCGGCCTGAGCCTGGTGGTGGCCGCCGGCATCGCCTACGCCGCCAAAAAAGGCCGCGACAAACGAAACCAACAAAACCAACAAAAACAACAAAAACAAACAGAAAAATAAAACAACTAAAGGCCTGAGCCTTCACTTCCCTAAGTAGTGTGCCGGTCACTAAATTTCGGCACACTACTTTTCTTTGTGTAATTTCTGGCGTATTGTGCTCTTCTTTTTCACGTGTAGCCTGTCTGCGTTAGCTTGTAGCTTTGTAAATTTTTATCGAATTACTTTACCCTGCCTCTATTATAATGAGTACAGTATTGTGCGTTGCAGAAACAAACGGAGAACAAAAAATATAATGTCCGTAACCATAATTTTCTTTAATGATTCTAGCTGTTTTTGAATTAAAAATAATTTGGTTGTTATGTGTTTATATTTTTAAATTTAGGCAACCAAAACAAATTCAACTTCCTATCCAATTCTGTTTAGCAAACCTATTTTATTGAATCTCTGTGAAGCAGCCGGCGTTTGTGACGTGAGCTGATGTAGAGAAAAGTTATGCGCAAAGCGGGCAATGCTTCCTGTAATGCAAGCTATTTATTCACCCATAATAAATTATCGCTTATGCGCACCCTTCATCGCCTTTTTACGATCCTTCAAAACCCCTTGTTCTTTTGTTGTTTGTTGCTTTTGCCCATATCAGCACTTGCGCAAAAAAACGCTTCTGCAAATGCAACTTCAGCGCCTGACTGGAAGCTGAGTACGACCGTCGGTGGCGTTGAACTTTATTACCGCATTGCAGCGTGCGGCAGTCAAAAAATTGCGCTGCTCAAGTTCGTGAACACGAACAACAAAGCCGTTACGATTTCCTGGAATGAAGCCTTTGACGTAAGCGGCGCAAACGGCACCGCCAAACGAAGCGGCCAGGCAAAAAAACAGCTTGTGGTTGCACCCGGAAAAACCGAGCAAGTAGACTGCCAGACCGATCCTCAAAAAGGTATGGTCGCGAGACCCGCACAAGAAACACCGGTCAGTACAGAAGATGTGAGTGATTTTCGATTTACCAACGTGACCGTGACGAAATAATCTACAGGCTTTCATCCCTAAACCAATTTGTATGTTGACTTATTTACAACCCTTGCTGCGCAAGCATGTTTTTGCTTTTGCATGCACCATTTTATTTCTAAACTTTACCGACACGTTCGCACAACAGTTTCAACAGGGCGATGTTTTTGTAGCTGTAGGAAATGGGCAGGTTCAGTGGCGAAGGGCAAACGGCACACTCGTGCAAACGTTAAATACAGGCCAGGGCGGTTTTACAACGGGAATGGCCTTTGATGCCTCCGGCAATTTATACGTTACCAATTTTAGTGCAAACTCTGTTAGCAAGTTTAATACAAGCGGCGTTTTGCAAGGAACCTTTGGTTCGGGTTATTCAACACCCGAAAGCATTGTCTTTGACAATGCGGGAAATGTTTACGTAGGCAATCTCGGCAACGGCGTCCGCAAGTTCAATTCGTCGGGAGCTTTTCTTGGTACCGTAGTGCCTGGCCGAATTGACTTTTTTGATTTAGCTGCCGATCAATGCACGTTTTTGTACACACAGGAAGGCTCGTCAATTAATCGGTATAACGGCTGTACCAACACGACTCTCCCAAATTTTGCCAGCTCACTTGGCGGAAGCGCCTTTGCTTTACGCATCCGGCAGAACGGTGATGTTTTACTGGCTAACGGAGGAAATATTTTACGGCTAAATTCCTCGGGGTCGGTTGTACAGAACTATGGTGTGAGTGGTGAGAATACTTGGTTCGCATTAAACCTGAATCCTGACGGAACTTCTTTCTGGAGTGCAAATTTTAATACGGCCAACGTTTATAAAATTGACATCGCTACGGGTAACGTCATTTCTTCGTTCAATACAGGCACCGGCAGCTCCACCGTTTTTGGCTTAGCCGTTTTTGGCGAGTTTACGATCTCTGTTTGTGCGGATAATATCGCTCCGGCTTTTGTTTCACCCTCTCCCACTTGCGGTTCAACCATTAACGGTACCGTGGGATCGCCGATGAACTTTACTGTAACGGCATCTGACGGGAACAGCAGCGACGTTGTTGCTTTGAGTGCTACAGGAGTGCCAAGTGGCGCTACACTAACACCTTCTCTACCAACCAACGGCAATCCTGTAAGCACCACCTTTAACTGGACACCTTCCGCAACCGGAACGTCTACGGTTACATTTAACGCACAGGATAAATGTGTGATCACAGGTTGCACGTACACCTTAAACGTAGTGAATTCCAGCGGCAACATCTATTACTCGAAGTCGAGTGGCGATTTACACAATGTATTAACGTGGGGATTAAATCCGGACGGCAGTGGTCCTAACCCGTCTGATTTCGGCAGCGGCAAAATTTTCCAATTGGCAAATCGTCCGGGCGTTTACACCATGACCGGCGATTGGAGCGTAGGAGGCACAATCAATATTCCTTCAGCCAGTCAACTGCAAATTGCGGGCAATACACTTTCTGTAACCGATTTAGCGGGGCCCGGAACCATTAGCGGTTCCAACACTTCAAACCTGGCTGTAATAGGCAGCAACGGTGGAAATGTAAATCTGAACTTTACCGGTGGAGCAAATATGCTGAATAACTTCACCGTAAACCGGAGCGGCTCAGGCGCTTCGGCAACGCTTATAAATGCGCTGGATGTGCTGAATGTATTGACGCTTACGACCGGTGCTTTAAACACCGGCGGCATGTTAACACTCAAGAGTTCAGCCGCCAACACGGCCCGTGTAGCACCCGTTACGGGAAGTATTTCCGGCGATGTAACCGTTGAACGGTACATACCTATGCGCAGAGCCTGGCGAATTCTTTCCGCCCCGATATCCGGTTCACAGACCATCAACCAGGCATGGCAGGAAGGAGCAATTCTGGGCTTCTCGGCTAATCCCGATCCATTCCCCGGCTATGGTACGCACATTACAGGTGGCCCGGTATTCGGTACAGTAGCAAATGGCTTTGATCAGAATCCCGTTGGCGCTTCTTCTTCGATTAAAACGTATATCAACAATACATGGCAGCCATTGCAGAATACCAACGCTACACCGGTTGGTGGAACGGCTTACATGACCTTTGTGAGAGGCAATCGTGCATTGCCAATAGGGTATAATGATGTACCACCATCCAACACAACGCTTCGCGAAAAAGGCGCTTTGCGTGTGGGCGACCAAACGTTTACCGTTGCCGGTACGGGCTTTACCGCTATTCCCAATCCGTATGCATCGCCCATCAATTTTGCCACCATTACCCGTAACGGTGTGCAAAACAATTTCTACCTCTGGGATCCAAAAATGGCTACAAGCGGAGCTTACGTGCTCTTAAGTTTTAATGGCTCAACCTATGATGTTACACCGGCATCGGTCAGTCCAGAAAGCCAGTACATTCAAAGCGGACAAGGCTTCTTGGTTCAGGCATCAACGAGTGGCACCCCTGGCAACATCACCATTAAGGAGAACGATAAATCTGCAACGCCTGCAATGGATGTGTTTAGAGTAGCTGGCGGAGGTAATGTACAACAGCCGTCGTTCAGGCAGGAAAACTTACGTATAACCTTAAAGGCACAAGGTGCGGAAAAAATGGATGTGTTAGACGAGGCAATGGTTTCGTACAGCAGCAACTATTCAAACAAAATAGACAATCTAGACGCACAGAAACCGGCTAACATCAACGAGAACCTGGCAATCGTAAATGAAAGCAAAGATTTTATGATTGAAAGAAGAGAGATCATGAACGAAGGCGATGTTATCCAGCTCAAGCTTTGGAACACGCAACCACAAGCATACACACTCGAAATCACGCCTTCCAATTTTGTCTCCGGCAACCTGAAAGCCGTGTTGGAAGACAAGTATCTGCACACCTCAATGCCAATTGACATGAGTGCGGTAACAATGGTACCCTTTACAATTGGTGCCGATGCAGCTTCTGCAAGAAGCGACCGGTTTAGGATTGTCATTGGGCTGAAGATTAAAACCGAAAGCGAAGAGAAGAAGTACGTTAGCGCTTACCCCAACCCACTTACCGGGACGGTTATCAATCTTGTGCTTGGCAACCAGGAAAAAGGCACGTATGAAATTGCACTCATCAGCGCCAGTGGAAACATTGTGTTTGCAAAAAGCCTGCAGTACAAAGGCGGATCGTCTACCGAAAGGCTACAACTCCCGAGGAAGCCTGCGCCCGGTGCGTATCAGTTGCGGGTAAGCGGCAAGGGGGGCAGCACGACCGTTCCGCTGCTGATCAACTAAACTCAAAACAACCATTTCTCGTTAACCCTCTAAACCCTTCGAATTATGACAAAGATGAAAAGCAAGTCTCGCTTTGCGCTTCTGTTGGCCCTCGCCCTGGTGTTGGCCACGCCGCTGGTGCACGCCCAGGGCGGTCCCGGTGATCCGGGCGACGATCCCGATCCCACACGGGCCGTGCCCTTTGACGGCGGCCTGAGCCTGGTGGTGGCCGCCGGCATCGCCTACGCCGCCAAAAAAGGCCGCGACAAACGAAACCAACAAAACCAACAAAAACAAACAGAAAAATAGATCTGCAGAGTCTTGACAAACCATCCTTATTCAGCAGTGCGCCGGCCTCGTAGAGCCTTGGCGCGCTGCTGATTTTCTCAATTACCTGAACGCATTGCCATGATAAACAAACCAAACCTTACCCTTTCAAAAATTTTCGATACGTCCTACGTCGTTAAATTTCTTTTGCGCCTGCTGGCTTTCTATCTTTTCTTCCGGTTAATGAATTGGCTGGTTATTGGTTTAATTGTACCCGGTGGTTATTACAGCCCGTTTGTAGAACATTATCTTAACTATGTTTCTTGGCTGAAGATGTCAATTCTGCAAACAGCCAGTTTTATCGCCCAACTGTTCGGGGTAAAATCGCATTTTTTTGATAATTCCACGCTGCAAATAGCAACCGGCGGAAAGCTTTTTATGGCTTGGGCTTGTGTTGGATTAGAACTTATGAGTTTTTGGGCCGCTTTTGCTTTTGCCGATACAACGCCATGGCGAAAAAAAATTTATTGGTGCCTGGGCGGTTTGTTTTGCATTTGGTTCATTAACTGTTTGCGTGTGGCCTTGCTTCTTGTTGCCATAAAAAATAAATGGCCCAACTTTTCAACGTTGAGCCATCATGATACGTTTAACATTGCTGCTTACGGCTTGATTTTGCTAATGATGTTTGTCTACTATTCACGCAACAAAAAAGACTTGGGGCAAAAAGCAACCTCATAGACTTTACTGCAATATCTTTTCTGTTTTTACCGTGTTCTTGCGTTCACCAATTTGCTGGCGCCACATGGCATAATACAATCCTTTTTCACCCAGTAATGATTCGTGTGTGCCGGTTTCAATCACCACGCCTCTTTCCAACACATAAATTCTATCGGCGTGCATGATGGTACTTAAACGGTGTGCAATCAAAATGGTAATCTGATTTTGCAGCGACGAAACGTTTCGAATGGTTTTGTTGATTTCTTCTTCGGTGAGCGAATCGAGGGCCGACGTGGCTTCGTCAAAAATTAAAAGATTAGGATGACGAAGCAAGGCACGGGCTATGGACAAGCGCTGTTTCTCCCCGCCCGATAATTTTAACCCGCCTTCGCCAATCATTGTTTCAATGCCTTTTTCCGCACGTTGTAAAAGATTTTGGCAAGAGGCTTTGGTCAAGGCATCCAGCAAATCCTCTTCGCTTGCCGATGGATTTACAAACAACAAGTTTTCCTTTATCGTTCCGCTAAAGAGTTGCGTGTCCTGCGTTACAAAGCCAATTTGTTTGCGCAGGTCGTCAAAATGAATGCTGTTCTCGTCAAGACCGTTGTAAAAAATATTGCCTTCCTGTGGCCGGTACAAACCCACCAGCAATTTCATCAGCGTTGTTTTGCCCGAACCTGAAGGTCCCACAAAGGCAATCGTTTCACCTTTTTTGGTTTCAAAGCTAATGTTGTCAATGGCTTTGTGTTGCGCGGTTTTGTGTTTAAACGAAACCTTCCGAAACTCCAGTGTTCGCACAGGTCCGGGATGCTTTGCTTGTGCCGGCTCGGTTTCGGGTTTCTTCTCCATCAGGCTTTTAAAATTATTCAGTGAGGCTTCGGCTTCGCGGTAGCTTAAAATGATGTTGCCGATTTCTTGCAAAGGTCCAAAAACAAAAAAGGAAAAAATTTGCATCGTGGCCAGTTCACCGGCACTGAGCGAACCGCCAAACACCACCCACATCAGCATAAACAAAATTACCTGGCGCAACGTGTTCACAAAAGTGCCTTGCACAAAGCCAATGCTGCGGACACGTTTGACTTTGGTGAGTTCAAGGCCTAAAATTTTATACGTGTTTTTGTTCAAACGCTCCACTTCCTGCTGCGTGAGGCCCAGGCTTTTAACCAGCTCAATGTTGCGCAACGATTCGGTTGTTGTTCCGGCAAGCGAAGTTGTTTGGGCAACGATAATTTTTTGAATGGCTTTTACTTTTTTACTCAATAGGTTAGAGATAACAATAAGTAGGAATATACCGCCGAAATAAATCAGGGGCAGCGACCAATGAATGCGTGCGGCAAAAACGGCCACGAACACGATGCCCACCACTACCGTAAACAGTATGTTTACGAAATTGTTCATGAAGCGTTCCGTATCGGTGCGCACTTTGGTAAGAATGCTCAGGGTTTCGCCGCTGCGCTGGTCTTCAAATTCCTGGTAAGGCAGTTTCATGGCGTGTTGCAAGCCGTCGGTAAAAACTTTGGCGCCAAATTTTTGCACGATGACGTTCAAAAAATAATCCTGGAAGCTTTTGGCAATGCGGCTGACCATGGCCACAGTAATGGAAGCCAGCAGCAACCACATTACGCCGTAAATCATAATCAGGCCGGCGGGCTTTTGCGGCGTGGCCCGCGTGGGAAGCTTTTCGTGGATGAACAAATAATCGTGAAAGCTGTGAAAGAATGTTTCTTTTTGGTGATAAGCCGCAAGGTCAATGAGCTTACCAAAAATGATGGGATCAATGAGCGAGAAGCCGATGTTAAGCGCTGCCAAAAACAGCACCAGAAACACCAGCCATTTATAGGGCTTGAGGTACTGAAATAAAATTTTCATTCCGTAAAGCTAAGGGCTTTGACTGTCTGAATTTAACGCGGATATTTGCCGGTGCCGGCAAATTTTAACAGCCGGCGGTTTCATTAAAAGAAGCTCAAAATGCACAAAGGATGCTTCCGCATTGCTACAAAAAAAAGCTTTGGCGGGCAAGTATAAATCGTTTCAGCAATGAAAAATGTTCTCATTGACATGCACCGCCTGAAGCACAATCCTTACAACGGCTTGTACATTTTTTCGAAAGAACTGGGGCAATGTCTGGCCGATGCGCAGCCCGAGGACATGCGGCTTCATTTTTACGTGCCGGAAAAGGACGCAGGCATTTTTGGCCCCGGAGTTCAGTACGAAAAGCACCGCTCGGTAGATAAATTTTTTCGCTTTGGCACCGGCAAGTTTGATGTTTGGCATGTAACCACAACACTTTCCTGGTACAAACCTTTTTCCAAAAAAGTAAAAGTGGTTTATACCATTCACGATCTCAACTTTTTAATCGAAGAAAAAGACAATCCGCGGCGGAACAAACGGGTGCTTGGCGAAATAAGAAAAAGGGCGCACCGGGCCGATTACATCGTGGGCATTTCGCAATACGCTTTGGATGTGGCCAACGAATTTCTGCCTATAAAAGATAAACCGCAACGGGTGATTTACAACGGCGCTTCTTTTTTACCGGAAGATCAAATTCAACCCCCGCAAAACATTCCGCGGCATCCTTTTCTTTTCTCCATCGGCCAGCTTTACCCGCGAAAAAATTTTCACGTGCTGCCGCCGCTGCTTGTGAACAACGACTATGAATTGATCATCGCTGGTTTGCATCAAACAGCATACGGCGAAAAGATTTTGGAAGCCGCAAAAAACTTCGGCGTAAAAGATCGTGTTCATCTTATTGGGCCGGTGAGCGAAGGCGAGAAGCATTGGTACTACAAGCATTGCGAGGCGTTTTTGTTTCCTTCGTTTGCCGAAGGTTTTGGCTTGCCCGTAGTGGAAGCCATGCATTACGGCAAGCCGGTATTTCTTTCCACCGAAACCTGCCTGCCCGAAATTGGCGGCAATGCAGCTTACTACTTCAAAAATTTTAATGCGGATATCATGCGAGAACAATTCGCCAACGGCATGAGGGATTACAGCGAAACAAAAAAAGCCGAAGCCGTTGTGCAACAGTCAAAAAAATTCAGTTGGCACCGCGCCGCGGAAGAGTACATAGAGGTTTACAATACTTTCGCGTAAAACCAATTGGTGTGACAACTGAACAAGGGGTATCCATTTGCATTCCTGCTTATAACGGCGAAAAATATCTGCAAGAGGCGCTTCAGTCGGCGGTAAAGCAAACCTATCCTGAAATTGAAGTTCTGGTGGTTGACGATGGCTCAACCGACAATACATTAATCATCGCCAACAGTTTTGCAACAACGCACGACAATGTTCGTGTTCTAAAAAACCCGGCTTCCGGCGGAATGGTAGCCAACTGGACCAAATGCGTGGAAGAGGCAAAACATTCCTGGATAAAATTTCTTTTTCAAGACGACATACTTGAACCCGACTGCGTGCAAAAACTAATGGACTTGTGCCGCGAAACCAACGCCGCCATTGCATTTTGCCGGAGAGATTTTATTGTCGAAGCCAATGCACCGGCAGCAACGCTTGCGTATATTAAGATTGCCAACAAAGCCGAAAAAGTTTTTTCCAAAGGATTGATCACGCCAGTAATTCTTGCACAGCAAGTAGCAATGTACGGCACCGAAAACATTATTGGTGAACCGACTTGCCTGCTCTTTCACAAAAGCGTATTGCAACGGGCAGGCGGCTTTGATGCCCGGTTTTATCAGTCGGTAGACTTTGAATTTGCGGTACGAGCCGCACTTCTCAACGGCATTGCATTTACGCCGGAAACGCTGGCGCATTTTCGCATACACGGCAGCTCGCAAACGAGCACCAATACTAGCGCAACACAAAAAGATGCTTCACTCAAGCGCAGCCTGCGTTCGCTTTGGGGCGATGATATTTTGTTGTTTCACACTTATTTGTCAGACAAACGTTTTGCGGCCGTTCGGGAATATTTACCGGAAGAAGAATTACGAAACATCATTCGATACAAATACCTGCGGGCCTGTCGTGAATATAGCAGCAAGGTGGTGAATGAAGCATTAAAAGATGTAATTCCACAAGTACCGGAAATCAAAAAACTGCCATACAATTATCTCCGTTACAAAATTGAAAAATGGAAGTACAAGGCCTTTCAAAAACGGCGCAACAAATAATGCTTTTGCGAAAGAAGCAAAACATTAACCAGACAACAGCAATTTCGTCGAAATTATTCTTCGGCCAATCGCTTCACCAATTTTTCAAATTGCGGCTGAAAATAAAAGTCATAACCGTTCGGTCCTTCGGGAATTACATTTGGTGCACGCCAGTAAACTTCGAGCAGACGTTTTGTTTTTAAGCCTTCGGCAATGGCAAATGGAAAAGACTGATTACCGATGAACAACTTGCTGCCGGCAATGATTTGAGCCAATTCCAAAAAATCATTGACGGGGCAGTGTTCAATTGAAGGAAGCATTTCTTTCATTTCTTTCCACTCTTGTTCAACACCCATAAACAAAAGCTTCGGATATTTTTTCAGGAAAGAATAATCAATCCCGGGCTGGTGATAACGCTGGCTGCGGGCTACAACAATATAATCATTCAAGCTGTTGTCGGGTTGTACAAAAAGCCAGGGCTTGCCCAGGTCGGCATTAACGGCAAACACATAAAAATACCAACGGGCAATGTGGCCCGCGTTCATGGAAACGGGATGACTGCGCATCAGGTCCAAATCAACGTCAATAACATCGTCGGGTTGATACACGCTGCACGAAGCAATTTTTGGTTGTGCAGTAAGCAAAGGCGACAGCATGGCCACCATTCTTTCAGTGAGCATTTTATCCCCAAGCGGGTGCGGCGATTTGCCGTAAACGCCTTTCCCTTCCAGGCTTAGGTGAAAATGAATGCGTGCATCGCCGGCAATGGCATAAGCCGTGGGCAACGAATAAATAATGTCGCCGGCATTGCCGCTGTGCTTAAAATGATAATCGGATTTTGCGGGGAAATCAGGCGGTGTAAAAAGAGAGGTTCTGCTTAAGCGCAGTTCGTATTTGTAGTTTTTGTACTTGTCGTAATCGCGTTGCCGCAACAACCACTTTTCGATAAAGTTCAGTTTCTTCATTTGTTCTTTACAATTTCATGCTGTTGCCTTCTGCCTGATTCACTACTCTGTTATCCTGCCCAACCTTCCCTGTCTAAACTCCGGTATTGTATTGCTTCCGCAAGATGTTCAATTTTTATGTCTTCGCTCCCGCTTAAATCGGCAACGGTTCTGGAAACTTTTAAAATTCTGTCATAAGCCCGTGCCGAAAGATTCAAACGCTCCATGGCTTTCTTCAACAAAGCCTGTCCGGCTGTGTTGATAACGCAAATTTCTTTCAGCATTTTGCTGCTCATTTGCGCATTACAATAAATCCCTTTGTGGCCTTTGTAACGTTCCGCCTGAATCTCTCTCGCCTTCATCACTTTTTCGCGAATGCTTTCCGAAGTCTCTTGCGGTTTTAAGGTGGACAATTCGCTGAAAGGAACCGGCGTCACTTCTACGTGCAAATCAATTCTGTCAAGCAAAGGACCGGAGATTTTGTTTAAATACTTTTGCACCGCGCCGGGCGGACAAGTGCATTCTTTTTCGGGATGATTGTAAAAGCCGCAAGGGCAGGGATTCATCGAAGCAATCAGCATAAACGATGCGGGAAAATCAACCGCCACTTTCGCACGGGAGATTGTTACTCTTCGTTCTTCCATTGGTTGACGCATCACTTCCAATACTTGCCGCTTAAACTCCGGCAATTCGTCTAAAAACAAAACACCGTTGTGCGCCAGCGATATTTCGCCGGGTTGCGGAATGCCGCCGCCGCCAACTAATGCCACATCTGAAATCGTATGATGGGGGCTTCTAAACGGACGCTTTGAAACTAGCGTTGTGTTCTCCGGCAGTTTGCCCGCTACGGAATGAATCTTTGTCGTCTCCAGGGCTTCGTGCAAACTCAAAGGTGGAAGTATGGTGGGCAATCGTTTCGCCAGCATTGTTTTTCCTGCGCCGGGCGGGCCAATCAGGATTGCGTTGTGCCCGCCAGCCGCCGCAATCTCTAATGCCCGTTTAATGTTTTCTTGCCCTTTTACATCGGCAAAGTCGGCTTCAAAATCGTATTGCGAGTGAAAAAATTCTTCGCGGGTGTTGATCGTTGTTGGCTCCAGGCTTTTTTCTTCGCTTTCAAAAAATTGAATGACATCGTTGATATGCGAAACACCGTAAACGTTTAAGTTGTTCACCATGCCCGCTTCCCTTGCATTTACTTTGGGCACTATCAGTCCTTTGAAACCTTCCTTGCGGGCCTGAATGGCAATGGGCAAGGCGCCTTTAATGGGACGCACTTCGCCGTCCAAACTCAACTCTCCCATGATGATGTACTTGTCAATGGCCTCACCGTTTTTTAATTGCTTGATAGCGGCCAAAATGCCGACGGCGATGGGAAGGTCAAAAGCGGTTCCGCTTTTTTTAAGGTCGGCCGGTGCGAGGTTAATGACGACGCGGGTGCGGGTCATTTCTTTGCCAATGACTTTAAACGTGCTTTCGATGCGTTGCATGCTTTCTTTGACGGCGTTGTCGGCAAGGCCCACAATGACGGTACCAAGGCCTGAACCCATCCAGTTTACTTCTACTGTGATGGTAATGGCCTCGACGCCGTACACCGCACTGCCAAAGGTTTTTACAAGCATGAAGCAAATGTAGTTTTGGTAAGAGGAATAATTAAAAGTGATATTTTTTTTGGAGGTACGAAAGAATAATTTTTCGCAAAGGGCAAAGGAGAAAAGAAGTTTTACGGATTATGGGTTCATCTATTTGTTGTGCTTTGTGTCGTTTATGGAGAGCAGTCGAAGTATCGCATCCCTAACAGCCAGTGAGCAGGTATGTCTCGTTTGCTATGGGCAAACCGTAAATAAAAAGCCCCTGCAAACGCAAGGGCACTTAAACGCTAAAAGAGAGCCTTATTTCATTTCTTCTTTTATGGGCGAGGCATACTGGTGAAACTCAAACACCTTCCCGGCCTTGTTAAAAAACCACACTTCGTGAAGGGCCGCCTTTTGTGAGGTTCCGTCTTTTTTGACATCGGTTTCTCTTCCCCAAATTACAACGGCGTCGTTATCGGGGTGCTCGGCACTTTTTAAAGTGGTGCAGGCAATTACTTCACTGGACACAGAAGAAAAACTACTGCGGTATTCCGTTCCTCCTTTTAGAAAGGCTTCCTTTCCTTTAACCACGGTGCCATCGGCCAGGGTGCCCCAAAAATCATCGGAAAACATGCCACTCATTTTATCCAACTCGTTATCGTCCCAGGCTTTCCATGCCTGCAATACCTGCATGGCATACATGCTGCTGCCAAATTTCAGGTTGGTGTTTTCCACTTTGTACGGCATGTTCGTCATTTTGTTGACGGCCGGTTTCGGGCTTTGCGCAAACGCACCAAAGGCAAGCGCAAAAAGCGCCACGGTCAGCAAGAGGTTTGAACGTTTCATGTGTTCGATTTTGAGGTTAAAAAATTTGTGTTGCAGCTTTCAACGAAGTACCGAAACGGCGTTGGATAGGAAGGAACCGTTAAGATAACAAACATCTACCGGAAAACACAACGCAAAGGCCTTCGCCTTCCGGCTTCGACAAGTCAAACTCCTATCTTTGCCGCATTTCAACGAAACGTAACAATGACGATTTCTTATAATTGGCTCAGCACCTATTTGCCCGTAAAACTCAATCCCGAGCGGCTTTCGCAGATTCTTACTTCCGTAGGACTGGAAGTAGAAAAAATGGAACGTTTTGAAGAAGTGAAAGGCGGACTGAAAGGATTGGTGATTGGTGAAGTTTTGGAAGCAAACCAGCATCCGAATGCCGATAAATTAAAGCTCACGAAAGTTTCGGTTGGTGGCGAACCGTTGCAGATTGTTTGCGGCGCACCCAACGTGACTGCCGGTCAAAAAGTAGTGGTGGCAACGGTGGGCACAACCATTTATCCAACCGGCGGCGAACCGCTTACGATGAAGGTGGCCAAGATTCGCGGTGTAGAGAGCTACGGCATGATTTGCGCGGAAGACGAAATTGGTTTGGGCTCTTCTCACGCAGGCATCATGGTATTGCCGAGTGATGCGAAAGTAGGCACGAGCGCCGCGGATTATTTCAAACCGTTCAGCGATGTGATTTATGAAATTGGCCTCACGCCAAACCGCATGGACGCGATGAGTCACTGGGGCGTGGCCAGAGACGTTTGCGCCTATCTCACGCATCACGATAAAATCGAAGCAAAACCCGTGTTGCCGCAAACGAATTTCGCCGTTGACAATACCTCCTTAAATATTAAAGTACGGGTTGAAAATGCCGAAGCCTGCAAACGTTATTCGGGTGTTTGCCTTGCGAACGTAACCATAGCCGAATCGCCGAAGTGGTTGCAGGAACGATTGAAGGCAATTGGCCTTCGCCCCATCAACAACATCGTTGACATTACCAATTTTATTCAGCACGAAACCGGCCAGCCGCTGCACGCTTTTGATTACGACCAAATCGGCGGAAAGGAAGTGGTGGTAAAAACATTGCCCGAAGGCACTTCTTTCATAACACTTGACGATAAAGAACGCAAGTTAAACAGCGAAGACCTGATAATCTGCGATGCCTCCGAACCGATGTGCATTGCCGGCGTGTTTGGCGGTTTGCACAGCGGCGTAACGGAAAAGACAAAAAATATTTTTTTAGAGAGTGCCTGGTTCAATCCGATCTCCATTCGCAAAACATCCTTTCGCCACGGCTTGCGCACCGATGCGGCTACGCGGTTTGAAAAAGGCATTGACATCGCTAACACTGTGACCGTATTGAAGCGTGCCGCAATGTTGATGAAAGAGATTGCCGGAGGTTCTATTGCATCAGAAATCGTTGACGTTTATCCATCGCCGGAAGCAAAAAAAGAAGTAACACTGTCCTATGCTTTCTTAAAAAAATTAAGCGGCAAAGTTTATCCGCCCGAAAGCGTAAAAGCCATTTTGGAAAGTCTTCAATTCAGCGTAGTGAAAGACGACGCAGAAAGCATTGCGTTGCAAGTGCCGTATCACAAACCCGACGTGACGATACAGGCCGACGTGGTAGAAGAGATTTTGCGCATTGATGGCTTGGACAACATTGACATTCCTACGTCCATCACCATCACGCCATCGGTGGAGGAAGATTACAAAGCCGAAAGCAGGAAAGAAAAGATTTCCGGTGTTTTAACCGGTGCCGGCTTTACCGAAATTCTGACCAACTCCATTACCAATGCCGCGTATTTTACAGAAGAGGAATCAACGACCGCAGTGAAGTTGCTGAACAACTTAAGCAACGAACTGAATGCCTTGCGCCCTTCGATGATGTACACGGCGCTGGAAGTGATCCAGTTTAATCTCAATCGCAAAAACAACAACCTGCGCTTTTTTGAATTTGGCAAAACCTACGGCACAAAAGGGGTTGGCGAATATGTAGAAATAAATCACTTGTGCCTTTACGCAACGGGACAACTGAACGAAAACAGTTGGAAAGGCAAAGGCGTGCCCGTTGACGTCTATTATCTGAAAGGCCTTGCACAATCATTATTGACAGCGCTGAACGTAAAAGGTGTTGCGTTAGAAAAGGGCGACAACGCCGATTTGGATTCTTCGCTGAACATTTTCATTGGAAAGGAAAAAGCCGGGGAAATCGGCAGCGTAAAAAAATCACTGGCGGGTAAATTCGACGTGAAGCAGCAGGTTTTGTTTGCGGATTTTTATTGGGATGTTTTGCTAAAAAATGCAGGCAGTAAAATTGCTTTTAAAGAGATTCCAAAATACCCTGCAGTAGAAAGAGACCTGGCGATGATTGTGCCAAAGGATATGTACTACGGCGAGGTTCAGGAAAGCGTGAAGAAACTTCGCTTGCCGCAGTTGCGCGACGTGAGATTGTTTGACGTTTTTGAAAGCGATAAATTGGGCAAAGACAAAAAATCACTGGCCGTGAACTTTACTTTTCTGGACGAAGAAAAAACCCTGACGGATAAAGAAATTGATGGCTGGATGAATAAAATCATGGCAACCTTGGAAAAGTCTCTTGGTGCTGAAATCCGCAAGCAATGACCGTTGACCAGCAGTTTACGACGCTTTACGAAAAGCTGCAAAACCTTTTGCGGCAGCACAACCGTTTGGAAAGAGAGAACGATAAGCTGCGCGAAGAAATAGAAGAATGGAAAGGAAAGGAGGCGGCAGCTTTAAGCAAGGCAGATGAACTGCAACAACAAATCTCTATTTTAAAAATGGCGGCAGGGCAGATGAACGACAAGGATAAAAAAACCTTTGAGCGAAAGCTGAACAAGTACATTAAAGAGATAGACAAGACCATTGCGTATTTAAGTCAATAAAAAGCTATCGGCCATCGGCTTTCAGCTACGAGTCACGAGATACGACAAATTATACTCTGCTCTGTACTGACAACTGATAGCTGATAGCTGATAGCTTTTATTATGAACGAAGAACTCATTCCTCTTAACCTCGTCGTCGGCGATCGAAGTTATCGCGTACGCATCCAACCCAAGGACGAAGAAGTGGTGCGCAAAACGGCCAAAACCATCAACGATAAAATCGTTGAATTCAAAACCATGTTTGCCGGCAAGGACATGCAGGATTACATTGCAATGGTACTGGTTTGGTTTGCCACGGAGCAAAACGCGGCCATCACCAATGTAATGAACATGGACAACGTGAGCAGCCGCTTGCAAACGCTGGAAAATTTAATTGATACGGCGCTGGAACGCAGTGGCAGTTAATCGGCTTTTTTCGCCGGCGGCAACTTCTTTTTATAAATCTCCGCCTTTTGTGCAATGCTTAATTTAAAATACCGCGGCGATGGCGAAGGCAAAACATCTACCGCCGCATAAGCCGGAAACATTTTTTTAAATTCCTTCTCCACAAAACGGCTGGTACAAAATACCTGCGGCTGAAAGGCCTTTAGAATTTTTTCAATTTCATCCTTATTGTACTCCACTATCTGCAAATTCTCGTCAAGGTTGCTGCCCGCCGTGCGAATAATGGATTTAAAAATATCGGTCATGCCGATGCCGGCTTCTTCAAACAATTGTTGCTTGTCGTTTTTTGTTTTTAACCCGCGGTCATAAGCCTGTTCCAGTATGCGCCAAAGCTGGTTGTAGGGCGAACCGTAAAACCAGGCATTTTCGTCTAGGCTGCCGCGTGTTTGTTCCTTGCCCGGAAAGCTGCCAATGATTAAACATTTCATCGGTGATGGAACAAAAGACGCAAAAGGATGGGATTCTATTTTTAGCGAAGCCATGCGAGTTCTTTTGCAATTTACTTTCCAGCAAGCCGGCCTCTGCTGGCCTGTCCGAAATCGGCCTGCTTTCTCTATCTTCGCTCACTTTCCTTTTTTGAAAGAAGGGAAGATCATCTACCCAAACAAAACAATAAAAACAATTGATTAATGGAACTCAGTATAGCGACCCTGATCATTGCCGTCGTCGCCCTCGCGGTGGGCATCGTTGCGGGAAAGTTCATCTTTGCCAAAGACACAAAAAGGAAAGTTGACGAAGCCGAACTCCACGCACAAAACCTGATCAAAGAAGCCGAACTCCGCGCCGAAACCGTTCGAAAGGAAAAAGAATTATCGGCCAAAGAAAAGTTTGTGCAACTGAAAGCGGAGCACGAAAAAGAAGTGCTGGAGCGCAACCGAAAAGTAGGCGAAGGCGAAAACCGCATTCGGCAAAAAGAACAAGGGCTTAACCAAAAAACAGAACAGTTAGAGCGGCAGATCAAAGAGAACAACGCCATCAAAGAAAATCTTACCCGCCAGATGGACGTGATTAGCCTGAAGCAGGCTGAATTGGAAAAGCACCAGGAAGAACACACCCGCCGCTTGGAAAAATTGGCCAACCTCACGGCTGACGAAGCCAAGGCCCAACTTGTTGAAAGTTTAAAACAAGAAGCGCATTCACAAGCCCTCGGTCTTCAGCAGGAAATTATTGACGAGGCCAAGCAGAAGGCCAACAAGGAGGCCCGCAAAATCATCATCCAATCCATTCAGCGCACAGCCGCCGAGCAAGCCATTGAAAACGCCATTACCGTTTTTAATTTAGAGAGCGACGAGATTAAAGGTCAGATCATCGGTCGCGAAGGCCGGAACATTCGCGCCATAGAAGCCGCCACCGGTGTGGATTTGATTGTGGACGACACTCCCGAAGCCATTATTCTTTCCTGCTTTGATCCGTTGCGCCGCGAGATTGCCCGCCTCAGTTTGCAGCGCCTCGTAACCGACGGCCGCATTCACCCGGCCCGCATTGAAGAAGTGGTCGAAAAAACAAAGCGCCAGTTGGAAGAACAAATCATGGAAATTGGCGAACGCACGGTAATTGAACTGGGCATTCACGGTTTGCATAAAGAATTAATAAGGCTCGTGGGCAAGATGCGCTTCCGCTCATCGTACGGGCAAAACCTGCTGATGCACAGCCGGGAGGTAGCGAATCTTTGCGGCATCATGGCCGCTGAACTGGGCTTGAATCCTAAGCTTGCAAAACGTGCCGGCTTGTTGCACGACATTGGCAAAGTGCCGGATGAGGAAACAGAATTGAGTCATGCCTTGCTGGGAGCAAAACTGGCCGAAAAGTACGGCGAAGTACCAGCCGTTGTAAACGCCATTGGCGCTCACCACGACGAGATGGAAATGCAGTTTGTCATCTCTCCTATTATCCAGTCCTGCGACTCAATTAGCGGTGCACGTCCGGGAGCACGCCGCGAGATCATGCAGCAATATTTGCAACGCATTAAAGAATTGGAAAACCTTGCGCAAGCCTACAACGGCGTTGAAAAAGCCTACGCCATTCAGGCCGGACGCGAGTTGCGTGTGATTGTGGAAGCCGACAAAGTAACAGACGGCGACAGCGAAAAGCTTTCCTTTGATATTGCCCAAAAAATTCAAACCGAAATGACTTATCCGGGGCAGATTAAAGTGACCGTGATTCGGGAAAAGCGGGCGGTAAACGTGGCAAGGTAATGTCTGAACCGTGACATGGCGAGGTTTTGAGGATTAGGAGGAAATAAAAACAATCTTATAAAGCAAGAGTCGTTCGGTGATGAACGACTCTTTTATTTCCAGCAAATCCTTTTCATCCACCCAAATCACGGTTCAGACAAATTCCTTAAAATCTCATAAAATCCAGGTTCCGGCTAAAAATCTCTAATTGCAAATCCCGAATCCGGAATCTTTCCCCTACATTTGCCTCCCTAAAATTCTGAGTTATGAACGCCGCTGTTGCTTTTGTACACGAGCAGTTGACCAACAAGAAAAGCTTACCCAAGTTTAAAGCCGGTGACAACGTTACCGTCAACTATAAAATCATTGAAGGAAACAAAGAACGTATCCAGTCATTCCGCGGCGATGTGATCAAATGCCAGGGTGAAGGCGCTACTGCATCATTTACCGTTCGCAAAATCTCCGACGGTATTGGCGTAGAAAGGTTGTTCCCTTTCTTCTCGCCCAACATTGACTCCGTTGTGGTAAACAAAGCCGGCCGCGTACGCCGTGCCAAGCTTTACTATCAGCGCGAACGCAGTGGCAAATCGGCACGCATCCAGGAAAAGAAAAGAGCCGTTGCCGCAAAAGCAACAGCGTAATCTTTTTAAACTTTATAAAAAAGCGGAGGTCAGACTTCCGCTTTTTTATTGCAAAAAAATAACGGACAACCGCCTTTTTTTGAAATACCTTTGAACACTATTCTTTCATTTTTTAAATCCATTTTATGGGACCTTTAGGTTTTAATGAAATTCTGATCATCCTCATCATTGTGCTGCTGCTGTTTGGTGGTAAAAAAATTCCCGAACTGATGCGTGGCCTGGGCCGTGGCGTTCGTGAGTTTAACGATGCGAAAGACAACGTGCGCAAAGAAATTGAAAGCGGCGTAAACGATACCCGTTCTTCCAGCACAACGACGACTTCGAACACTACAAGCACGCCTTCGCAAACACAACCTTAATCTTCATCTTTCGCCATTTTCGTTAAGGTTTGTTTTCGTTTTCTTCCATTGAACATTATCACGCAGATTTATACAGCGGTCGTACCACTTGCACACAGGCGGTACGACACTTTCTTTCCCGCATACAGGAACAATCTTCTTTAAATGCTTTTGTAGAGGTCTTTGCCGACGAGGCATTGGCCCGCGCCGAATCTTTAGATGGTGCAGAAAAAAAAGGCAGGCTTCACGGTGTGGTTATTGGTTTAAAAGACAACATCTGCTACAAAGGCCACAAACTTTCCGCCGCATCGGGCATTCTTCAAAATTTCACCTCGCTTTATTCGTCTACCGCCGTTGAAAGGTTATTGCAGGAAGGCGCCATTATCATTGGCCGCCAGAATTGCGATGAATTTGGCATGGGTTCTACCAACGAGAATTCGTTTTACGGGCCGGTCATCAATCCGAACAACGCGGCACACGTTCCCGGTGGATCTTCCGGAGGAAGCGCGGCCGCTGTAAAAGCCGGTCTTTGCATGGTTTCGTTAGGTAGCGATACCGGCGGTTCCGTTCGTCTGCCGGCAGATTTTTGTGGTGTCGTTGGAATAAAGCCTTCTTACGGAAGCGTGTCACGTCACGGCCTGATTGCTTATGCTTCTTCCTTTGATGTAATTGGTGTTTTAGCGAATACTGCCCGTGACGCTTCAATCATTTTAGAAGTCATTGCAGGACCGGATGATTTTGACAGCACGGCTCTTACACAAACACCGGATTGGTCATCCGTGCAAAGCGAAAGCAAAAAATACCGCATTGCTTATTTCCCCGAATGGGTAAACCACCCTTCCATTGACCCGGAAATTTCCGAAGCCATTCAGCAGAGATTGCAAAAGCTAAAAGAAGAAGGCCATACAATTGAGGCGGTGACTTTCGCATTGACCGACTACATTGTTCCCACCTATTATATTCTTACCACTGCCGAAGCGTCCAGTAACCTTTCGCGTTACGACGGCGTTCGGTACGGCCCAAAGCAGGACGGGGCTGTTCAAAATCTTGCAGCATTTTATCAACAAGCCCGTAAAATTGGTTTTGGCAGCGAAGTAAAACGCCGCATCATGCTTGGCGCCTTTGTTTTAAGTGCCGGCTATTACGATGCTTATTTTACCAAAGCCCAACAGGTCCGCAGGCTTTTGCAGCAACAAACATCTCTCATTTTCAACGATTTTGATTTTATTCTGGCGCCAAATGCTCCATCTGTTGCCTATAAACTGGGCGAAAAAAATGAGGATAAAGTAGCCATGTACATGGGCGACGTTTTTACCGTTTTTGCAAATCTTACGGGTGTGCCCGCTGTTAGTTTACCGCTTTTTAAACATTCCTCTAACCTTCCTTTTGGACTTCAAGTGCTCTCCTCTCCCCAAAATGAGGTATGTTTGCACCGCTTTTCGCATCAACTGATGCAACAATCAGAGAGAGAGTAAGTTTCCCGTGTGTTTTTGGCTAACCATCCTAAAAAGATTGTGATGAACAAACTCCTGTTGTTGGCTACCATTCTCGTCAGTTTTTTATTGAGGGATTACGCAGCCGCCACTCCGCTTCGCGGAACGAGCAACCAAAGCGATACCACCGACGTTGAACTCCTGAAAACAGATCCCAAACTTGGTTTTAAAGATCTCTTTGAACAAGGCACCGAAAGCGATTTTCAGTTCGCCAAACTCAATCCCAGAGCCGTTTCGTTTGTACAGGATTACATGGAAGAGGAAGGTGAAAATTTAGCCCGTTTAAAAATCACCGGCAAACGCTATTTCACCATTATTGAGTCGGCATTGGAGAAAAGAAACCTGCCAACCGAATTGAAGTACCTGGCGGTGATTGAATCGGAGTTAAAACCCGGTGCCACTTCGGTAAAGGGTGCCGGCGGTCCCTGGCAACTGATGCCCGAAACAGCCCGTGACCTTGGCCTGCGGGTAAACGGCCGTGTGGACGAGCGTCGCGACTATTTTAAGAGCACATACGCCGCTGCACGCTACCTGGCTTATTTGTATGAATTGTACAACGATTGGTTGTTGGTGATTGCTGCTTACAACGGCGGTCCGGGCAAGGTGAACACAGCCATTAAACGCAGTGGCAGCCGCAACTTTTGGGACTTGCAGCAATATCTTCCGGCCGAGAGCCGCAACCATGTAAAGAAGTTTATTGCCACGCACTACATCATGGAAGGCGAAGGTGGGCTGACGACGTTAACAAAGGCGGAAACCGACGATTTGAATCTATCGCCTACGGTTGTTGACGGCTCAATAGCCGTGCAAAACATCAGCGGTAAATATCATTCAAAAGCCATTGCCGACAACATTAAAATGAGTCTGCCTGAATTTGCCAGACTGAACCCGAATTTCGACAAACAGCTTTCGTTAAAAGGCACTTATGAGTTGCGCTTGCCGAATGATAAAATGGAATTGTTTACTTTGAATAAAGTGCCCATTCTTCAAGAATCCGTCAGCATTTTATTGGGTATGGTAAAGAACTAAAAATATTTCCACTTAAGGTTGAGTGCTGGCTGCAAAGCCGGCACTTTTTATTTGCGTGAGAAGTTAAACGTGAGGCCGAAGTACACTTTAGCGTAAGAGGCCTTACGGTGTCACGTCTGTCATTTCACATCTCTAAAACCCGTTGAATGGCTTCGGCTTTTAACATGCACTCTTCCCACTCTTTCTGCGCATCACTGTAAAATGTGATGCCCGAGCCAACCTGGTAAGAAAGAATCTTTTTTGTTTGATTGTACATAAGACTTCGGATGACGACGGCCAAATCAAAATCGCCGTCCGGATTAATGTAACCGACAGCACCTGAAAAAATTCCTCTTGCCGACGGCTCGTATTCATCAATCAGTTGCATCACCCGGTGCTTGGGTGCACCGGTCATGGAGCCCATGGGAAACATGGCTTCAACAATTTTTGTGAACGAACTACCATTCTTCAATTCTCCGCTAACCGTGGAAATCATTTGGTGAACTTGAGGAAAAGTGTAAGTGCCGAACAACTCGTCAACCGCAACCGAGCTTTCTTTGCAAATACGTGTAAGATCGTTGCGCACCAGGTCAACAACCATTACGTTTTCGGCTTGCTCCTTTGGACTTTCGCGCAACTTTTTTTTTAGTTCTTCGTCTTTTTCAACCGAAATCAACTCTCTTTTTATTGTGCCTTTGATGGGCTGAGAAACCAAGTGGTTTTTCTGCTTCATTAAAAAACGTTCGGGACTGGCGCAAAGCAAATATTTATCGTGCAGCCGATAGAAAGCCGAGAAAGGATTGGGCGAAACTCCCATCAGTTTTTGAAACACAGTGAAAGGATCAATCGAGGCTTCGTAATCAAAAAACGCCTGGCAAAAATTGATTTCATAACAATCGCCCCGAAGAATATGCTCTTGTAACGACCGGATTTTTTCAATGTAATCTTCTTTACTTAAAAGGCCCTTGGGCGCAATTGGCAAAGCAAAATTTTCCCCTTCCGTTATGGACGGGCAATGGATGATGTCGGCAAAAATTTTTGCGGGATTAGAGGCATGAACGAAGAGATGTTCCTGCTTTATTTCCAACACAATTTGCGGCTCAAAAAAATAAAAAAGCGGAAACCCAATCTTGTCTTCTTTATGCGAAGTGAGCGGATAAAGACTTCTCCTAAGTTCATAAGCAAGATGGCCGAAAAGCCAGCGTTTTTTGCTGAAGAAATCGTCCGCATCTTTAATGTCAATGCCTTCTGCGGAATCGCTGACGCCGGCGGCTACGAGGCATTCAAGCCGGTGCGGTGCATTGTTGTATTCCTGGTTGTCCAGATAACAAAAAATGCCGAACGGTTTTAACCAGTTCAGCACTTTTTTCTTGAACGCCGGCACGTCAGTCAGTTTATAACTGCATTGGTTCAGCGTTGTATCCATCAAATTTAATAATCGTCGTCATCGTCAAAGCCGCCGCCGGCGCTGTCATTGTAAAGCTCCATGTCGCTGAAGTCTTCCTCTTCTTCCGGCTTGAAATCTTCTTCTTCCTCTTCTTCTTTGCCTTTTCCTTTTTTGGATTTGGGAACGTCAAACTCGTCAAAGTCCGGATCCCAATCGTCGTCGTCTTCTTCTTCTGCACCCGCGTCATCATCGTCGTCGGCATCGTCATCATCCTCGGCTGCAGCTTTACCTTTTGCCGCTTTCTTTGGTGCTACGTCTTCATCGTCCAAATCATTATCATCGTCCTTCTTTGTCTTTGCGGAGCGGCCTTTGGCCTGCGCCAACAATGTGTCAAGTAAAGTTGTGCCCGAGGAAACTTCCTCTACTAAAATTTCTGCTGCCATAACTGTTTGCAATTGTCGGTGTAAAATTTATTTAAGGACGTCAATCCGCCAAATTTTCGCACCTTTTTTTTCTGCTCAGATTTTGATTAGTTGGTCGCGGCCCGGGCCGTTCGAAATATATTTTACTTCTGCACCCAATGCCCCGTTAATAAATTGAATATAGGCTTTCATCTCGGCGGGCAGATTGGCTGCGTTTTTAATTGAAGACGAATCACAGTTCCAGCCTTTGAAAGATTGGTATTTTGGCGCAATGGCCGCATGTGTCATTTGAAACGGAATCTCCTTTGTTTCTCTTCCGGCTATTTCGTACGCCGTGCATACGTTTAATTCCTCAAAGGCATCCAGCACATCTGCTTTCGTCATTACAATTTGCGTCACGCCGTTCAACATGCACGCATATTTGAGGGCCACCAAATCCATCCAGCCGCAGCGGCGCGGACGACCTGTGGTAGCGCCAAATTCGTTTCCTACTTTGCGCAACTTCTCTCCTGTTTCATCTTCGAGTTCCGTAGGAAATGGACCGCCGCCCACGCGGGTGCAATAAGCCTTGCTTACGCCGATGACTTCCTTGATTTTTTGCGGTGCCACGCCCAGTCCGTTGCACACACCGGCGGAGATTGTGTTGCTTGACGTTACAAAAGGGAAAGTGCCGAAATCAATGTCCAACATGCTGCCCTGTGCTCCTTCGGCCAATACCTTTTTGCCCGCAGAAATTTTATCGTTGATGAAGTATTCGCCGTTGACAATGTTAAGCGATTTCAAAAACTCAATGGCTTCAAAAAACTCTTCTTCCCATTCCGAAATCTCTTCGGTGAAGTTGTAATTGTCGAGCAATTTTTGGTGCTTCAACCGAAGCTTAATGTATTGCGTGGTAAAGCTTTTGTGCAGCAAATCGCCCACACGCAAACCGTTGCGGCCCGTCTTGTCCATGTAAGCCGGTCCGATGCCTTTTAATGTTGAACCAATTTTGCTTTCTCCCTTTGAAAGTTCCGCGGCTTTGTCCAAAGCTCGGTGTGTGGGAAGAATGAGGTGCGTTCGTTCGGAGATGAAAAGATTTTTCTTGAGGTCAATGCCAAAGGCGGCAACCTTGTCGGCTTCTTTGCGCAGCGTTACCGGGTCAAGCACCACGCCGTTGCCGATTAAATTAACCGTTTGCTCGTGAAAAACACCGGAAGGGATTTGGTGCAGCACAATTTTTTTATCGCCCACATACAAAGTATGCCCGGCGTTTGGACCGCCCTGAAAGCGGGCAATCACGTCGTATTGCGAAGCAAAGTAGTCCACGATTTTTCCTTTGCCTTCGTCGCCCCATTGCAGTCCAAGAATTACATCAACCATAAGTATTTTTTAGCGGGGCGAAGATACCCCGGGACGATTTAAAGGGAAGATTTGGACGGAAAAAACTTTTTCTTCTTTCAACCGGGATATTTTTTTATGAACCAGAAGCCAGAATATTTATTGGGCTTTTGTTGCGTCGCACTCTTGTGCGTTCGGTTCGCTTTTCGGCAATCTTTGCACGCGAAATGAACAACCGAACGGCAGAAAGCCCACCGCGTTTTCGTGTTATTGGTTTTGCAGAGTTAGGCGCTCCGTGCTAATTGAATAACACGAAAACGCGGCTGCAACTTGTTCCTTTGGAAATAGTTGATGAAATTGGTGGCAGAAATGCGCTACGGAAAAGACGCGCATAATAACTGTTGTGCGCCATATAAATAAGAGCCATCATGAATGAAGATGCCCTATGGGAAGCAATTGACTTTTCTACTTGGAAGCAAATCCCACATATCAAAAGTAAGATAGCGACAGAGCAAGATGTAATAGAAGGCCGTGCTGTGTTCTATATAAATGACGGGCAAGACCATCAAGTATTAGATGTTCAGATCCCTGTATTGGCTTACCAGATCGACGGAGAGTCCGACTCAAAAGTATTAGTAATTGTTATCCAGGCAGAAAAAGTAGATGATACTGAACTTGCAGGTGTACGCTACTTGGAAGGCGGCAATGGAGTCTGTACTTGGTCCGAGTTGGAGCTCGTCAATGATTCAACACAGCTAAGTAGCGGAATGGCTTACTAAACGAACGCACAACACAGGCTTCCCAAAATACAGGCTGAGGTGCAAGTGCAGAACAAAACAATTCTATTTAACTTTAAACCAAGCATGAGGCTGAAGAATCACGGAATGCCTGTACTTCGGCAAGCCTCTGGACGTTGTCCGCAAGCATACTGTAACACAACCTGAAATTTCAAGATGAGCTATAGGCTAGAAAAGCAAGTATGGACAGATGCAGATTTTGAGCAAATGAGTTGGCACGACTGTAATATTTACAAAATCCGCTTAACTGAAGATTTAGAGTTAGACATTGACTATATTCTTCAATGGAACAAGCCTGACTTGGAAGGAATGCCTTTTACCTTTTGGGTTGCACCAGCGACACTTGTATTCAAATCGGCGCAAGACCTGGCATTTGATTTTGACATTGGTTTTGGGAATGCTTTTGAAATTGAAGACATAGAAAAGGAAGGCAATAGCCGTTGGACAATTATCACCCAACAAGGCGACATTCATTTTAGTTCAAAAGGTTACGAACAATACATAAGGCAAGAGCCATTCTTTGAGTTCGGGCAAACAATTTCATTTATTGAACGCAATGGTCATTCACTTGACAGAACGACCAATCAGGAAAACCCGAACAGAATTCGGGAAGACGTTGTTCAGCAGCGGCAAAAAGACTTGGAAGATTATGAGAACGTCAAAAAAAGACATCTCAAAAAACAAGAGTTAGAACAACTTCTTAAAGCCAGAGAAAATTACGAGATTGACACAAAGCAGTACTTGTTGAAGAAAAAAGAAATTAACGACCGGCTTTTCTCCTATGACTACTTTCTTAAGGGGACAAGGTTTGAGAGTTGGTAACATGCTGACGACAAAAACGCCAGCAGGCAACACGGGCTTTACGTCATGTGGGCTGACGAACATGGGCTGAACAGATTTTTTTCAATTTGACTATACATCTTTAACCAAGGCTGACGTTCAATGAATGCTCACCCGACAGCAAATGCTTTCACGTTCGCTTGCCGAACAGAAATACGAACCTTGAACGGAGCGTCGCAACGCCAGCCCAATAGCAGCAATGCACCTTGTCCAATAAACATTTCTTTTACAATCCCGCATACAACAAAAAAATTACCGGACGCTTGTGCAATTGCGGCAAAGCATTCTTCCACTGCTGCACCGTTTTTGTTTGAATGAACTCTTCTTCACTTGTAATGTCCGCGGCAATGCAAATTTGCGTTTGCGGCTGGCAAGTCTTCAACAATGTTTCCAGCAGTTGATTGTTGCGGTAAGGCGTCTCGATAAAAATTTGCGTGCAGTCTTTTTGCTTTGATTCGGCCTCCAATGCCTTTATCGCCTTTGCTCTTTGTGCAAGGTCAATAGGAAGGTAACCGGCAAACTGAAACCGCTGACCGTTCATGCCACTGGCCATCAGCGCAAGCAAGATGGAGTTTGGGCCAACCAAGGGCTTAACGGTTACGCCTTTTTGTTGTGCAAGATGAACAAGCGTTTGCCCCGGGTCGGCCACGCCGGGACAACCGGCTTCGCTGATAATACCAATGCCTTTTTCTTCCTTAATTTTTTGCAGAAAACCTGCTTCAACCTCCCGCGTTACTTCCTTCATGTTGAACCATTCGTAATCGTCAATCACCATTTCTTTCCAAATGGATTTCAGGTAACGCCTTGCGGTTCGTTCGTTCTCTACAAAAAAAACATTGCATTGCTTTACTGCCGCCAGAATGTAGGCCGGTAAACAGTCCGTTGCACCTTCGGACAAAACGGTGGGTATGAGGTAAACTGTCGCGGGCATGGTTGGGGTTAGGTTATTGAGATATTAAGATATTGGGATATTGAGTTATTGTGTTAGTGCCGTTTCTCGATTGCTTATTGTTTATTTCCGATTGCTGCTTGTCCTTTTACCTTGTACAAACTTAAGGTAGCGGCAATCACTGCGTAAGCCGGCGCCAATACCCAACCGATAAAGGGAACGACGTGCATAAGGTAAAACATCAGGCCGTTGCCGATGGCGAGACCTTTGTGCCGCCCGATGAAATCAATGCTGGCACTTGCCGGCAGCCGGTTTCGCTCAAGGCTGTAATCAAGCATGGAAAAGCCGTAGTAATAACATTCGATAAACAAGGCAATAAGCGGCGATATCCAGCCCGCAAGCGGCAACAGCGAGAGCAACAAAATAGCAAACACGTACACCGTTTGCCACAGTGCGTTGCGTACCGAAAGCCGGATGCCCCGCGTCATGTCTTTCAGCAATTGCGACGTTGAAAACGGAAAATCTTTTCCTTCAATTAAGCTCGATGTTTTCTCGCTTAAATAAGCAAACACCGGCGAGCCAACGATCAGGAACAAGTATTTAAAAAGCGAGAAGTAAAAAAAGAACAAGATGAGCCGCAGCATAATGGCCGCCATCACAAACAGAAAATACAGCAGGTCGCTGGCCTGGCGTTGCAACCAGGCGGTGATGCCGAGTCTGTTGCTTAACAGCGTAACGGCTTTGTCCGATGAGTTGATAAAAAAATAAATGCCCACCACAAACAAGATCATGTACACAAGGCCCGGAATCAAGATCCACTTCCACAACCGGTGCTTCCGAATGAAATTGTGGGCTTCAAAAAAAGACTGGATGGCGATGATGATTTCTTTGAGCAAACGGCGGCTTTTATAGCCGGTAAATATAACCGGCAATCAGCAATCGGCAATCGCCAACAGCGGTACGGTTTGCTATTTGCTTGTTGGTTTTTGAATTTATAACGATGAAAAAACTTCCGCTTTCGTTTTACCTGCGCGACGACGTAGTAGCCATTGCCAAAGACCTGTTGGGAAAAGTGCTGGCAACAAATTTTAACGGCGAATACACATCAGGACGCATTGTGGAAACTGAAGCCTACGCCGGCGAATTGGACAAAGCTTCACACGCATCGAAAGGCCGCACCGAACGCACAGAAATCATGTTTGGTGAAGGTGGAAGAGCTTACGTTTACCTGTGCTACGGCATTCATCAAATGTTCAACATCGTTACCGCAAAAGAAGGCGTGGCGCACGCCGTTTTGATTCGCGCTGTGGAGCCACTCGAAGGAAAGGATATTATGCTTCAACGCACGGGGAAAAAGAAGTGGGATGACAACATCACCAGCGGGCCGGGACGTTTGGGAAAAGCCTTTGGCTTTCACACTTTGCAATGCGGATTGTCATTGCAAAGCAAGGAATTGTTTGTTGCCGATGACGGTTTTGTTGTGAAGAAAGAAGACCTCCTTTCATCGCCGCGCATCGGCGTGGATTATGCCGGCGAACACGCAGAGTGGCATTACCGGTTTTATCTCGAAGGAAGCAAATACGTAAGCGGAAAGAAGAAATGATTTTTGTTGACCGGCAATTGTAGAGCTATTAAACTTTGGTTGCGTCGCACACTTGTACGTTCTTATCGGTACTCAGCAAGATTTCACGCGGCAGCGGAGCAACGACGCTGCGCCGCTTAACCGTTGCGCCGCTGCCTGCAAATGTTGAATAAAGTTCCGAACCTACAAGTGTGCGACGCAACTGGCGGTGAGCAGAACTTGCCTGGCCGGTTACATAAAAAACCCGGACATTTTGCCGGGCTTTTTATTCGTTGTTTGTTTAGGGCATCGTGGGTTTTATTACCGGCAACGCCTTCTCTCGAATAAGCGCATTAAATGCCGGAACGCCTTTCTCTTTTATTGTTTTCAGTTTGGCAAGTTGCACATCAATCTGCGAAGCCAGATCATTGTACACGTCCCGCACTTGCTTACTGGGCAAAGCATTGCCGCTGTTGGCCACATCAAACACGCCGCTCAGTTTATCGTTCAGGCGAATGGGATAGTTCAATACATCCTGTCCGCTTTTTGCCTTTGTTTGGTAAAGCGTTTCTTCGATTGCCGTTAACTGTTTGTTGAGGCTGTCGGCGGCGGACTTAATTTCCTTAGGAACGTCCCTGCCTTGCTTGCTCACAAAATCATTGATTTGCGTGCGCAGCGACCGAATGTCTTTGATGGCTTTTTGCGTTTCGTTGAACTTGTCCTGCACCGTTTTCAGAAAAGCAAACTGCGCTTCGTAATCGCCTCCCGACATTTTGTAGTTCGGATCAGCTTTTACCGTAAAGGGAACTTCGGCGGAATCTTTTCCCACTTTGATTTTTGCAAAATAATTTCCGGGCGGCGCCACAATGCCGCCGGGATTTCCGTTCCACAAAATCATGCCTTCAATCGGCTCGGACTCAGGGTAACGAAGGTTCCAGACAAATTGGTTGATGCCTTTGGTTACGTCCATTTTCCGGTTCGCTTCTTTTGCGTCCGTAGAATACGTTCTGATCTCTTTGCGGTCTTTGTCGTAAACCGTAACCGAAGCTTTCGTTGAATCGTTCACGTCTTTTGCGTAGTAATACAAAACCGCACCCGCCGGCGGATTTGCACCTGCGTTGCGCGGTGTACCAAAAGAGAAACGTTCACCGCTCGTCATCCGGTAAACAGGTTCACTGCTAAACACGTACAGTGGTTTGTTTACAACCTCGCTGTTCATCTGCTGCACTACGCTTAAATCATCAATTGCCCAAAAAGCCCGACCCTGCGTAGCCACAATCAAATCGTTTTCCTTAATGGTTAAATCTGTGATGGGCACCATTGGAAGATTTAATTGAAACGGCTTCCAACTCCTGCCGTCGTCGTACGAGATATACATGCCGTATTCCGTGCCGGCATACAACAAGCCTTGCCGCTTTTTGTCGGCACGCAGCACGCGGGCAAAATGATTTTTTGCAATGCCCGCGGTAACGAGTTTCCAGGTCTTGCCGTAGTCTTCGGTTTTGTAGATGTACGGCGTGAAATCATCAAGTTTGTATCGTGTTCCAACAATGTAAGCCGCACCTTTTTTGAAAGGATCGGCATCAATCGAATTCCACATCATCCATTTGGGTGCGGAAGCCGGGGTTACGTTGTCCCAATGCTTGCCGCCGTCTTTGCTCACGTAAACCAAACCATCATCGCTGCCCGTCCACAACAAGTCTTTTTCGTAAGGCGATTCTGCCGCGGTGAAGATGGTTGAATAATATTCAACCGATGTATTGTCTTTGGTGATCGGCCCTCCGCTTGCAACCTGCTTTGATTTATCGTTGGTGGTTAAATCCGGTGAGATTTGCTCCCAGGAAGCGCCTTCATTCTCCGTTACAAACAACACGTTGCCCGCCGTGTACAAACGCTTTGGATTGTGCGGCGAAAAGAAGATGGGAAAGTTCCATTGAAAGCGATACTTCAACACGTCAGCGCCTGCGCCCATTGGATTATCGGGCCAGGGCGATACCGCACGGTTCTCTCCCGTTTTGTGATCAAGCCGCGAAATATAACCGCCGTAATTGCCGCCGTAAACAATATCGGGATTCAGAGGGTCGGCAACCACGTAACCGCTTTCCGCGCCGGCGGTGGGCTCCCAATCGTTTTCGGTAATGGCTGCACCGCTTGTTCTGCTTTTAATGCGAACGGTTGTGTTATCCTGCTGCGCACCGAGAATGCGGTAGGGAAATGAATTGTCTGTTGATACACGGTAGAATTGCGCCGTGGGTTGATTGTTGTAATTGCTCCAGTTCTCGCCGCCGTCAAACGAGATTTGTGCCCCACCGTCATCGGCCACAATCATTCGGTTTCCGTCGGCAGGATCAATCCACAAATCATGGTGATCGCCGTGCGGCGTTCGCAAGGATTGAAAGGTTTTACCACCGTCTCTGCTGCGCATGAAGTTTACGTTCGGTGCATAAACGGTGTTCTCGTTTTTGGGATCAACAAAAACTTTAGAATAGTACCATGCACGCTGCCGAATGTTGTTGTCGCTTGATGTTAACGACCAGTTTTCACCGCCATCGTTTGATACAAACATCCCGCCGCTTGGGTTTTCAATGAGTGCATAAATTTTATCGGGATTGGACGGCGCAACGGCCGCGCCAACAATGCCCCACACACCTTTTGGCAATCCTTTCTTTGAGGAGATATTTGTCCAGGTTTCGCCACCGTCTGTACTCTTCCAAAGCCCGCTGCCTTCGCCGCCGCTTTCCATGCTGTACGGCGTTCTTATCATGCGCCATGTTCCTGCATAAAGAACAGAAGGATTGCCCGGTTCCATCACCATATCCGAAACGCCTGAAAGGTTGTTGACAAACAGCGTACGCTTCCAGGTTTTACCGCCGTCGGTGCTTTTGTAAACTCCTCTTGTTTCATTGGGTCCGAATGCGTGTCCTAAAACGCCGGCCCAAACCGTGTTGGGATCTTTGGGATGAATGATGATGCGAATGATGTGATTGCCGTCTTTTAATCCAATGTTCTTCCACGTGCGGCCACCATCATCGCTGCGCCAAATGCCGTCCTTACCTTCGCTTACATTGCCGCGAATCGTATTCTCGCCCTCTCCAACGTAGATGATGTCTTCATCGCTTGGCGCAACCGCTACCGCACCAATGGTGCCGCCGAAATATTTATCGCTGATGTTTTTCCAGTTGCTGCCGCCGTCGGTTGTCTTCCAAACACCGCCGCCGGTTGCGCCGAAGTAGAAGGTGTTTTTGTTTCTATAACTGCCGGTTACCGCTGCACTTCTTCCGCCGCGAAAGGGCCCAACAAGCCGGTATTTAACTTTGGAGAAAAGAAGCGAATCAGTGTTGGTGGTTTCGCTTGTTGATTTCTTTTTCTGTGCGAAGGAGGAAATAAAACCGAAGGATAAAACGAGCAGAAAAATTTTTCTCATGGGATTTGTGTGATTGAAGGGCAAAAGTTACAAATGATGTGAGAACGAGGAATGAAAATCTTTGCCGTATCAGATAGAGGAAAGCGGATTGAAAAGTTGGAGTCCGTCCACTTCGCGAAAGTGAGCGTCATGGGTGTAAAAGGGAAGGGCTTGCTGTAAAGCAATTGCAGCAATCCAAATGTCGTTCTCTGGAATTGCCCTACCTTTCAATAACAATGCTGCTTTTGTGCCCGCATAAATTTTTGTCGTCCGGTCGTTCAATAAAAGCAAAACAGAAGTTGATAAAAAATCTTCAATTTCCTTTTCTTTAGCTGTCGGGTTCTTCGAACGATATGCACCAAGCCGCAGTTCACCAAGTACAATAAGCGGAACGCAAACCATTTCAATTCTTGCAACGATGCTCCTGACGTTTTCGTTCTTTTTAAAAAGCTCGATGATGATGTTGGTATCGAGTATGACTTTATTTCCAGTCATCATGATTGATTTGTTCACAGCCTTCTTCGATATACTTTTTTATTTCTTCGGCTTCTTCCTCTGTCCAAATCCCCGCAAAATCTTCCGGTCGTTTTCCCGTGGAAGATTTCGGTGACACTTGCAAAAGCAAGGCTTCAATCTCTTGCAGTTTTTTTTCATCTTCTACTTTAAGCAGTGCTTCTATAAGATGCAGCTTTCTTGCTTCGCCGTTCATAACAATACTGTTTGAAACAAATTTAGTTTTTTACCGGCATCCTGCGTTTTCACGGTCCCGTGCCTCAATTAAAAGCCGGCTGTTAGGCCGGCTTTCTTCAAATCCATTTCAATTTATCAATCTCTACGATGCTGCGTTGTTCAATCCCTCTTTGTCCACAATCGCCTTCACAGGCGCATCAAATTTCTTCTTCAACTCGTCGTGTTTCTCCACCACTTTCGTCCGCTGTTTTTCCAACACGTCAATGCGTTTGACTTGCAGGTTGGAAGGCTTTGCTTCTTGCCCAACAATGGTGCTGTACAATTCACTTACACGCTCACGCAGTTGTTCTTCGTCGGCGAAGATGGATTTCTGTTTTGTCGCGAGCATCGTGCTGCGCAAGGCTTCCAGCGAGTCGTTGTAAGCCTTTAATACCTTTTTGCTTTCTTCGTTTTTGCTCAGGGCTATCCACCGTTTCAGGTCCGCTTGCTTCTTGCTCACTTCTTCAATGTTCCCGGTTAACGTTGTGTAAAGTTTCAACGCATCTTGCGCCGCTTTGTATTGTGCAATGCGGTCGGTCATCGTAAAGTTTTTATTCGTCGAATCATGTACCACCGTTATGGGTTCGGTGTATTCTTTCTCGCCCACTTTCAAACGCACCGTGTACGTTCCCGGCAATACCATCGGCGACGAAAAGCCTGCAGGATCCATCTTCGTTCCACCGGCCGCAACTTTTGGCGGTGTGGCGCGCAGGTTCCAAACCACTTTGTTGATGCCTTTGCGTTTGCCCGGCGTAAGCGTTTGCACCAACTGTCCTTTATTGTCTAAAATCTCCACTTTCAAATCACCGCTGTTCGGACGCTCTTTCAAATAATATTGAATGGCCGGCAGTTGAGCCGGATTGCCACCGTTCCATCCGCCTGTGCTCGGAAACCCGCCAGCACCAAGGCCTGTAGCCAGCGGCACGTTCTTCATCGGAAGCAAGTAAACGTCTTTGTCTGCAACCGCGGGTGTCATTAAACGAATGGGAGAAATATCGTCCACTACAATAATGCCGCGACCGTGCGTTGCGAGCAACAAATCGTTTGTTGTTGGATGGATTTGAATGTCTCGCACCAACGCATATTCGGGAATGTGATTCTTCATGCGAAACCAATTTGCACCGCCGTCGGTTGAGGCAAACAAACCCATTTCGGTACCGAGGAAAAGAAGCTCTTTGTTTTTGATGTCTTGCTTGATCTTGTGCGCAAAACCTGTGAACTCGCTGCTCGCAAAAGCTTTCCATGTTTTGCCACCATCGGTTGATTTCGCCACATAGGTTTTGATGTCTCCGTACATGTGGTTATCAAACGTAGCAAATACCGTATTCTTATCGAAGCGGCTTGGCTCAATCGAGCTTACCCATGTTTGCGATGGTATGCCCGCAGCCGCATAATTCTTTGCAAGGTTTGTCCAGGTTTTGCCGCCGTCCCATGTCACTTGAAGATTGCCGTCATCGGTTCCAACCCAAATGTTTTTTTCATCCAGTGGACTTTCAGCAACGGTAAAAATGGTGGTGTGATTTTCAGCCGATGTGTTATCGGCCGTAAGGCCGCCGCTTTCTTCCTGCGCCTGTTTCTTTTTGTCGTTCGTTGTTAAGTCGGGTGAGATGCGTGTCCAGTTGCTGCCTTTGTCGGTGCTCTTAAATAAGAACTGCGCACCCATGTAAAGGTTTGCCGGATTTTTTGCACCCACTACGATCGGCGTGTTCCAGTTCCAGCGCAACTTTTCGTCGCCTTCAGCTTGCGGCTTGATGGTGACGCTTTGCAGCGTACGCAAATCTATACGGCCTGCGTTTCCACCTTGCGATTCGGCGTAGGCAATGTTCGGGTCAATGAGATCGGGCTGCGTCCAAAAGCCGTCACCCCCGTAAACTGCTTTCCAATCGCCGTTGCCCAGGCCTCCCGGTGTTTGCGATGGAGCCATCCAACTGCCGTTGTCCTGCAAGCCACCGTAAATGCGATAAGGCTTTTGTTTATCGTAAGCTACGTGGTAAAATTGTCCAACCGGAAGATTATCAAGAAAGCGCCACGTCGCACCGCGGTCAAGACTCATGTACACGCCACCATCTGTACCAACGTATAATTGGTTTGTATTATTCGGATTAATCCAAAGTGCGTGCATGTCGCTGTGCACCCAGCCACCGTCGCCGCTGGCGTCGGCAAAAGAATAACCGCCGTCGCTGCTGTATGAAAAACCAAAGGAAGGACGATACACACGCTTCGGATCGGCAGGATCCACTTCGATGGTGCTGAAATAAAAGGGACGTGCCGTTACGTTGAGCGTGGCGCTTTGTTGTTTCCAGCTTTCGCCGCCGTCGCTTGAAATGTACAAGCCTGTGTTGTTACTTTCAACAATGGCCAACAGATTTTGCGGAGCGCTTGGTGCGAGGGTGAAAGCAATGCGGCCGAAAGGTTTTGACGGAAGGCCTTTGGTAATTTCTTTCCAGGTTTTTCCGCCGTCGGTGCTTTTGTAAAACCCGCTGCCGTTACCACCGGAGTTAAACGAATACGGCGTGCGGCGAAACTCCCAGGTTGATGCGTAAACAATGTTTGTGTTTGTCGGATCAATCTCCACGTCGGCGCAACCGGCTTTTTCGTTGATGTAAAGAATCTTGTTCCAGGTAGTGCCACCGTCAGTGCTTTTGTACAAGCCACGTTCTTTACTGTCACTCCATAACGGGCCGGGAACAGCAACGTAAACGATATTGGAATTAGAAGGATCAAGCAAGACTTTCGCAATGTGCTCGGTGTTGTCCAATCCAATCTTCGTCCAGTTGTCGCCGGCATCAGTTGATTTGTACAAACCCGCGCCTATGCTTACCGAGTTACGCATGTTGCTTTCACCAGTACCACAGTAAACCACCTTTGGATTTTTCTGATCAATAGCGATTGCACCAATGCTTTGACAATATTTGTCAAAAATGGGTTTGAAAGATGCACCGGCGTTGGTGCTCTTCCAAACGCCGCCGCCCGCGGTACCGATGTAAAGTGTTTTACCGTCGGCGTTTACGCCTTTGATGTCGGTAATGCGGCCGCTCATGGTGCCGGGTCCAAGCCAGCGGGCTTCCAACATGCCGAAGGTGGCGGAGCTGATATTGCTCTGGGCAAAAAGGTTTGAGGAAAGAACGAAGAGCAAGCCAGTGGCGACTTGTGAAAAAGCAGGTAATTTTCTTTTCATGATGTGCAGTTTGGTGGAGGATGTCTGAACTTGGATTAATGAGATGAGTGGGATGAACAGGATCATTTATCGCACAAATCCCGTCCATCCCACTCATTCCCTTCCAGACAAAATTAATTCGACGGCTTGAAAATAGCTTCGTCCACCGGGCCGTTCACGGTAACCTTGCTGATGGCCAGTTCACCAATAGGTAGCGTAATACTCATGGGAACAACAATGCCCTCGGGCAGTTTTTTGTAGTTGGCAAGGTTTACGGTTTGCTCTACTTCCTGGCCGTTGGCTTTCATCTTGCTCACGGCGCGAATGATGTAGTACGACTTCGGATCAATAAAAACGGTTTCGGTTTTGCCGCTCTTTTGCACAATCTGTAGCTTGAATGCCTCTACGCCTTCAATATCGTCCTTGCCAAGAAGCGTAACGGTATGGCCTTTTTGCTTGTAGTCAACCAAGCTACCTTGAGCATCCAATTCGTCGGCACCTTCCTTCACCTGGTCTTCGGTTAGTGGCTCTGCTTTTGTTTGTCCCTGAAATGGCATGTAGCCCCATCCGGCCGTAGGCGTCAAAATCTGGTAGCCGCTCATGCCCATAGCTGTAATGTCTTGCCGCATGCCTTTGGTATGCAGCACCGTGCTGACAACCGTTACAGGAATGTTGCCTTGCACGGTTAGCGTGCCTTCGGTTTTCATGGTGTTCACTTTGTGCCAGGCATCGGCGCCACCAATGGCGTCAATGTGTTTACTGACGATTTCGTCGGCGGTTTGCGCCTGTGCGAACAAAGTGGCCGCGGTAGCGAGGCCAAGCAAGGCCGTGCGGAGTGCTTTCATATTAATTACTTTAAAGTTTAGGTGAATGTAAGAAGCCGTTTTCAATTGAGGGATGGAGGCACAAAGAATTTTACCAACGCCTTTTTGCGCCATACAAAACGTTTCGAGATGCAAAGCTTTTTGCATCTTCGCCAAAACTCTTGCATGGCATCGTTTACAATCACAGGCAATTTGGTGGATGTACATCAAAAGAAAATTTACCCGGCAGAAATCAAAGTGGAAGGGCAAAGAATTGCTTCGATAACTCCAATCTCCCAATCTCCCAATCTCCCAATATTCTATATCCTTCCCGGCTTTGTAGATGCGCACGTACACATCGAAAGCTCAATGCTGATTCCGTCGGAGTTTGCGCGGCTGGCCGTTGTACACGGAACGGTTGCCACGGTTAGCGACCCGCACGAGATTGCCAACGTCTGCGGCATGAAAGGCGTAGCGTTCATGATTGAGAATGGCAACACAGTGCCGTTCAAGTTCAACTTCGGCGCACCGAGTTGTGTGCCCGCTACAAGTTTTGAAACGGCCGGCGCGGAGCTAACGAGCAAAGACGTAGAAGATTTGTTGCGAAGAGAAGATGTTTTGTATTTAAGCGAGATGATGAACTTCCCCGGTGTTTTAAATGGTGACGAAGAAGTCGCGAAGAAAATAGCCGCCGCAAAGAAGTTTGAAAAACCGGTTGACGGTCACGCACCGGGCTTGCGCGGCGAGGAAGCGAAACGTTACATTGATGCGGGCATCTCTACCGACCACGAATGTTTTACCGCCGAAGAAGCGCTGGAAAAATTGCAGCACGGCATGAAGATTCTCATTCGCGAAGGCAGCGCCGCAAAAAACTTTGAAGCCTTGGTGGATTTGCTGAACGAACATTCGGATATGATGATGTTCTGCAGCGACGACAAACATCCCGATAGCTTAGTGGAAGGTCACATCAACCAATTGTGCGCAAGAGCGGTGGCAAAAGACATTGATGTTTTCAAAGTTTTGCAGGCTGCATGTGTGAATCCCGTCGGGCATTACAAACTGAAAGTCGGTTTGGTGCGCGAAAATGATTTTGCAGATTTTATCGTGGTGAAGGACTTGAAAAATTTCGAAGTGGTGCAGACATATGTGAACGGAGAATTGGTTGCGGAAAACGGAAAGAGTTTGATCAACCGGCAATCGGCAATAAGCAATGCAGTAAACAATTTTAGTTGCTCAGAAAAATCGCCAGACGATTTTACCTTGATGGCAGGCAATGACCCGCTGCCAAAGTTTGCTATTGAAGCTTTAGACGGGCAACTGATAACAAACAAAGTATTTTTTCAACCTTTGATTGAATACGGAAATATCGTGTCGGATGTTGCGAATGATGTATTGAAAATTGTTGTCGTTAACCGCTATAAAGACGCACCAATTGCCAAAGCTTTCATTAAAAATTTTGGCTTAAAAAAAGGCGCTATTGCGTCATCTGTTGCGCATGACTCGCACAACATTGTAGCCGTAGGCGTGGATGACGAAAGCCTTTGCCGGGCGGTAAATCTGGTCATTGAAAAACAAGGCGGCGTGAGTTGCGTTGGTAACGAGGATTTGATTTTGTCTTTGCCCGTTGCCGGTTTAATGAGTGCGGAAGACGGTTACGAAGTAGCAAAAAAATATTCCGAAATTGACAAAGCAGCGAAAGCATTGGGATCAACCTTATCTGCTCCGTTTATGACACTTTCGTTTATGGCTTTGCTTGTCATACCGCATTTAAAATTGAGTGATAAAGGTTTGTTCGACGGCGACAATTTTTCCCTAATTAACCAATCAACGAATTAACCAGTCAACTAAACTACGCCTCCTGCCCAATCCACACCGCGCCGCCGATGCTGTCCCTCGCCGCACCGGTAACGGAGGAAAGAACGTTGTATTCCTGCCGCCACCGAAGCACGCCCATAAAAGCCATGATGAGCGCTTCTTTGTATTGCACAAGCTTCTCATCGGGAATCACAACGCCTGCTTTGAGTGGTTGTAAAACTTCCGAAAGACGTTGAATCAGGAATGAATTAAGCGCGCCGCCACCTGTAACAAGCAATTTCTGATTTCTGATTTCTGATTGCCGATTGCCGATTGCCGATTGCACTTGTTGCACGATGTGTTCAACATAAGTGCGTAAAGCATCGGCGGATGAGAGATTAAAGGAAGCAAGCAAAGGATAAACTTCATCCGTTCCGAAATTGTTGGCCAGTGATTTTGGATAGGGTTGTTTGTAATAAGAAAGATCGTTGAGTTTTTTCAAGGCGTCTTCGTGCACCTTTCCGTTTGCGGCCATCGCTCCGTTTGCGTCGTACTCTTTTCCTTCTTTCGCCGCAAAAATGTTCAATACCCGGTTGGCCGGGCAAACATCAAAGGCTATGTAATTTTTCTCATCGTTGAAAGAAATGTTGGCAATGCCGCCAAGATTTAAATACATGTCGTAATCTCTCAACAACAGTTTCTCGCCAATGGGCACAATGGGTGCGCCTTGTCCGCCGAACGCAACATCAAGTGCCCGTAAATCACTCACCACGGGCAGTCCGGTTTCGGCCGCAATGGCCGCGCCATCACCCAGTTGAGCGGTCAGCCTGTTTTGCGGTTCGTGAAAGGTGGTGTGCCCGTGCGAGGCAACCAATCCAACTTTATAGTGCAGGTTGTTTTCTTCAACAAAACGATTTACCGCCGCGCCAATATAATGGCCGTAATCGGCATGAAGCCGTTGATAATTCAACGCATTCAAAGAAGTAGCGTTTTGCAACCTGTTTTTCCATTCTTCATCATAAGTATAACAGTCCGCCGCAAGGATTTCAAAGTTCCAAATGCCTGCGTTGTGTACAAATTCAACAAACGCAACGTCCAATCCATCGAGCGAGCTGCCACTCATTAAGCCAATAGCCCTGTATGTCATTTTTACCCTGATTTTGTTTGCCAATAACGCTGCTGACCAATCAACTGATTAACCATTCAATCAATCAACCTACATTTGGCGAAGGTAGAACTTGAACTCAATGGTAATTAATCTAAGCAAAGAACATTCGCTTGTCAGCAACTGGGTAGCAGAGCTGCGCGACGTTACAATTCAAACCGACCGGATGCGCTTTCGCCGAAACCTGGAGCGCATCGGCGAAGTAGCGGCTTTTGAAATCAGCCGGCGACTGCCTTATGTGGAAAAAGAAATTCAAACGCCGTTGGGTACAGCCGTGTGCGAAGTGCTGGAAGAACAACCCGTGCTCACCACCATTTTACGTGCCGGCCTTGCGCTGCACAACGGGCTGCTTTCCTATTTCGACAAAGCCGACAATGCTTTTGTTTCGGCTTACCGCAAACACAAGCCCGACGGCAGTTTTGAAATCATGCTCGAATATCTTTCCTGCCCCGAAATTGACAACCGCGTTTTGATCATCTCCGATCCCATGCTGGCTACCGGCGCTTCGCTGGTAAAAACCATCCAGTATTTAAAAGAAGAAGGAAAGCCAAAAGCCATTCACATCGTTACCGCCATTGCCTGCACAGTGGGCATTGAATACCTGCGGCGCGAAGTGCCCGAAGCCATTGTTTGGTGCGGCGCCATTGACGATGAACTGACGGGCAAGGGCTACATTGTTCCGGGCCTTGGCGATGCCGGCGACCTGGCATTTGGCACCAAGGTTCAATCTTGACAAAGTATAAGGATTAATTTCAGCAGAAGAGCAAACCAAACGCACGGCCGAACCACGTTACCAAAACCGGTAGAATTATTCCCCAATCCGAAAATTATTTGTTGTAATTTTCATACCGCATCTAACACAGAATATGAGAAATACCGTCCTTCTGATTTTTTTTTCGTGTGCTTTTTTTCTTTCAAAAGCACAAGACCCTAATTTTTCTCAATTCTTTGCTTCTCCCCTTACGCTCAATCCTGCTTCAACCGGAAAATTTGAAGGCATCTTGCGGGTGGCGGGCAATTACCGCAACCAATGGCCCACCATCAACAATGCCTATACTACGTACACTGCTTCAGTGGACGCGGCCATTTTAAAAAATCACGTTCCCGAGTTTGATCAATTTGGCGTGGGCGTTTTGGCTTTCTCCGATAAAAGCGGAAACGGCGTACTGCAAAACAATGCCGTTGCGCTGTCAACGGCTTATCACAAGTCGCTTGATGAAAACGGTTTTAATCAACTGGGTCTTGGCTTTCAGGGAACGTTTGTCACAAAGACGCTTGATGTAACGAAGGTGAAATTTTTGGATCAACTGCGCTCTGACGGTTTTACCGGTTTAACCAACGAAGTCTTTGATCAATCTAACCTCAACCTTTCTTATTTTGATTTGAACGTGGGCCTGCTTTACAACGGCTCTACTGATGGAAGCAACAACTATTACATTGGCGCTTCGATGTACCATATTACGCGGCCAAAAGAGAGTTTTAGCGGCGGAACGTTTGTATTGGACCCGCGACTGACAATACAAGCCGGCGGGCGGCTGCCGCTGGCCGATAACAACGCCGTTCACTTCAGCGCCATTCACAGCCGGCAGGCCAATGCCGTCAACACCGTTATCGGTGGCGCTTACATGCTCAACGTAAATCCCGATCCACAAAGCCCCACCAATCTTTATTTCGGTAGCTGGTTCCGCTTTGGCGATGCAGTGATTCCTTACGTTGGTTTGGAGTTTGGCAGCTTTCACATTGGCGCAACCTACGACGTAAATACTTCTTCGCTCAAGCCGGGTTCCAATCTTCGCGGTGGCGCAGAGTTCTCTCTTATCTACACCAAAAGACCTACTGATCCTTACGCCAAAAGCGTAAGCTGCCCGAAATTTTAACCGTCATCTATTAAATACTGCTTATGCTACTTCGTAAAAAAATGCAGGCTTTCTTAAGCTTTTGCACACCGCTCATTGCCTTCCTTAGTTTCACTTCTGCTTCTGCGCAATCAACGTCAAAAGAAAATTTTGAGAACGCCATCGTCAAAGAATTTTGCGACTCCTTTGAAAGCGCTTCGCCGCGTCTTACCAAAGACAATATGACCGTAGAAATGGGCGCCATGATTGTTCCGCTCATGAGCCGGTACAACAACGACGTAAAGAATTACTGGGGCATTGACATGAGCAGCAAAGAAGGCATGCGAAGCTTCGGTGAAAAAGTGGGACAACTGGCCGCCTTAAAATGCCCGGCCTTTTTAACCTTTATCAAAAACAACCTGCAAGACATTGTATCGGAAAACGGGCAAGGATCCAAAACCTACAGCGGCAAAATTCTAAAGATCGAAGGGCAGCCCTTTGCTTACCTGCTGGTGCAAAACAACCAGGGCCGAACCGATAAACTTTACTGGCTTGAATACTTTGAGGGCGCCAACAAATTAACCACGCAACCGGCCACTGCGCTTAACAAAGCCGTCACTATTTCCTACAAAGAGATGGAAGTTTACCAAGCAGTCGAAAAAGAATACAAAACCATCAAGGTTATTTCCAAAATAGAATGGAAACCGTAGTGTGTTCTGAAACTTCATGCTTTTTATACCCGGTTCATTTTTCACGTTTTCTAAGCGGTAACAAGAGGGCACGGCTGCCCGGTGCTGGGTTTGCAGAACTACCGCATCGCTTTACAGCATCACAAATGCACGGATGATTGTAAGAACCGTCAAAGGTTTCTATACCGGCGCAAAAAAACCTTCTGCCCGCTCGTTCGTTTATGCCATCATCTTATATTTGTTCCAACCCCTTAACTATGAAGTGCATAATTGTAGACGATAACAAGATGGCCCGCATGGCCCTGAAGCAATTGGTCAGCCAGGTGCAGAATTTGGAATTGGTAGCCGAATGCAGCAACGCCATGGAGGCGTACAACCAATTAGCCAATAACGGCATTGATCTTCTTTTCCTCGACATTGAAATGCCCGAAATGAGCGGCATTGATCTCATTAAAAAACTGGGCGCAAAAAAGCCCCTCATCATTTTCACCACGGCCAAAACGGATTACGCTGTAGAAGCCTTTGAACTGAACGTGGTAGATTACCTCGTAAAGCCGATTACGCAACCTCGATTGGTACAAGCTGTGGAAAAGGCGCAGGAAGCACTGGACAGCAACAAACAGGAAGTGAAAGTGGAAGAGCAAGGCTTTGTATTTGTGAAAGACAACGGCATGCTCAAGCGCATTTCCATTGAAGACATTTTGTTTTTAGAAGCCATGGGCGACTATGTGAAAGTGCATACCGCACCCAAGTTTCACGTCGTGCATGCCACGCTTAAATCCATTGAAGAAAAATTACCGGCCTCTAAATTTCTTCGCGTACACCGCAGTTACATTGTGGCCATTAACAAAATAGATTTCATTCAGGAAGGCACCATCTCCATTGGCAAAACATCTATCCCTGTTGCCGATACACACAAAGCCAATTTGAACAAGCGACTGAATTTACTGTAAGCATCAAGTAGCGAGCAATAATCGCCGTTTACAATAGAAAACCTCTCTGAGATTTGGGGAGGTTTTTCATTGAAAGTTTTTTCCGGTTAACGCTTGCTTGCTACTTGATGCTCCCTCAACGTTCATTCCCGCACCTTCGCCGAGGGCTTGCTTGCGTTAGCCTAACAATCAGAAAGGAGCGAAAAAGGGGGAGTATGTTTGTTCTGCAATCGTCCAATATCCGGCCCTTTGGCCATTATGAAAAAACCGTAACCCTTTGCTGATACAATATTGGGGTCGCAGCTAAAGCTAACATTCCGCAGGGAAAACGAATATTGTATCAAATTTTAAAACTAACTAAAGAGACGGGCCGCACCCGCGGCCTTTCTCTTTTACGAACATGAAAAAATTTATCTTCTTCATAGCGGCCTTATTTTTCCTCGTTGCTTCCGAGTATTATTTCTTAACCGAAATTTTTACCCGCAGGCGTTTACCGGTAATTGCCGGGAGTTTGGCCGTTGTAGTTCTCTGCATCTTTGTCTTTCTTCGCTTTTTTAAACACTCTATTACATCTTCTTCTCCGCGCTAAGCTTCGCAGCATGAAATTTGTATATTCGGCAACTCTTTCATGCGCAAACCGGATATCAGATATTGGGTACTGTGGTTGTTTCTGCTAGGCATTCTGGTCATCGTTTTCCTGCAGGTAGTTTCGGGCTATAACATCACCCGCTTGCTTGACGGCAACCGTCAACTGGCAACGGAAATGCACGTGCAGAACAGTTTGCGAAAATTGCAAAACGACTTGCTGGTGATTGAAAGCGACGTACGCGGCGCGGCGCTTAGCGGCGACTCGCAAGACCTGGCAAAAGTGGACGCAAAAGTTGTCGCCATCCAAACCGAACTGGCGGCCCTTCACCGCATCTTTCCTTCGGGGGCCGCAGCCAAAGAATTAAAAATTCTTGATGCCGCCATTCAACGCAAGCTTCGTTTCAGTAACGAAGTATGCAGCGCCTTTTCACAAAACGGAAAAGAGGCCGCACAAGAAATGATCAATACCAATCGGGGCAAGGTACTTCGCGACAGCATTGAGCTCACCATTGACCGGTTAAATGCCTTGCGCAATACGGAACTGCAGGCCATTTCAGGCGATATTGAAAACACCGGAAGAACGGCTCGCCTTTGGGGATTGATCATTGCGGTTATTGCTTTGCTTGCCGTGGTTTCGGCGTTTTGGTACATACTCAACCAGGGAAGACAGCAACAAAAAATGATTCAACTGCTGAACGAATCAGAAAAACGCAGCAAGGAAGTGGCAGGCATGAAAGAACAATTCCTTGCCAACATGAGCCACGAGATTCGCACGCCGATGAACGCCATCCTTGGTTTTACATCCTTGCTTCGAAGAACCAGTCTCAATCCCGACCAACGCCAATACGTACAAAACATTCATTCCGCCGGCGAAAACTTACTGGCCCTTGTAAATGATATTCTTGATCTTTCTAAAATCGAAGCGGGCATGATGTCGCTGGAAGAAACAAGGTTCAGTTTGCACAGTTTGGTCAGTTCGGTAAGCGCCATGTTCAGCGAAAAAATAAAAGAAAAGAAGCTTCAATTTAACGTTCGCATTGAACCTGGCGTACCCGATATTTTATCGGGCGATGCGGTACGCTTAACGCAAGTGCTGGTAAACCTGCTGAGCAACGCGGTAAAGTTTACCGAGGAAGGAGAAATAGACGTGCACATTTCCCTGCTTGAGCAAACCGAAGAAAAGGTGCGCATTCGCATTGCCATTTGCGACACGGGAATTGGTATTTCAGAAGAAAAACAAAAAACCATCTTTGAACGCTTTCACCAGGCCGAGGCCGAAACCACGCGGCGCTTTGGCGGCACAGGCCTTGGCCTCGCCATTGTAAAGCAATTGATCACTTTGCAAAACGGAACGATCGAGCTTAAAAGCAGTTCCGGCAAAGGTTCCGAATTCATTGTGGAATTGAGTTACGCCGTGCCCGACATCAATCAGTTGTACGCAGCGGCACTGTCAGCACAGGAAGAAGCCGTACCACTGCAAAAAATCACCGTTCTCATTGCCGAGGACAACGCCATGAATCAACAACTGATTTCGCACCTGATGAAAAGTTGGGAGATTGATCACGTTATTGTGAACAACGGCCGCGAAGCCGTGGAAGAATTAAAACAGCGGCCTTATTCGCTTGTGCTGATGGACATTCAAATGCCCGAAATGGATGGCTACGTAGCCACGCAAATTATCCGCAACGAATTGGGCTTGTCCATTCCCGTCATTGCCATGACGGCCCATGCTATGGCCGGCGAGAAAGAAAAATGTCTGCAACTGGGCATGAACGATTACGTTTCAAAACCCATAAAAGAAACGCTGTTGTACAATATGATTGGCCGCCACGCACAAAACGTTCCCGACAAAGAAGACGTTCAGATAGTCGAGTTACAACACATTCACCTCGACTATCTGCATTCGCTTTCGGGTGGCGATGCTGAGTTTGAGCAGCAGCTTCTAAAACAGTTTATCTCTCAACTCCCCGAAGAGCTGCGTGAGCTTGAGCTGGCAATTGAAAAACAAGAATTCAATACCATTCGTCAAACGGCACACAGCCTCAAGTCAACCGTTGGTTACGTGGGCCTCTCGGATGAACTTAACCCTTATCTGGACCGTATTGAAAAGGATGCGGCGGCCCACAGGCCCGGCAGCACGCTTGTTGATTTTGCTTGCGTGAAATCAAAGTGTGCCGCTGCCGCTGAGGAAGTAGAAACCGTGCTACAAAATGCGGTGCTTTAACAAAAACTTTGGCCTTTCCTCAATGGCTAAATACAACGTCAACCTTTGACGGCGCGTCTTCTTCCTGAAACGATGGATTAAAGGGTTTCACCGAAACACCATAGGAATTAAGTTGCAGGAAAATTATTTTTACACCGTCAATTTGAAATCAGCTATCCGCCACGCGGATTGTTTCAGATAAAGAACTTGGTTTCGTATGGTTAAGGGTGAAGCCCTGCTATTCTTAGCGGGGCACTTTTTTTCTTCGCAAAATTTTCCAAAACCTTCCTGTAAAAATATTTTAAAGAAGCTGCCTGATTAGCCATAACCGGGCTGCAATGTCCTAATCTATACGTCCTCTGTTTTTACGGGGGACTTTTTGTTGATATTGAGTGATTGGGATATCGCAATATCTCTTCTCCTGCTTTGCCGTTCTAAATAAATTAGTATTTTGCGGCTAAATAACTTAGTGCTATGTCACAGGCCAATAAAAACCTGAAATACTTGCGCAAGCTGCGCGGATGGACACAGGAAGAATTTGCGCAAAAGTTGCGCATCAAACGTTCTTTGCTTGGCGCCTACGAAGAAGAAAGAGCCGAACCACGAATAGATATTCTGGAAGCCGTTGCCGATATGTTCAAACTTACGCTTGACGATTTATTGCGCCGCGATGTGAGCGATAACAAAACAAGCTATTTGTCAAAACGCCGGGCACAAAAGATGGTGCAGGGCCGTGGCGACATCCCCTTTGTTCCGGTGAAAGCCGCGGCGGGTTACCTGGCCGGTTATGCCGATCCTGAATTTATTGATGAATTAAACACCTTCACCTTGCCCATGCTGGCCGGTGGCGATTACCGTGCGTTTGAAATTGTGGGCGACTCCATGATGCCCACGCCAAGCGGCAGCGTGATTGTAGGCGAGAAAGTGCAAAACATGGACGACATTAAAACCAACAATACCTACGTGGTGGTTTCCAAAACCGATGGCATCGTTTACAAACGCGTTTTAAAAAACCCAAGGCAAAAGGCCAAGTTTACCTTTGTAAGCGATAACCCTGCTTACCAGCCGTACACCGTAAGCGCCGAGGAAATTTTGGAGATGTGGCAGGCGCAAATGGTTATTTCAAGGGCCAACACGCAGCAGCGCTGGGACGTAAATAACCTCGCCAACCTTGTAACCAACCTGCAACAGCAGGTCAGCGTATTAAAAAAGAAAATGGTGTAAAAAATTATCGAAGCCAAAAGCCAAAACTCAAAAAGGTTTCCGCCATGGAAGCCTTTTTAAATTTATGTACACAGCTATTGGGCTATTGCAAATCATAGATTTCTTTCGCCAGGCGAAACGTATTGCAATGCGCTTCTACAATGGTTTTTACACGAGGCGAGTAACCGCCGCCCATTGAAACAACACAAGGAATTTTTGCTTCTTTCAACAACGAAAAAACAAGGCGGTCTCTTTCTTTGCAGCCTTCCATCGTCACTTTTAATTTTCCAAATTTGTCCGTCTCCAAAATATCAACGCCGGATAAATAAAAAGCAAAATCAGGCTTTACTTCTTGAAGCAAGGAAGGAAGAACGTCGCCCAATTTTTGGAGATAAACCTGCGTTGTCGTCCCATCTTCCAGTTCTACATCCAAATCGCTTTTCTCTTTGTGAAAAGGATAATTGTTCCGGCCGTGCATACTGAATGTAAACACTGCATCCTTGTCTTCAAAAAGCTTTGCCGTTCCGTTGCCCTGGTGCACATCTAAATCAATGATGAGAATTTTCGTTGCCAGATTTTTTTGCAGCAGATAATTGGCCGCCACCGCAAAATCATTAAGCAAGCAAAAGCCTTCTCCTCTGTCTTTAAAGGCATGATGCGTGCCGCCGGCGACGTTCAGCGCCACGCCGTTTTCAATGGCATAATAACAACAATCAATCGTGCCTTGCGTAATGATAAACTCACGCAAGGTTAATTCAGGCGATTGGGGAAAGCCAATGTACCGCTGCTCTTTCGCCGACAAGGTTTGGTTTTTTAATTTGTCAACGTAGTCTTTCTCATGCGTGAGCAAAACAACGCCATCGGTGCAAGGCTTGGGCGAAAAGAAAGCATCTTCCGTAACGGTTCCCTCGTACAGTAATTGCTGCGGAATGAGTTCGTATTTCAGCATCGGAAAGCGGTGGCCTTCGGGCAATGGATGCGCATAAATCGTATCAAAAGCAATGTGCAATTTCTTTTCGCTCATTTAATTTTTACCAGTTCGTTTTCAACAACGGCATATATGGCTTGCGCCGGTGATTTATCCATACCCACCGCACCTGTAAACTTGCTGAAAGCGGGCAGAATGCAATGCTCCTCCGCAAAATAAAAACAGGGAAAGCGCAGCGATTGTTTGCCGAGGCCGTGAATGACAACGCCGGGATGAATGTGGCCGCAAAAAGAATAAAGCGGACCGTTTACATCGCATTGATCGTGGCTAAAAAGAAAAGGTCCTGATTGCAGGGTTGGATAAACAACATCAATGGCGGCACCGGCATACCATTGATCGTTTAAGATGTCGTGATTGCCGCGAACGAGAATGATTTGAAGCGAAGAAAAACTTTCGCGCCAGCGCTTGAACCAATCAAGTTCCGTATTGGCAGATGAATGAAAAAAATCGCCAACGACGATTAATTTTTGCGGGCGAAAATGATTGAGCAAACTAACGAGACGTTGCAAATCTTCTTTGTAAACACTTTGTGGTACGGCAATGCCGGCCTTGCGAAAGTGGCCGGTTTTGCCAAAATGTAAATCGGAAACGACAAGCGCTTTTTCTTCTTCCCAAAACAAGGAACGTTGTGCCGAAAGCCAAAGGTTTTGCGAGTAAAGTTTATGAAGGATTGGCGCTTGCATAAAGGCGACAAATATACCGCGAAGCCCGCCTGATAAGGCTTTCAAACGCAAAGGAAACAATAATGTTTAGCTTAGATTATTCAACTGCTCCTGCATTCTTCGCACACGATCCGCAAGTTTTTCCGAAGTTAGATTTTCTCTCATGCTGTCCACTTTGATCGGGAAACAGAACGGCGTTAAGCGTTCTGGATACGTCAAAATAATTTTTGACTTTTGAACGCGTTGCAGCATGTCGCGCAAGCGCAGTTCTTCCATTTGTTGCGAGAAAACTTCGGCGTAAGCCTGCCGGATTAAAACGTTGTCGGGATCGTATTCGTTAAACACGTTAAACAACAAACCTGCCGAGGCTTGCAGGTGTCTGGCCTTTTTGTATTCGCCTGGAAAGCCCTGAAAAATCAATCCGCCAATCACCGCAATGTCGCGAAACTTGCGCTTTGCCATCTCCGTTGAATTCACGCTGCGCTGAATGTCTTCCATCAAATTGTCGGGAGAAAAAAGTTCGTATACGTTGCTGTCGTCAACGGGAATGGGCTGGTCGCTCAACAGTTCAAAACCGTAGTCGTTCATCGCAATGGAAAACGTAATGGGCAACAATCGTCCAATGCGGTAAGCCAGCAAGGCGCCCATCGCTTCGTGTACCAAACGTCCTTCGAAGGGATAAACAAAAAGGTGGAAGCCGTCGCGGGTTTCAATCTGTTCAATCAGCAATTCCTTTTCGCCCGGTACGTGCGACAATGTTTTTTGCAAAGCGAACAAAGGCCTAAGAACCTGCAGTTCAATTGGCCGTTGGTCGTTGGCAGTTGATGATTGATTGAGTTCTTTTGTTTTCCGGCTAACGGTCAACGAAGGACGATCAAGGCTTGCCTCCGACACCGTTTCCCGCAAAACTTTTCCAAGGCTTGCCGATAGCGGCAATCGTCCGCCCATCCAGCTTGGAATTTTTGCGTTCTTCTTGCTTGATTTTTTTACAAAGGCAGTCATTTCTTTTATCGTCACCAATTCCAACGTTCTTCCGGCAAGCGTGAACGCATCGCCGGGTTCAAGGCGAGTAATGAAACTTTCTTCAATCACACCCACGTAACCGCCGCCCATGAATTTCACCTTCATCATGTTGTCGCTAACAATGGTGCCAATGTGCAAGCGGTGACGAAGCGCAATGCGCCGCGAGGTGATTTTATACAAGCCGTTCAGCACCTCCACTTTTTTGTATTCGTCGTATTGCTGCAAAGCATTGCCGCCCGATGCAATGAAGTAGAGCATCTCGTCCCACTCGTCTTCCGTTAATTCGCTAAAGCAATTCGTTCGCTTTACTTCTTCAAAAATTTGTCCGGGATAAAAACCTTCGCCGCAAGCCAGCGTGCCGAGGTATTGCACGAGCACGTCGTAACACAAAAGCAAAGGTTCGCGGCTTTCAATGAATTGCCGGCTCACGGCTTTTTTGAGTGCGGCGGCTTCCACCAATTCAAGCGAATGCGTAGGCAAAAAATAGATCTTGCTTACGGCATCAGGACTGTGGCCGCTTCGTCCGGCGCGTTGTAAAAACCGTGCAACGCCTTTTGGCGAACCCACCTGAACGACGGTTTCCACCGGGCGAAAATCAACCCCCAGATCGAGGCTGGCGGTGCATACCACGGCTTTTAATCTTCCTTCGTGAAGCGCTTCTTCAATCCATGTACGCAACGCCATGTCGATGCTGCCGTGATGAAGGGCAATAGCGCCTGCAAGATGCGGGGCAACGTTGAGCAAGGTTTGATACCACAACTCACTCATGCCTCTTGTGTTGATGAAGATGAGCGTTGTGCGGCTGTTGTCAATAACGGGAATTATTTTTTCGGCAAGTTTGATTCCCAAATGACCGGCCCATGGATATTTTTCAATTTCATCGGGAAAGACGGATTCTATTTCAATTTGTTTTTGCAACTGCGCACGAACGATAACGCCTTTTGTTTTCAGCGGCGATAACAAAACATCTTTTGCTTCATCCAAGTTGCCGATGGTAGCGGAGATGCCCCAGATGGAAAGGTTCGAAGGTTGAAATTCGATGTTTGATGCTTGGTTTGCTGAACTTCGAACGCCAACAATTCGACTGAGGGCCAATTCTACTTGCACGCCACGTTTGCTGCCAATGAGTTCATGCCACTCGTCAACGGCAATTGTTTTGAGCGATTGAAAAACCGCAGGATAATCTTTTTGCGCCAGCAAAAGATGCAGGCTTTCGGGGGTAATGATGAGCACTTCGGGCATCTGGCGTTTTTGCTTTGCACGTTCAGCGGTAGAGGTATCGCCGTTGCGGATGCCGACTTTCCATTGGAGGCCCAGTTCGTTAATGACTTCTTCCATTGCCCGACCGATGTCTTTGGCTAATGCACGCAGCGGCGTAACCCAAATGAGTTGCAATCCGTTCTTTGCTTTGCTTTGAAAAGTTGCGGGATTGTCGTTGATGAAACGAATGACGGCGCCTAAAAAAACAGAGAAGGTTTTACCCGTGCCGGTAGGTGCGTTTACCAGCCCGCTTTCAGCATTAATAATGCGTTGCCAGGCTTCCTGCTGGTAAGCAAAGGGTTTGAATTCTTTTGCTGCCAGCCAGTCTTTTACAATGCGAAAACCGTCCGTTTTTTCCAGCTTGATCATGAATTGTAAAACTAAGGCTGGAAAGGTCAGGCAGAGAACTCAGGCAAGCACTGGGCAAATGAAAAGACAAACATGAACCGGCTAATTTTTTTCTTCTTCCATTTGTTTGTACAGGTTTCGAACATACGGCACGTATTCTACAAAGGTGTCAGGCTTTACAATGTAAGCGGCAGCGCCCTGTGCAAGGCAACGGTCCATAATGGATTTTGTTGACGACGTAGAAGTGATGATGACGGGAACCTTGGACCACCAGCCGGTTTTTTTTTGTTCCTCGATGATGTCGTAACCATTTTTGCCGGGCATGTTCAAATCGGACAAAATCACGTCGGGTAAATTGTCTTTGTGCTCGTTCAACCATTCAAACAAATCGTCACCGCTTTTTAGTTGGGCAACAATCTGAAAGCCGCCGGCCGCGTCAAAACCTTCTTTCATGAAGAATTGTTCGTCCTCGTCGTTTTCAACAATAATAATCCGGTAGGTTTTCATCAAGCGGGTTCCTTCTCTTTTTCTTCGTTCAGGGTAAAATAAAACGTAGTGCCCTTGCCGGGGTTTGATTCCGGCCATATTTTACCGCGGTGGCGGTCAACAATTTTTTTGCAAATGGCCAACCCGATGCCGGTGCCGGGATAGTCTTTTTTTGTGTGAAGCCGTCTGAAAATTTCAAAGACCTTGTTCTTGTCTGTTTCAGCAATGCCAATGCCGTTGTCGCTTACGGCAAACTTTACGTAGCCCTTCTCCTCGTAACAAGAAATTTGTATTTGCGGTTGGTCGGCGGTGGTAAACTTCATTGCGTTGCTTATAAGGTTTTGCACAAGCTGCACCAGTTGCACACGGTCACCCTCCACGGCTTCAATCTTGCTCTCTAACGTAATAACCGCGTTTGCCCTTTCGATCGAGGTTTTCAGGTTTTGCACCGCTGCGTTCACCAATTCTTTCACACCGACTCTTTCCTCTATCATTTCGCCCTTGCTGAGTTGCGAATAATGAAGAAGATTTCGAATCAGCTCCCGCATCCGGTCGGCTGCATGAATGGCTTTGTCAATGTAGGTTTTCAGGTCTTCGGCCTGTTGCGCATTAAGCTTCATGTGAATGAGCTGCAGAAAACTTTTAACGGTGCGGATAGGTTCCTGCAAATCGTGCGAAACGATGGACGTGAACTGTTCCAGTTCTTCGTTGGCATAACTTAACTCGTGGTTGGTGGCCCGCAATTCTTCTGCCAGCACGCGGTAACGTTCGTAGCTTTCACGCAAGGCTCTTTCGGCCTCCTGCCGCTCGGTGAGGTCTCTTGTTACTTTTGAAAACCCGATTAAAATGCCGGCTGTATTGTAAATGGGCGTAATGACAACATTTGCCCAGAACTGGCTTCCGTTCTTGTGCACCCGCCAGCCTTCTTCTTCGTATTTTCCCTCGCTGCGGGCTATTTTTAATTCGTACGAAGGCTTGCCGTTCAATACGTCGTCTTCGGGATAGAAGATGGAAAAATATTTACCGATAATTTCATCCGCCTCGTACCCTTCAATTCTTTTGGCGCCTTCGTTCCAACTAATGATTCGCCCACTTTCGTCGAGCATGAAAATGCCGTAATCCCTTACCTGCTCCACCAGCGAACGATAGCGTTCCTCGTTTGCCCGCAGGTTTTCTTCAATTCCTTTTCTTTCCGACAGGTCACGGGTAACTTTCGAAAAACCAACGAGCTTGTTTTGCTCGTTAAACAGCGCTGTGATGACCACGTTGGCCCAAAAGACCGACCCGTTTTTTCGTACCCGCCAGCCCTCCTCTTCATACTTGCCTGTGGCTGTGGCTATGCGTAATTCCCGTTCGGGTTTTTTGTCCTCTAAATCTTCGGCTGTATAAAAGGTGGAGAAATGCTTGCCGATGATTTCGTTTGCTGAATAGCCTTTGATCCGGCGGGCGCCTTCGTTCCAAGTAATGATGTGCCCCGTCGTGTCGAGCAGGAAAATAGCATAATCGCGTACGGCTTCTACCATCAGGCGAATGCGGTCCGCATTCTGTCGTACTTCAATTTCTTCTTTCTTTTTTTCGGTCACGTCTCGCACAACACAACTGAATCCGTTTGATTCTTCTTGATGGCCGTACAGAGGAGCCAGCGTCATCTCGCCCCAGAATTGCTTTCCCTCTTTTGTTGTGCGCCAGCCTTCCGAAACAAACTTGCCTTTTTTTAAAGCAAGTGCGAGTTCGTATTCGGCCTTGATGCTGTCATCGGGACCGTTGTACAATATGCTCAGGTGTTTGTTTTGCAGTTCTGTCGGCGAATAGCCCGTAATTAAAGTAACGGCGGGATTGGCGTAGGAAATGTACCCATCGGCATCAAGCGCTAAAATGCCTTCAGAAACGTCCTGCAGGAACGAATTTGAATCTATATTCATGGTTAAGGAGAAGCCCGTAAACTTCAGAAAATAAAGATAAGGACAATGCCCGCCACGTTCAACAATTCTTGTTTTTTTAAACAAAACCCTTATACAGGCACATTGCCAGAGCGAGGCTGACCTGCTTGCTGCATAAGAAGCCGGCGTAGCGCTTTGTTAGGCAGCCGCCGCTGTTTACAAAGTTTTCAGGTATTCGATTACTGCTGTGCGCTCTTTATCGCTTAATGCGTCGCCAAAGGTATGACCGCCTTTGCCTAAACCTGGCAGGGTTGTATCATACGTCGTTGTTAAACCGTTTTTTGTTTCTGCTGTGTACTTCCAGCCTACGTTGACATAATCGTACTGAGGCATGTCGAAATTTCTTGACCAATACACGGGCCGGTGTCTACTGTTTAACAAAGCTTCTAACGTGGGTACTGAGCCGTTGTGCAGATACGGTGCAGTAACCCAGATGCCGTCGAGCGGCGGAGCAATATATCCTTCAAACGGTTCAAGATGGGCAGGATGGTCGCCCTGTGTGAACCAACTTTTATTAAACCAATTCACAAACTGCGGCGAAGAATAGTTAGCCTTGTACAACATCGAATCGGTTTGAATAATGGAAGCCGGGATGAGGTAATTCGGGTAAGACGCTTTCTCGCCATAGGTGCCGTGACAACCGGAACAAGTTTTTTCAAACAAAACTTTTCCTTCGGCAGCCAGGCTTTTGTTAACCGGGTTTGGGTACTTCGGCGGCGTAAGTGAGTAGATGTAGGCAAGCACATCAGGCATGTGTGCGTCCACAAGCGCAGACTCGGACGTGTCCTTTACTGTAAGGAGATTAGACGCCATAAGAAAGCGGCCGAAGTCACCCCGGCCAAAACCGTTATAGAACATGGCATTCTTCTTTTTGAGCAACCACCAAGGGGGTGTATCGCTCGGGATCAGTTGGCTCGGAATGTCAAGTTGCGCTTCGTCACTCCAGACAAAAGAAGAAGGGTTACGGTGGGCTACCAACAAAGCTGCTAAGCGGTCGGCTACGTTCACGCCTTTAACGGGTGAATATAACTGCGCCGTAATGGCTTTGCTGGCACGAATGAATTCGTAAGCGGCTTCGTAACCTTTGGGTGATTGCAGCTTCAGCATCTTTTCCAACAGCATCATGTTGTTGGCGTCAAGCGTTTTGCTTTTGGTGAAATCGGCCAGCGAATTACCCAGGCCAACGATCAACTTACCTTTAAAAACCTGTGCGTGGCATTGCAGGCAATTGGGCGCAACAACGGTTTGTCCGTTGGCCGCTTTTACAGCCGTAAAAGCATGGGATATTTTTGTGTTGATGCCGGTGCGGCCCAGATAATTATTACTATCGGAACCAAAGCCAAGCAGGTACAGGTTATACGGCACTCCGCTGCGGATGTAATCGCCGTTGATAAGGTAGTCGTAGCCCTTTTGTGCATCGCCACCCGTGCGTTGCGGCGACGGCGGAATGGGTACGGGATCGTCGTCAGCATTGTGAATAATGAACGAAGAAAAAGCTACTAAAGCAACTATAAAAAAAAGAAGAATGGTCTTCTTCATAGAACCAGCATTTGCATAAAGATACTTGGCGGCGCAAGCTTACTTGCCATAAACTTCCAGCATTTTTTTAAGATCCTCCAGCGTATTAATCTCCTCTACTTTTTTATCGTGCCGCCAGCGGCTCATGCGCGGGAAACGAAGCGCCACGCCGCTTTTGTGACGACTGCTGGCCGCAATGCCTTCAAAGGCAATCTCGAAAACAAGTTCTGGTTTCACCGTTCGTACGGGTCCAAATTTTTCAAGCGAATTTCGTTTTACAAAAGCATCTACTTGCGCAAATTCTTTATCGGTTAAACCCGAATACGCTTTTGTAAACGGAATGAGTTTTTCACCATCGCGAACGGCAAACGTATAATCTGTGTAAAGATTGCTTCTTCGCCCCGCTCCTTTTTGCGCATAAATCATCACCGCATCAATAACAAGCGGATCAATCTTCCATTTCCACCAATCGCCGCGTCTTCGTCCTGTGCCATAAATAGAGCTTTTGCGTTTGAGCATAAAGCCTTCCGCGCCGTTGTTGCGTGATTCGTTTCGTAGTTCCGCCAATTCTTCCCACGATGAAAATTGAACAACATCGGAAAGCAAAAGCGATGGGTGATGAATGCTTTTGATGATCTCTTCCAGTTTTGCTCTTCGTTCAATCAAAGGTTTGTCGCGCCAGTCAACGCCTTCGTATTCCAACAAATCATAAGCAAAAAAACAAATGGGCGATTCTTGCAATTGTTTTTTTGTTACGTTCTTTCTTCCAATGCGTGTTTGCAACAAAGCAAAAGGCAAAGGCTTCCCGTCAACGGCCGGAATAATTTCGCCGTCGAGAACCAAACCATCAGGCAACACATTCAACAACGAATGATACTCCGGGAATTTATCGGTCATCAAACCTTCGCCGCGGCTCCACACAAACAATTCACCTTCGCGTTTGATAATCTGTCCGCGAATGCCGTCCCACTTCCACTCGACCTGCCATTCACTTGGCTCACCGAGCGTTGACAAATCTTCTTCAATCGCATAAGCCAAATAAAAAGGATAGGGTTTTGAAATGTCGGTGTTCACGCCTTCTTCGCCCAACAGTTCTTCGAACGTTATCGTTGACGGGTCCCATTGCCCGCTGATGCGGTGCGCAACTTTATCGGCATCGACATTTAATGCTTTTGCAAGTGCATTCACCATCAATGCCTGCGACACGCCGATGCGAAAACCACCCGTAATAATTTTATTAAAAACAAATTGTTCCGACCTGTTCATGGCCTGCCACGACTCAAGAATAAAAAACTTACGGGCTTCTTCGTTTTGTTTTTCCAGTGTTTTTAATTGCTCGATGTAATAATGCAAGGGCTCGGCGCTTTGTTGGCGCACATCGCTTTCGGGCAAGAGCAAGGCAATGGTTTCCGCGAGATCGCCAACGGTATGATAGCTTTCTTCGAACAACCAAAAAGGCAGACCGGCAAGTTCAATCGCGTACGAAGCAAGCTGCGTTGAATTGACAACGCGTTTCGGTCTGCGGCCCGTGAACAATGCAATCACCCAAACCTTGTCCTTTTCATCGGCGTGTGAAGAAAAATAATTCACCAACGCATCCATCTTTGCATTGGTCTTTGTGCTGCGGCCGATGTTCGTCACCAGATCGGCGAACAAGGCCATACCGTCAACTTGGTTGACTACTTCTGTTCCACTATGTAAATTGTCATTATCCATTGATGCATTGTTTTGAACCAAACATCAGTACGATTAATCCTCGGTTATTGCCGTTTGTTCCTCCGTTTCCTTACTTCCTTCCTCCTCATCATTCCCGTACTCCGTATGCACTTCCTTCCCTTGAATTCCCTGCTCCGACAAGTATCGGCTGAACGCTGATTGAAAACCGTGCGTCGCATACACGCATTGTGCTTCGGTTGCTTTACAGGCTTGCAACAGTCCGGGCCAATCGGCATGATCGCTTAAGGCAAAACCGGCATCGGCATTTCGTCTTCGCGTGTTGCCCCGCACTTGCATCCAACCACTGCACACACCTGTTTCGTAGGGCGCAAACTTGCGCATCCACGGCGAACCTTCGGCACTGCCCGGCGCAATCACCACGGCGCCTTTCAATTTTTCTTTCGGTGTTTCCGGCGTTACGCGTTCAACGTTTGGCAATTTCCAGCCAGCGTTTACGAGTGCCATGTGAATGTTATAAACTGCGCCGTGAAGCAATATCGTATCCGTGCATTCAGATAAAGGTTGCAACAGTCGTTGCGCTTTACCAAGACTGTAAGCAATCAGCACAGAACTCTTTCTAACTGCCTGGTTTTTTCGCACCCAGGCTTTAATGTCGTCGTAAATCTGCTGTTGCGGTTTCCATTTGTAAATAGGCAAACCAAACGTTGATTCGGTTATAAAGTTGTGGCACTTCACCGGTTCAAACTCGCCGCTGATGCCGTCGTTCTCCACTTTGTAATCGCCGCTGAAAACCCACACTTCGCCTTTGTGCTCAATGCGCACTTGCGAAGAGCCAATGATGTGCCCCGCAGGATGCAGCGAAACCTTTACACCGTTAATGTCGATCGGTTCGTTCCATTCAATGCTTTGATAATCGTTCGGGCCCAAACGCGTTTGGAGCAAAGGCTTGGTGAGATGATGACAGAGATAATGCTTACTTCCCCAACGGGCATGATCGCTGTGTGCGTGGGTAATTACAGCCTTATCTACGCCGCGCCAGGGATCAATGTAAAAACCACCTTGCGGACAATAAAGGCCTTTGTCGGTAAACTCGATGAGGGGCATGATTGATGCTATGCGAAGAACATGCCAGTGAGATTGTCCACGGACTACGGTCAACAGACGACAGATGATTACGAAGGATTCAGTGGTCTATTGTCTGTTGACCGTAGACCAAATCACATCAAGCGCTTCGCGCCGTTACTCACTCTTACAAAATAAACGTTCTTGTTTTCGAAATAATCCAGCGTCATGGCTTTCTTGTCTTTGAACACGGGTTGAATATCGAAGCGGGTAAAAACAACATTTCCCTTGCGGGTTAAATTGGAAGCAAAGTCTTTGTTTGTATCCAGCAGCAGCAAGGCAAAACGCAGCACGGTTTCGTAACCGCGGAAGTACATGTCCGTTGGCCGGCTGCCGATGTTCTTTTCAAAATCCGTTGCCAGGTGATTTTCAAGCGGTGTTAGCCGGTTGTAGAAGAAAGGCGTGCTGTACACAATCTCGAGCCCCTTGTACTCGGGCTTGTTGAAGTTTATGTTGTCCCAGGTAGGCATGCCTACCAATAGTGTTGGATACTTTTTTGCCAGCGGCGCAAGCGTTGAGGCAAGTTTCGTTGCAAAGTATTCTTCCATGCTTCCGGCGACAATCACGTTGCGTTTGGTGCTGTCCATGTGCGCCGCCAAAGCCTGCGGTGTAAAGTTGATGCCCACATCCACAAACTTTATTCTTAGCGGTGTGCCGGCGGCAACTTTTCCGTACTCAATGAAGTTTGTTTTAATGGCATCTTCCTGCACGCCGGCCTTGCGAAACACAATGATGTTGTCCGTTGCGTAACTGCGTTGAAGCATTTTGTAAATGCCTTCAATGTGGCCTTGCAAGGTTGTATTCAGTACAACGAAATACGGGTTGGCTGTTGCACCGGCATCGTTGGGCAAGGTGGCCGAGATGAAAGGAATTTTTTTCGACAAGGCCGCATCGGCTAATTGTTTTGTTTCGGCAGGATTGGATTGCGCAATAATCATTTCCATCCCGCTGAATTCGGGACTGTGTAATTGTTGTTGCAGCGAATTCATTTGCGACTTGGTGTCGTAAACAAAGACTTCCAAGGGTGCGCCTTGTTTTTGCAACGAGTCCAATGCCGCTTGCACGCCCTGGTAAAATTCAACACCGGGATTTAAAAATTTGGGGAAAGATTTGTTGAAACTGTAGCTACCCGTATTGCTAAAAGCCGAATCGAGATACAAGGGTGCAAACACGGCAACTTTGTGACGCTGCGCATTGACGCCAAAAGCAATCGCAAAAAGAGAAAAGAGAAGAAAGAAGAAATATTTTTTCATGTTTGAATTAAACAAAGTTGTTGACGCTTTTTGCCGAACCTACCTGCCTATTTGCCAGACAAGAGTACCATGCAACTGGGTTTCATCGTTATCCTTCTGGTTCATAAAACCGTGAAAGCAATTCACTATCCACCACTCACTATTCACAACTTTACTCCCACTCAATCGTTGCTGGCGGTTTACTACTGATGTCGTACACCACGCGGTTAATGCCTCGTACGCTGTTGATGATTTCGTTCGATACCCTGGCCAAAAAATCATAAGGCAAATGCGCCCAATCCGCCGTCATGCCGTCAACGCTTGTTACCGCACGCAAGGCAACCGTAAACTCGTAGGTTCTTTCGTCGCCCATTACGCCTACGCTTTTCACCGGAAGTAAGATGGCGCCTGCCTGCCAAACGGTTGCGTAGAGTTTGTGCTCTTTCAGGGCTTTCACGTAAATATCATCGGCACGTTGCAAAAGGTCAACTTTTTCTTCCGTCACTTCGCCTAAAATACGAATGGCCAACCCCGGTCCCGGAAAGGGATGACGGGAAATCAGTTCTTCGGGAATACCCAATTCCAGGCCAACTTTTCTTACTTCATCTTTAAAAAGAGAACGCAAAGGTTCTACCAAACTCAAATGCATTTTTTTGGGCAATCCGCCTACGTTGTGATGACTCTTGATGGTAACCGAAGGGCCGTGCACCGACACGCTTTCAATCACATCGGGATAGATCGTGCCTTGTCCCAACAGCGTGACGCCTTTAAACTTCTTGGCTTCTTTTTGAAAAATATCAATGAAGAGTTTTCCAATAACCTTGCGTTTTTTTTCGGGGTCAGATTTGCCTTTGAGCTTTTTGTAAAAATCTTCTTTGGCATCAATGCCCTTTACGTTCAGGCCAAGCTTTTTGTAGGTGGCCAAAACGGTTTCATATTCGTCTTTACGCAGCACGCCGTTGTCCACAAAAATGCAGTGCAGGTTCTCGCCGATAGCGCGGCTGATAAGCGTGGCCGCCACAGTTGAGTCCACACCGCCGCTGATGGCCATCACCACTTGTTCGCTGCCAATGCGTTTTTGCAAAGCCTCAATTGTATCGGTAATAAAGTGCGCCGGTGTCCAGTCTTGCTTGCAACCGCAAATGTTCACCAAAAAGTTGCGCAGGATTTTTTTGCCTTCGATGGAGTGGTAAACTTCGGGGTGAAATTGAAGGCCGTAAAGAGCATTGGCCGTTGGTAGTTGACCGTTGGCTGTATTTGCAGATTGCTGATTCCCGATTGCCGATTGCTTAAACGCCGCAACGGGAATGCTGTCGGTTGTAGCCAACACTTCAAAGCCTTGCGGAAGTTCAAGAATGGAATCGCCGTGGCTCATCCAAACCTGCGATGCAGGCAATAAATTTTTTAAGAGAGCATCTTCTTTTTGCTGGTGCAAAATGGCGCGGCCGTATTCGCGTTTGTTGCTGCGCTCAACTTTACCGCCGAATTGTTTTGCGGTTAACTGCGCCCCGTAACAAACGCCAAGCACCGGCGTGTGCTGCGTAAGATTCATTACGTTTACTTCGGGAGCATTTGCGTCGTTCACAGAAAAAGGCGAACCGGAAAGGATTATGCCTTTTACGGTTTCATCGAACTTTATCTCTTTTGAAAAAGGAAGTATTTCGCAATAAACATGGGCTTCTCTTACAGCACGGGCAATAAGCTGGGTGTACTGCGAACCAAAGTCGAGGATAATAATTTTTTCGGTCATGCGGTGCGAAGATAAGGCGGCCTCCCCACCCTCCAAGGAGAGATTGTCCGCTGCACAAAAGCCCGCTTGTTGACGAGTCTAAAAGAAAAGCGGGATCGTGCAAAAGCAAGAGTTGTGCGGCTGCCACTTCACCTTTGAGGAGAAGGGCTGCTGTAACCTTTATCTTTAGCGCCGCGTCTAATCACCAAAATCAATGATCATGAGAACGCTTTTCCTCTTTCTGCTTATTGTAATTGTTTTTTCGTCTTGCCAACTTTTTGGCGAACGGGTTTCGGGCAACGGCAAAATCATAAGCCGCGACCGCAGCGTTGGCTCGTTCAACAGCGTTGACGCCAGCGGTTCGGTTAAAGTGCATTTGAAACAAGATGCGTCGCCATCGGTGCGTATTGAAACCGACGAGAACCTGCAACAGTACGTTGATGTTTACGTCAACGGCAACACGCTGGTGATAAAATCAAAAGAAGGTTACAATCTCGACCCTTCAAGGGACATTGTTGTTTATACGTCGGCGCCGGTTTATAAAAGCATCGATGTTTCGGGTTCGGGCGATATTTTAGGCGATAACAACATCACGGGCACCGAAGCACTGGACATGTAGGTAAGCGGTTCAGGAAAGATTGATGTGCAGGTTTCTGTTCCGAAAGTTAGTGCTCATGTATCGGGCAGTGGCGATGTGTTTTTAAAAGGCACAAGCAAAGAATTTGAAGGTTCCATTAGCGGTTCAGGTTCCATCAAAGCCTTTGATTTAAGCACTGATGATACGAAGCTTGACCTCTCCGGTGCCGCCGATGCGGAAGTAACGGCCAATCAGAAATTAGATGTGCACGTATCGGGCAGCGGCGATGTGAAGTACAAAGGTGCAGCGAGTGTGAGCCAGGAAATTTCAGGAAGCGGAAGCGTAAAAAAAGTAAGTTGATTGAACAATCGGACAAGCAATAACAGCCGGTATCTGCTACCGGCTGTTGCTTTTCGTGCCATCGCTGGTAACGCTTGTGCCGATGAAGAAAAGCACCGTTTGTTTAGCGTTTCGCATTTCTGTTGAACAATATTGAAACAGTCTTGCCATCTCAATCCTTTACTCTCAATCCGTTCACGAAAACTTTTCGATGAGCACACAAACACGAATTGTTTTAATTTCTCTTGTCGTCAATCAAATGGTATTTTTGATGCTTATCCTTTGACCGTACAGCAACAGCATGATGACCGACAAAGCACAGCAGCACCACCCGTTCCTGAACGGCGGTGGCGAGATGGGTGAGCGCATTCGTTCGAAAGACTGGAGCCTTTCCCCCTTAGGTACACCCAACGAATGGCCACAGAGTTTACGCACCACGGTGAGCATACTACTGAACTCCAAGTTCCCCATGTTTGTATGGTGGGGAGAAGACCTGATTACAATCTACAACGATGCTTACTGCCCCATTGCCGGAGAGAAGCATCCCTCGCTCCTTGGAAAATCCGGGAAGGAAGGATGGATTGAGATTTGGGAAGACCTTGGCCCCTTGGTGGACAGTGTGTTTAGCGGCAAATCAACCTGGTCGGAAGACCAGGCGCTTTACATGAACCGCCGTGGTTACGTCGAAGAAACTTATTTCACCTTTTCTTACAGCCCTATCTGGGACGAATCGGGCACAGTAGCAGGATTGTTCTGCGCCTGCATTGAAACCACTGAGAAAGTGCTGGCCACAAGAAAGATACAAGAAAGTGAACGCAACCTGCGAGCCACCATTCTTCAGTCGCCCGTGGCCATGTGCATTCTCCGCGGGCCTTCCTTTGTTGTTGAAATTGCCAACGATCGCATGTATGAAGTTTGGGGCAAAGGGGCAGATCAAATGCTGCGCAGGCCCATCTTCGATGGTCTTCCCGAAGTACGCAACCAGGGACTGGAAGAAGTGCTTCAGGACGTCGTCACAAGCGGTGAAACCTTTGTGGCCAGTGAGCGCCCCGTACAGCTTCCGCGAAAAAAGAGTATCGAAACGATTTACATCAACTTTGTTTATGAACCGTTCCGCGAAGGTGACGGAAGCATCTCTGGCGTTATTGCCGTTGCCAATGATGTAACAGAACAAGTGCTGGCCCGAAAGCGAATAGAAGAAAGCGAACAGGAACTTCAGCTTCGCGTTAAGGAACGAACTGCGGAACTGGAAAACCAGAAAAATTTATTGGACAACATTCTGACAAATTCTTCGAATGGCATATCGGTTACTGAAATGATCAGGGATGAAAAGGGCAAGGTCGTTGATGCTTCCACAATTTTAGCGAACGATGCGGCCGTACGTTTTATAGGCCTCCCAAGGGATGTCTATCTCACCAAAACGGCAACCGAGATTGATCCCGGCATTCTCAGCACACCTTACGGCCAAACTTGTTTACACACGCTGGCAACGGGTGAACCCTCCTTTATCCAGTATTTCTTGGAGATGACGGGGCGATGGTTGGAGCTAACCATTTCCAGAATGGATACCGATCACCTGATTCACATTTTTACCGATGTAACGCCCATTAAAGAAACGCAACTGCAACTGGAGCGGCTGGTGGAAGACTTGAAGCGATCAAATGCAAACCTGGAAGATTTTGCTTATGCCGCTTCGCATGACCTGAAAGAACCCATCCGCAAAATTCACCTCTTTGCCGACCGGCTGAAACACGAGTTGGAAGAGAATCTTACCGAAATGCAAAAGCACATCTTCGAACGTTTGGAGTATGCCTCACGGCGAATGGGAACTCTCGTTGATGATTTGCTGTCCTACTCGCAAGCCACCCGGGGCGTTCCGGAAATGGAAGCGGTTGACCTGAATAAAAAAGTGCAGCTGGTATTGGAAGATTTGGAAGTGGAAGTGCAGCAAAAAGACGCAACACTATCCGTGGGCCCTTTGCCTGTGGTTGAAGCCAACCGGCGACAAATGCAACAGTTGTTTCACAACCTCATCACCAATGCGTTGAAGTACAGCAAAACCGGTGTGTCTCCGGAAATCCGGATTACATCAGAAGAAGTTATTGGTAAAGAAGTGAAGCCTGATCTTTCGGCCGAAATTGCCAACAAAAAATATTATTTCATTCAAGTAAAGGACAACGGCATTGGCTTTGCGCAGGAAGATGCGGAAAGAATTTTCAATGTTTTTACCCGGCTTCACGGCAATGCGGAATACAGAGGTACAGGAGTCGGCTTATCCATCGTACGCAAGGTGGTGGAAAATCACCACGGTTATGTTTGGGCAGAAAGTGTGCTGGAACAAGGTGCCACGTTCAATATTTTGTTGCCGGTTTGAGAGTTGGATTCAATACGAATGGTAGGATGTAAAGAGAGTGAAAGTCGTTCTAAGATGGAACTTAACCAGGAGAAAATTTTGTTGTTGCGGACAGTCTTTTCAGGGCTGTTTTTTATTGGGCCAGAGGCCAGAACAAGTATTGAGCTTTCATCGCAAGGCTATCATGAACTTATCGAAGGGCATGCCTGTACGTTCTAAATAAGTGGCGAAAGGCAAACCAGATGACAAATACATTTTGGCAACTCTTGCTGTGGCATTTTTAAATAAATTTGAAAAAACAAAAGCATGAAAACGGAATTGCAGGTTGACATAACCTATGACCAGATAGTTTCGCTGGTAAAACAGTTGCCGTTAAACGAAAAAATTTCTTTGTCCAAGGAACTGGAAAAAGAAGGAATTGCATCAAGATTATCGGCACTTTTAAAAACGTTCCAAACCGATGAATTAAGCCTGGAAACAATTGACGAAGAAATGGAAGCCGTAAGACAAGAGCTATATGAAAGGCGAAAGCACTAAGGTCATTTTTGACACCAACGTTTGGATAAGCTTTCTCATTGGGAAGCGTTTAGCTTCACTCCAAAAATACATTGTTAGCAACGAGATAATCATTGTTACAACAAACCAACTTTTGACAGAAATAAGAGAAGTGACGAGTAGAGAAAGACTGAAAAAATATTTTCCGAAGGAAAGCGTCTTGGAACTGCTACAACTTTTAGAAACGATTGCTGCAAAAGTTGAAGTACAGCCAACGCATTTTATTAATCGCGACCCGAAGGACAATTTTTTACTCGATTTGATAGATTTTTCCAAAGCGGATTATTTGGTAACGGGCGACAAAGATTTGTTGCTTCATAATCCTTTTAAAACGGCTACTATACTGACGCCGGCAGAATTTGAGAAAATTTTAGAGAGGATGTGAAGCACAAGGAGCCGCGATTATGTACAATACAAGCATTAATGATTTGCGTAAGTATATTGTCTCAGGATTTTACGCCATCGTTGAAATTGCGCATAGGTTATGTATGGAGCTTCATTACAAGCCGGGTCAGGAAGCATGGTAAGAAAAGCGGCTTTCGTGCTTCGGCTATTGGTGAGCTAACACATTGCCTGCGCCCCGACACCAACAGCGGCTGGAACCCGATCAAGGTGCCACGTTCAATATTTTGTTGCCTGTTTAATCAATGTCAACATGGGTAGCAAAACAACCTTCTTAAAATGTTTCAAGCCGATACGTTTAGAGCGCTATCCTTCGCACGTTTATCCTTATCGTCTTGCTTCTCCCCTTATCATCGCTGCAACTGATTTTCACCGCGCCTTCTTCGGGAACAAAAAACTGCTTCTCGCCTTTGTTCGCAGCTTTGTAAAACCGCTCGTTGATGTACCAATAAACTTTACTTACATCCGCCGGAACAGCTGCTATTAATTGCAAGGGCTCGGGGTGTTTTTTGTCAATAAAATATTCCGCACCGTTGACGGGGAACGTGATATTCGGCCCCTCGCCTTTGAAGATGCGTTCGCACTGCGGGTTGTGCGGCGGAATGATTTGATAAGGCATGCCCGTTGCGCGGAAATAATCCTGTAACTCCGGATCAAAAACCTTGTACAGCTTTTTGATGTAACCCGTTTGCGGCGCACAGGCCTGGCAATAAGAGAGGGAAGAATCCGGCGAAACTTTCACTTCCTGCAAATGCCCACAAACCTTTGTACTGCTTACAAGAGGAATAAAATAATCCGAAATTAAGTTGGTGCAATTCGGCCCAGGCGGCAAACCCGTTTCGCTGCACACTTGCCGCAGTTCGCAACCCTTCGGCGGGGCAAACCATTCCTCGTCGCTGTCGTAATCAATGCTGTTAAAAATTTTAAAGAGAAGTGGTGTAGCAATGTTTGCACCACTTAATTCGGGCACACCGGCACCGGAAAAATTTCCGCACCAAACGCCAACGGTAAATGCTTTGTTATAACCGATGCTCCAGGCATCTCTTCGGCCGTACGACGTGCCGGTTTTCCAGGCAATCTTCGGCATGTGTTCGGTGGCGGTCCAATTCAGGGGGAAATCAGGACGATTCACTTTCGATAAAATATCGGTGATTAAATAAGCGGCTTCGGGGGAAAGCAACTGAACACTTTTTGACTTCGCATCCTGCAAATATTGCGGAGAGAAATAAACACCGTTGTTTGCGAAAGCAGAAAATAATCCGGTTAGTTCTTCGAGCGATGCACCGCAGCCACCAAGTATCACTGATAAACCCAACTTGTTTTGGTCTTTTTGTATTTGCTTGAAATCCGCAGCCACCAATTTTTGTATCAGCTTTTCTTTGCCCAACAACTTTAAACCGCGAACGGCCGGTATGTTCAACGAATGCTCCAACGCATACTCGGTGGTTACCGCACCGTGAAATTCCTTGTCGTAATTCTCCGGTGCATAGCCGGCGTAATTCACGGGCACATCATTGAGCATCATCTTGGGCGTGAGCAAACCTTCGTCAATACAAAGCCCGTAGAGCAGGGGTTTCAGCGTGCTTCCCGGTTCGCGAACGGCCGCGGCACCGTTCACTTGTCCGCCGTCGGTCGTATCGGTAAAACCAGCCGAACCAACGTAGGAAATCACCTTGTGCGTTTTGTTATCAATCACCACAACCGCCGCGTTACGAATGCCTTTGAGCTTTAATCCGCGAACGTAATCTTCGGTAAGCTTTTCAATCTTTAGCTGCGTGTTTAAAACAACGTTTGTTTTGATGTTGATACTTTCGCTTTGCTTCCTCAACTTGTAAGCAAGGTGCGGAATAAAATGCGACACCGTTCGTCGCACTGAGGTCAGCGGTTCGGCTTCCGCGTCTTCAATTTCTTTTTTCGTAAACACACCGCCATCGGCAAACTTCTGCAACCAGCGGTTGCGTTCTTTGGTGATTGCGTTGTTGCTTTTGCCTACAACCAATGAAGAGGGCCGGTTGGGAATAATCGAAAGCGCCGTAATCTCCGCCAGCGATAAATGATCCGGTTCTTTGTTGAAATAAAGCAGCGACGCAGCTTTCACACCTTCGATGTTACTGCCATAGGGCACAAGGTTTAAGTACATCTGCAAGATTTCATCCTTGCTGTATTTCCATTCAAGCTGAAAGGCACGAAAGGTTTCTATCAATTTTGTGAGAAGATTTCGTTTGCGCGGCTCTAACGCTCTTGCTACTTGCATGGTGATGGTGGAGGCGCCGGAGGTTCGCTTCATGTGAAGCAGGTTATTAAACGCCGCACGGCCGATGGCGAAAAGGTTTATGCCTGGATGCGAATAAAAATATTTGTCTTCTTTAGCGACGATGGTCTTGCGCAGCAGCGGAGAGATCTCATTCAACTCGGTTTTCATTCGCCACTTGTCGTCGGGTGTGAGATAAGCGTTTATTATTTCACCGTTTGCGTCTCTGATGATTGTTGAATAAGCAATCTTATCGGGCAGCGGAAACAAGACGTTCAAGGAAAGAAAAAGAAAAAAGAAAGCAACGGAGAGGATTATAAATCTTTTAACAAGCAATACAATTTTTTGCTTTGTAACTTTTGGGAAGAAATTACTTCTGTATGGACTCATCGAGTCTGCCTCCTTAGCAACACGAATTTAGACCACAGATTTTCCGGATTACAAAAAGGATTGTCAAGATTTTTTTCAGCGCCATCACAATCTTTCCATTTGCCGAAGTGTGCGTCCATCGCGGCAATCATTTTCAAATCCGCGTCCTCTGGGTCATGCGTTGTTTTTTCAATTAACTTCAACTACCAACCAACCCTTTTATGCGTATCAAATCTGCACTTGCTGTCACCTGCGTGATGGCTGTTTTTTTATCTGCCTGTAACCGCAACTACACAACAATTGATTATGCCAAAGGCGAAGTGCCGGCACTGGGCAACTTAACTTTTCGCTTCAACAAAGCACTTCAGCCTGATAGTTTGTTGAACAACTGGGACAGCACCGAATACATTTCCTTCGAACCCAAAATAGCCGGCCGCTTTCGCTGGAACGGTCCCGAAGAACTTGTGTTCTCTCCTTCGCAACCGTTAGCGCCAGCCACCACGTACAAAGCAAAATTCAAAGACGAACTTTTCCGTTACAGCAAGTACAACGACGTAAAAGACGGCGACGTTAACTTCTATACTTCACCGCTTAAGTTAGAAGATGCAAACCTTACCTGGTTAACCGCAGCCGATGGCAATAGCGCGGCGCAACCGCAAATCACGTTGCATTTTAATTATCCCCTAAAAGCCGAAGATTTAAAAGACAAACTAAAAGTGGAAGTTGACGGTGCAAAGACTGATTATGCACTCGCAACCTCGGGCAGCGCTAACGAGATTGGCGTTCGTTTGTTGCAATTAAAACCCGAAGACAAAAGTTACGATGCGAAGCTTATACTGGCAGCCGGAATCAGACCGGAGAAGGGCACCAACGCAACCACGGAAGCCATCACGCAAAGCCTCACTGTTCCTTCGCCATACGTGTTGAGTGTTTCTAATCTTGAAGCGGAGCATACGGGCACTGAAGGCATCGTTCGATTGTACACCAGCCAGCAACTAGCACCCGAAGCGGTCAACAATTATATTTCGTTTAACCCGGCCGTCACGTTCACAACCGAACCAACCGATTTTGGTTTGATTCTGCGCAGCGACAAGTTTGATGCAGAAAAAAGCTACAGCCTTCAAATCAAAAAAGGCATTCACGGAAAATTGGGCGGCACGTTGAAAGAAGATTATTTTGGTGCGGTTGGTTTTGGTCAATTGGAATCGGCCATCAAGTTCACCAACAGTAAAGCCGTTTACTTGTCAAGGCACGGTAGTGGAAACATTGAAGTGCAGGTGACGAACACGCCGCGATTAAAAGTTGTCGTTTCAAAAATTTACGAGAACAATTTGTTACAGGCACTTTCGCACGGTTATCAACCACGCGAAAGTGAAGGAGCGGAATACGCATCCTATCGCGGCGAAGGCGATGAAGAAAGCTATTCGGACTACATGGATGCGATGTCAGGCGATGTGATTTACGAAAAAGAAATTGACACACGTTCACTGCCAAAAAGCGGTTCGGGACGATTGCTCAACGTTTCGCAGTTTGAAGACCGCTTGCCTGATGCTCGTGGTATTTACCACGTGATGATTCGTTCCTCACAAGATTATTGGGTGCGTGACAGCCGCTTTATTTCCTTCTCCGACATTGGCCTGATTGCAAAACAAGGCAGCACCAAAATGGTGGTGTTCGCCAATTCCATTCAAACAACGAATGCCGTGAATGGCGTTACGATAAACGTGTACGGAAAGAACAACCAATTGCTCGGTACCGGTGCGACGAACGGTGATGGTGTTGCCGAAATTGCTGTTGCGTCGAAAAACTTTGCGGGCTATTCTCCCGCGATGATCATTGCAAAGACGGCGAATGATTTTACTTACCTGCCATTCAACAACACAAGAGTGAACACATCCCGTTTTGACGTGGGCGGAAAGCGAATGAACACAACCGGCCTGGATGCTTTTGTGTATGCCGAACGAGACATTTACCGTCCCGGCGAGCGATTAAATTATGCGCTTGTAGTAAGAGAAAAAGGTTGGAAACCTGCGGCTGATCTGCCAGTGAAGATCCGCTTTCTTTTGCCCAACGGGAAAGAACTCAAAACCTTTCGCAAAGGGCTGAACGAACAAGGCGCAACCGATGGAAGCATGGACATTTCATCCGCCGCAATTACCGGTTCTTACACAATGGAAGCGTACAGTTCCAACGACGTATTGCTGGCCACAAAGAACTTCATGATTGAAGAATTCGTTCCCGATAGAATCAAGATTACAACCAAGCTTGACAAACCTTTTTTGCGTCCATCTGAAACAACAAACCTGGGCATAAATGCCGTGAACTTTTTTGGTCCGCCGGCTGCGAACAGAAATTTTGAAACGGAAATTCAAGTCAAACAAAAACAGTTTAGCGCAAAAGGTTTTAGCGACTATGACTTTTCTTTAGAAAATCAGAAAAGCTTTAGCGACAAGATTGTAAAGCAGGGCACCACCGACGCAAGCGGCAACGCAAGCATTCAATTTGATGTTCCGGCGATGTATATCAACACAGGTTTGCTTGCAGCAAATTTTTATACAACGGTGTTTGATGAAACCGGACGTCCTGTGAGTCGCGTTACATCAGCCGACATTTACACGCAGGATGTTTTCAACGGCATCAAAGATGACGGCTCGTATTACTATCCGCTGAACAGCACCGTGAAATTTAGTTTGGTGAGTTTGAACAAAGACGGCGCAGCGGTAAACGCACCGGCAACGGTTCAAATCATCAAACACGAGTACCGCACAGTGCTGGCAAAGAGCGGCAATTACTTCCGCTACGACTCTCAAAAAGAAGACAAGGTGCTTTCGGAAAAAGAAATCACGTTTAGCAAAACCGATTATGCTTTCATTCCGCGTTCACCTGGCGATTACGAAATCAGGGTTTATCGTCCGGGTGCGAATGTTTATGTGGCCAAACATTTTTACAGCTACGGAAGTTGGGGCGGCGAAGCTTCATCCTTTGAAGTAAATACCGAAGGCCAGGTGGATATTTCGCTTGACAAAGAAGGCTACAATGCCGGTGATGTTGCGAAGGTTTTGTTCAAAACACCGTTTAGCGGAAAGATGTTGGTAACAGTGGAAAGAGACGGTCTTCTCTCTCATCAATACCTGAACGTGGAAAAACGTACGGCTTCAATGGAATTGAAATTAAGCAGCGAACACGTGCCCAACGTTTACGTTACGGCAACGTTAGTCAAGCCACACGAAGTGACCGATATGCCGCTTGCCGTTGCGCATGGATTTCAAAATATTTCTGTGGAAGAAAGCGGAAGAAAAATCCCGGTACAAATCACGGCAGCAAAATCATCGCGGTCAAAAACGCATCAACGAGTGACGGTGAAAGCCGTTGCTGGAAGTTATGTTTCGTTGGCTGCGGTGGATAACGGCGTCCTGCAGGTTTCGGGTTTTAAAACACCCGACCCTTATGATTTTTATTACCAGAAGAATGCGTTGGGTGTGACGGCTTTTGACATGTATCCTTTGCTTTTTCCCGAGTTGCGCGGACGGCTGAGCAGCACTGGCGGCGACGGTGACCTGAGTTTGGAAAAACGTGTGAACCCCATACCGGCCAAGCGATTTAAGCTTATGTCGTATTGGAGCGGATTGAAGAAAGCGGATGGCAGCGGCAACGTTTCGTTTGAGTTTGAGGTGCCACAATTCAGCGGGCAGATTCGCTTGATGGCCGTTGCATTTAAAGACGAAAAATTCGGCAATGCGGAAGCCACAACAACGGTTGCTGATCCGGTGGTGATTTCGTCTTCACTACCTCGGTTCATTTCTCCCGGCGACACGGTTTTGGTGCCGGTGACAATCTCTAACACAACGGCAAAAACGGCAAGCGGCAATGCGACTGTAAACGTATCAGGACCGGTGAAAGTTGTTGGCACATCGTCGCAAAATATTTCCATCAACGCAAACAGCGAAGGCCACAGGACTTTCCAAATCATTGCCGACCCAACCGTAGCTGCTGCAAAAATTGTTGTGTCGGTAAAAGTCTTGGGCGAGGAGTTTAAAGAAGAAACGGACATCTCCGTGCGGCCGCCGTCAACACTGCAAAAACTTTCGGGCAGCGGCTCTATTGTTGGCGGACAAACACAAAGCATCAACATACCGCAAAGCGATTTCATGCCGGGAAGTTTCAAGTATGATTTGGTGGTGAGCCGTTCGCCGGTTGCACAAGTGGCCGACCAACTTCGTTACCTCGTTACCTATCCGTATGGTTGCACCGAGCAAACCGTTTCGGCGGCCTTTCCGCAACTGTATTACGGCGATATGGTGGATGCATTGAAGCTGAATCCTGACAACAAACAAAACGCGGCGTACAACGTTTCGGAAGCCATTCGCAAAATTAAAATGCGGCAATTGTACAACGGCGCCGTTACGCTGTGGGATGGCGAAGGGGAAGCGGATTGTTGGGCAACAATCTATGCCGCGCATTTTTTACTGGAAGCAAGAAAAGCGGGTTATGACGTGGACAACAGTTTGCTGGAAACGATGTTGACTTATTTAAGCAATCGTTTGAAGACAAAAGAAACCGTCAATTATTATTACAACCGCAATCAGCAGCGAAAGATTGCGCCGAAAGAAGTTGCGTACAGTTTGTATGTGTTGGCACTTGCCAATCGACCGCAGGCATCAACGATGAATTATTACAAGGCCGCAGGGTCGTTGCTTGCGTTGGACAGCAAATATCTTTTGTCGGCGGCTTATGCGGTTGCGGGCGACAAACGTTCGTTCAATGCATTGCTGCCTTCATCGTTCAGCGGTGAAGAATCGGTGCAACAAACCGGTGGCAGTTATTACAGCGCTTTGCGCGACGAAGCTATTTCGTTGAATGCATTAATTGATGTTGATCCGGGTAATGGACAAATCCCACAAATGGTACAACACGTTTCGCAACGCTTAAAAAGCGACAGATGGCTGAACACGCAGGAACGTGCTTTCTCCTTTCTGGCTTTGGGTAAAGTAGCAAGAAATGCTGCACATTCAACGGCAACAGCCGATGTTAGAGTGAACGGCAAAGTTGTTGCAACCGTGAGCGATAAAGATTGGAAAGGAAGTAGTGAAACACTCAGGGGTAACGGAATTGAAATTGCAACCAAGGGTAACGGAAGATTGTATTACAGTTGGATTGCCGAAGGCATTAGTGTGAGCGGTGCGTACAAAGAAGAGGACAATTATTTGAAAGTACGCCGCCAATTTTATGACCGTGAAGGACGTCTGTTAAATACAACAACCTTCAAACAAAACGATTTAATCATCGTTGGCATCACGTTGGAAAAATCTTACGACGCCGATATTCAAAACATAGTTATCACCGATTTGTTGCCGGCCGGCTTTGAAATTGAAAATCCAAGAACGAAGGAGCTTCCCGGCATGGATTGGATTAAAGACGGCAGAACGCCAACGGCGCTTGATGTTCGGGACGACCGCATTCATTTTTTTGTGGACAGTTATTCGCCGAAGCAAAAATATTATTACGCGGTTCGTGCGGTTTCTCTTGGGCGATTTAAACAAGGGCCGGTGAGTGCGGATGCGATGTACAACGGAGAGATGCATTCGTATTACGGAACGCAAATGATAAGAGTGGTGCAGTAAGTTCAGAACAATTCTAAAACCCCGTACTCTTTTGATTCGGAAAGCGCCTGTATATCGGCTTTGTGCTTTACCAGCAACTGCTCGATATACGGGTTGCTTTGGTTTCCTGTTCGTAGAAGAACAACTTTCGGTGGGAATCCTTTCACATTCACAAAGTCAAGAAAGTCTTCGTCATTTGTGACGATGATAAAATGACTGGCGAAAGCATAATTCCAGATATCAACATCTTTTGCCGGAATGGTTAAACCAATCGAATCGACGTGTAAACAATCCTCAAAATGCAGCTTTACTTTGGCAACAAGTCGCCAGGAAAGATTTGCATCCAACAATAGCTTTGCCATTTATGCAGCTATCATTTTGATGATAGATTCGCGATTAGCGGCAAAGGCAAATGCCGCCAAAATGTGTTCCTTTTTTAAAGCGGGATAATCTTCCAGAATTTCTTGTTCCGTCATCCCGGAAGCTAACCATTGCAGAATGTCAACGATAGCTATCCGCGTGCCGGTTATGCAAGGCTTGCCGAAACGGATTTCGGGATTAATAGAGATGTAAGAAGAGGCTTCTTTCATCTCTCAAAGGTATCATTAATTGCAAAAGATAGGATTTCAACAAATTGTTTTAAACGCTTCACTTCAGTTTCTCTTTCTCCTTGTCCCGCTTCCGAAAAAATCCACGCAGCAAAAAATTATGCTGCAAGGCTTCCATGTTTTCATCCAGCTTTTGGGTGCTGCTTTGAAGGTTTTTTATGGTAATGCGAATGTCGTCGGCGGCTTGTTTGTCGTTAAGCAACATACCCGCAGGACTTGCGTTATCATTTAGCTTCTGCTGAACGTTCTGGCTCGCCTGGTTTAAGGTAACCATCACATCGTTTGCTTTATCGCTCAGCGCATCAATCTGTTGCACCGTGCTGCGCAGGCGCGAAAAAACAACGGTATCGGTAATTAAATCATTTGCCAATGAGCCTTTGCGATTGAGCTGGCTGGTATAATTCGCAACGCCGGCAACCATTTGCTGCGCATTGCCTGCCGCCGATTTAATTGTAAGGATTGAGCCTTGCAAGTCGGTAAACAACTTTTCATCATTTAGCAGTTTACCCACCGTTCCCTTGCCGGCCATCATGCCTTCGCTCAGTGTTTTAAAATTGCCGGTAATGGCCAAAAGATTTTTGTTGTTCTCCTGCAAGGTGGCCATCATTTCTTCCATCCCCGGCGTAGCTACCACTGTCAACGTATTGCCGTCTTGCACTACTGGCGACGAAGCGCTGCCGCCATATAATACCACGAGTTTGTTGCCTATAAAACCGTCTGACCCTACCTTGGCCTTTGAATCTTTCTTGATGATATAGAGGCGGTCTTTCGCAATGTTCATTTCTACCTTAACCTTACCGCTCTTGTCAAAACTGATGTCTTGCACCGTGCCGATTTTCACGCCGGCAAACCAAACGTTGTTTCCTGTAGCCAGGCCGTTTACTTCATCGAAATATGCGTAGATGGTGGCGCCTTTGTTGAACAAACTTTTTTGTCCGCCCAGCGTCATTACACCCAACACAAAAATTACCAGGGCAATGAAAACAAAAGCGCCGACAATGACCGCCCGTTTACTTTTCTGTTCCATTTATTGAATAAAGTTATAGTCGTAAAAACTCTTGATCCGTTCGTCGTTCGTGCTAAACACTTCGTCAAAGGTTCCCTGCCGCACAAACTTTCCATCCAGCAGCATAGCCACGCGGTCGCCGGTGTTTTTGGCACAGGTTAAATCGTGCGTGATGATGATAGAACTGGTATGATACTTCGCATTCACTTCGTTAATCAGTTCGTTGATGTCTTGGCTCGTGATGGGGTCAAGACCCGCCGTAGGCTCATCGTACAACATAATTTCCGGTTGAAGAATCAGGGTTCTCGCCACACCAATCCGCTTCTTTTGGCCACCCGATAATTCTGCCGGCATCTGGCGTTTTGCTTTCAGCAAGCCAACGGCATCCAGCACTGCATCAATCGCTCTTTCCACTTCTCTTCTTGTCAGGTGACGGTTGTGCCGCACCAGCGGAAAGGCAAGGTTTTCCCGCACCGTCATGCTGTCGTACAAAGCACTGTTCTGAAACGAAAAACCAATCTTCAACCGAAGCTCGTTCATTTCTTTTTCGCTTAGCAAAGTCACTTGTTGCCCCAATACATTTACCATTCCTTTGTCGGGTTTCAGCAAACCTGAAATGATTTTGATGAGCACCGACTTGCCCGTTCCCGATTTACCCAGTACGACTAAATTCTCACCGTGAAACAAATCCAGATCCACGCCGCGCAGCACGTGGTTATCGCCAAAGGATTTGTACAAATCCCGAATGACGATGACGGCTTCCTTTCTTTTCTTTTCTTCTGCTTCGCTCATGGCCTACCGGAAATAATTTATGATTTGCAGAATCAACATCTCTTCGATAAAAATTAAAAACATCGAGGTCACCACCGCCGCATTGGCCGCACGGCCCACGCCTTGCGTACCACCCGACGTGTTATAGCCTTTGTAACAACCTACGGTACCAATGGTAAAACCAAACACCAGCGAACGAATGATGGACGAGGCAAAATCAAGAAAGGTAATTTTTGAAAAGGCCTGCTCTACGAAAGTGGTGAAGCTCGTTTGTTCGTTTAACGAAATGTCAAGATAAGAACCCATCATTGAAATGAAAGCCGCATACAGCATAAGCATTGGTAACATCAGCGTGGCCGCGCCAATGCGGGTGTTCACCAAAAACTTGAAGGGATTTACGGCCGACACTTCCATCGCATCTATCTGCTCGGTAACCCGCATGGAACCCAATTCCGCGCCAATACCCGAACCCACTTTACCTGCGCAAATCAAGGCGGTTACAAGCGGCGCCAACGATTTAATGACGGCAATGGCAACAAGCGAAGGCAACCATGACTGTGCACCAAATTCGGCCAGCGAGGGCCGCGACTGTTTGGTAAATACAACACCGGTAATAAAGCCCGTCATCGTAATGAGGAGCAATGACCGGTAACCGATTTCATAAGCTTGTTTGATGAATTCGTTCCACTCTAAGGGACGGCGGAAAACCTCGCGAAAGAAACGGCCGATGAACCGCACCACATCGGAAAAGATGAGGAAGAAACGGTCGATGCGCCTGGTGAGTAAATGGTTTCGTCTTTGCTTGCCGGCCATGATGCTGATTGCACTAAAATTAAAACCGCATAATTAGGCAATTTTCTTTAATCGAACCGCTTTGCTTCTGCAAAGAAGCAAGGACGGATGAGCGGAGAAAAGAAAGCCTGTGTTCAATTTTGTTGAAACGTTGTTGGCTGTGCGTCCGCCTTTGCGGACAACGAAGCATTGCCCAGGAGTTGGTAAAAAAAGCCGGCCGAATGTTCTTCCGTGTTCACTAAATCGTGCAGGGTAATCTTATCCAGGAAATTATCAAGCAGAAACTGCATCATCTGCCAAAGCGAACGCGAAGAGCAATCAACCGAGTGCGTGCACAGTTTTAATGCACCGGCATGAGTACCGCAAAAAGCTTTGTCGAACAGCGGGCCGCCGAGCAATTTCAATACGTGGTTGATGACGATCTTGTTTGCGGGTTGTGCCAATACGTAACCGCCCTTATAACCCGGCGTGCTATTAATAAAACCGCCCATGCGCAGAATGCGGGCCAGTTTGGCCACATAGTGCGGCGTAATGCCCTCGGCTTCGCTCAACTGCGGAATGCTCATGCCGTCGGGCTCTTTGCAAGCCGCAATGCGAATCAACAATCGCAAGCCGTATTCTTCCTGTGCCGTTATTTTCATGCAAGATTCATTTAAAAAGTTTGTGAGACGTGAGAAGTGAAACGTGAGACAAAAGTGAGCGATGAATTGAAAGTCCCTGCGGTTTCACGTCTGGCGTTTGACGTCTCACATTCATCACAGCCATCCCAGTTCCAGTTGCGCCGTTTCCGACATCATGCTTTTGTCCCAAGGTGGGTCCCACGTTACCACCACGTGTACGTCGTACACGCCGTCAATCTCTTTTACTTTTTGATCTACTTCAACCGGCAACGATTGTGCCGCGGGGCAACTCGGTGCGGTGAGCGTCATGGTGATTTGCACGTTGCCGATGGGCAGAATGTCCACGCGGTAAATCAACCCCAATTCGTAAATACTCACCGGAATTTCCGGGTCGTAAATCGTTTGCAACACCTCAATCACTTTGTCCCGTAAAACGTCTGTATCCATGAACGATTAATAATGAGTAATTAATAATTGATTACTTGCTGGCCCCTTCCTTCAACTTGTACGCCAACGCATAGTTCTTCATCTGCTTCACCATTGCCAGCAAACCGTTTGAACGGGTTTGCGCCAAGTGACTCATCATGCCAATCTCTCGAATAAAATCAAGCTTTGTGTTCACGATATCATCTGGTTCTTGTCCCGACAAAACCCGGATTAACATGCTGATCAATCCTTTTACAATCACCGCATCGCTATCGGCTTTGTAAAAAACTTTGCCGTCCTTAAACTCCGCTGCCAGCCACACGGTGGATTGACAACCTTTTACTTTGTTCTCGTCTTTTTTGTGTTCCGTTTCAAGTAGCGGCAGCTTTTTTCCAAGGTCAATGATGTATTCGTACTTGTCATCCCAACCGTCAAAGAGCGAAAACTCTTCGACAATTTCTTTCTCGATTTCTTCTATGCTTTTGTGTTCGCTCATTCGCTACGATAAAAGTTTAATGGCTTTGCGCAAGGCCTCCATCATCGCGTCCACTTCTTCCTTTGTGTTGTACATGGCAAAGGAAGCACGAGTGGTACCGCGAATGCAAAGCCTTTCCATCAGCGGTTGTGCGCAGTGATGACCCGTGCGAACGGCAATGCCTTTGTTGTCGAGCAAGATGCCGATGTCCTGCGGATGAACGTTGTCAATCACAAACGAAAGCACGCTGATTTTTTTCTTCGCCGTGCCAATGATGCGCAAGCCGGGAATTTGCATCAATTGTTCGGTTGCATAAGCCAGCAACTCGTTTTCGTGTTGCCGAATCTTTTCCCTGCCGATGGCTTTTGTAAAATCCATTGCCGTTTTGAAAGCAATCGCGTCGGCGATATTTGGCGTGCCCGCTTCAAACTTGTAAGGCAAATCGTTCCAGGTAATGTTGGTGAACGAAACGTCTTTAATCATTTCGCCGCCGCCTTGATAGGGTGGGATTTCTTCCAGCAATTCCTTTCGTCCGTATAAAGCGCCAATGCCCGTAGGGCCGTATAATTTATGCGAAGAAAAAACAAAGAAATCCGTGTTGAGGTCTTGCACGTCAATATCGAGATGCACGGTTGATTGCGCACCGTCCACCAAAACTTTTGCACCGGCTTCGTGTGCTTTCGCAATAATTTCTTTTACCGGGTTGATGGTGCCAAGAGCGTTTGATACGTGAACGATGGAAACAAATTTTGTTTTCTCGCTCAACAACTTTTCAAACGCATCCATCTCCAACTCGCCGGCATCGTTGATGGGAATGACTTTGATGACCGCGCCTTTTTCCTGCGCCAGCAAATACCATGGAACAATATTGGAGTGATGCTCCATGTTGGAGATGATGATTTCATCACCGGCTTTGATATTTTGCCGTCCCCAGGTTTGTGCTACAAGGTTGATGCCTTCGGTGGTGCCGCTGGTGAAGATGATTTGTTCGCGGCTTTCGGCGTTGATGAATTCTTTTATCGCGTCACGAGTGCCTTCAAAAGCGGCTGTCGCTTCTTCTGCTAGTGTGTGAATGCCGCGGTGAATGTTGGCGTTGTAATCGCTGTAATAATTGATGAGGGCATCAATCACCACCTGCGGCTTTTGCGCAGTGGCCGCGTTGTCAAAATAAACCAACGGCCTGCCCTTCACTTCTCTTTCCAACACGGGAAAATGCTTGCGAATCGCCTGAATGTCCAATCCTTTTTCTATTTCGAGTATTCCCGTCATGGCTTTTAATTTGGCAAGTCCAGAAATGTTTGAATTACCTTTTTGAACCCCGCAATCATGTATCCATTCAGCTTCTATGGAGTTTACCCTGAGCTTGCCGAAGGGCCGCACTTTGTGCGTTCGGTAATTCTATTCAGCGTTGCGCAGTTATTCTTCCGAAACCGAAACTTCGTTTGTTGTTTTTACCTGTAAACGCTCGGTGATAATGTGGTCAACGTATTCGCGAATCGGCTCCAGTTTAATGTGCTCCAACACGTCCAGCGCAAAGGCATGAACCAGTAGTGACTTAGCGGCTTTTTCACTGATGCCTCTTGAACGCATGTAGAACAAGCTTTCCTCATCCAGTTGACCAACCGTGCAACCGTGCGAACACTTTACGTCGTCGGCATAAATCTCCAACTGCGGTTTCGTATTTACCGTTGCGTTTTCGGAAAGCAAAATATTTTTGTTCGACTGAAAGGCGTTGGTTTTTTGTGCGTCTTTCTGCACAAAAATTTTTCCGTTAAAAACGGCTGTGCCTTTGTCGTCAACAATGCCTTTGTACAATTCGTTACTTAAACAATTCGGCTTCACGTTGTCAACCACCGTGTGATTATCCACGTGCGAAGTACCTTTCAAAAAATACAGGCCGTAAAAATGCGATTCGGCATATTCTGCTTCCATCGCAATATTCAAGTTGTTGCGAACGATGCCACCGTTCAGCGAAATCGTTACCGTGTTCACCAAACTTTTTCCAACCTGGCGAATGTGCGTCGTGTTCACCTGGCTGCTGTGCGCCGCGTCGTTTTGAATTTTATAGTATTCAACTATTGCGTCTTTCTCAATCACCACTTCGGTTACCTGGTTGGTAAAGCTTTCGCAAACACCAAGCGTAACGTAGGTTTCAGCAATCTGCAGTTGTGCGTTCTCGCCGATGTAAATAAGGCTCCTTGGCTGCGAAAGAACATTGGTCGTTCGGGCATCGGCGACGTTGTAGATGTAAACCGGGTGCTCGACAACTTTTCCTTTTTTCACAAAAACAAACACGCCTTCTTGCAGGAAAGCCGTGTTCAATGCGTGAATGCCGTCTTTGATGTATTTGCTGCTGTGACCAAGGTGTTGCTGAACGATTTCCCTGTATTCATTCTTTGCCGCTTCTTCCAATGAAAGAAGGTTTAGCGAAGCGGAACGAACGGTCGAAAGCGAAGCGTTGTAAACGCCGTTAACGAACACCAGTTCGTTCGCTGCTTCGTGGCCCGGCAAACGAATCTCAGCCAATTCACCAGCGGCAAAAGCAGACCGGTTGCTTTCGGGATTGAACGCATACTCTTTGTTGAACACGCCGCTGATGCGGGTGTATTTCCACTCTTCGTTTTTTACCGTGGGCAAACCCAAGGTATCGAACGTATGAAAAGCCGATTGCTCCAGCGAGGTTAACGGACTGTGCCCATTACTGGATTGCAATTGCTGAAATTTTTCTTTGATTGTTTCAATTGTGCTCATGACTCTTTGTTAAACCGTAAAAGGTTTATTACGCCTCTTGCGCTACTTCGTTTTTAATGAAATCGTAACCGCGTTCTTCCAGTTCGAGTGCCAGTTCTTTTGTGCCCGACTTCACGATGCGGCCATTGTAAAGCACGTGTACAAAATCGGGCACGATGTAATCGAGCAAACGCTGGTAGTGCGTTACCAACAATATGGCATTGTCGCTGTTGCGCAATTTGTTTACGCCGTTTGACACGATGCGGATAGCGTCAATATCAAGACCCGAATCAGTTTCATCCAGGATGGCCAGCTTCGGTTCTAGCATTGCCATTTGAAAAATCTCGTTGCGCTTTTTTTCACCGCCAGAAAAGCCTTCGTTCAACGAGCGGCTCAAAAGCGATTGGTTCATTTCCATCAGCGCCATCTTTTCTTTCATCAGCTTTAAAAATTGCACAGCGTCCAGCGGTTCTTGCCCGCGGTATTTGCGCACTTCGTTCACGGCTGTTTTTACAAAGTTGGTCGTTGTTAAACCCGGAATTTCTACCGGATACTGAAAACTTAAAAAGACACCTTCGCCGGCTCTTTCCTCGGGCGATAATTCCAGAAGATTTTTGCCCATGAACTCTACCGAGCCATCGGTGACTTCGTAATCTTCGCGGCCGGCAACGACCGATGCAAGCGTGCTTTTGCCGGAACCGTTCGGCCCCATGATGGCGTGAACTTCACCGGCCTTTATATCGAGATTGATTCCTTTTAAAATTTTCTTTCCTTCAACTTCGGCGTGCAGGTTTTTTATTGTGAGCATGTTATACAGTTATGAGTTGTGAGTTATGGGTTATGAGTTAAAAACTAAAAGTTGTTCTGTCGTTCAACTCATAATTCATAACTCTGAATTCTTAATTTATCCAACGCTGCCTTCCAGGCTAATGGCGAGAAGTTTTTGCGCTTCCACGGCAAACTCCATCGGCAATTGCTTCATCACTTCTTTGGCAAAACCGTTAATGATTAAAGCCACGGCCGTTTCGGTATCTATGCCGCGCTGGTTGCAATAAAAAATCTGGTCTTCGCCAATCTTCGATGTCGTTGCTTCGTGCTCCACAATGGCGCTGCTGTTTTTTACTTCGATGTAAGGAAAGGTATGCGCACCGCATTTGTCGCCGAGCAACAAGGAATCGCATTGCGAAAAATTGCGGGCACCGGATGCGGTTTTACCAACGTGCACCAGTCCGCGATAACTGTTGTTGCTAAAGCCGGCGGAAATGCCTTTCGAGACGATGCGGCTGCGGGTATTCTTACCAATGTGCTGCATCTTGGTGCCGGTATCGGCTTGTTGATAGTTGTTGGTAACGGCTACTGAATAAAACTCGCCAATAGAGTTATCGCCCTTTAAAATCACACTGGGATACTTCCAGGTAATGGCCGAACCGGTTTCCACCTGTGTCCAGGATATCTTCGACGCTACGCCTTTGCAGATGCCGCGTTTCGTTACAAAATTGTAGATGCCGCCGTTGCCTTCTTTGTCGCCGGGATACCAGTTTTGCACGGTTGAATATTTAATCTCGGCATGGTCAAGTGCAATCAGTTCCACCACCGCAGCATGCAACTGATTTTCGTCGCGCATGGGTGCGGTGCAGCCTTCGAGATAGCTGACGTAAGCACCTTCGTCGGCCACAATCAACGTGCGTTCAAACTGGCCGGTGTTTTCGGCATTGATGCGGAAATACGTTGACAGTTCCATTGGGCAACGAACGCCTTTTGGAATGTAAACAAAGGAACCGTCGCTGAATACGGCAGCATTCAGCGCAGCGTAATAATTATCCGTTACAGGAACAACTGAGCTTAAATATTTCCGGACCAAGTCAGGATGCTCTTGTATTGCTTCACTCATGGAGCAGAAGATGATGCCCAATTCCGAGAGTTGTTCTTTAAAGGTTGTGGCAATGGAAACCGAATCAATCACTGCGTCCACAGCCACACCGCTCAAACGCTTTTGTTCTTCAAGAGAGATACCCAGTTTTTCAAACGTCTTGCGCAGTTCTGGATCAATCTCGTCAAGGCTGTTGGCCTTCACTTTTTGCTTGGGCGCAGAGTAGTAAATGATATCCTGGTAATTAATTTTTGGATAGTGAAGATTGGCCCAGTGCGGTTCATCCATCTTCAGCCATTGATTGTAAGCTTTTAATCGCCATTCCAGCATCCATTCAGGCTCATTCTTCTTGGCGGAGATAAAACGAATGGTGCTTTCATCCAAGCCTTTTGGTGCTTCATCGGCTTCAATATCGGTAACAAAACCATACTTGTATTCGCTCGATACCGCCTGTTCTATTGCCAAACGGTCTTCGTCCACCTCAACTTTAACGACTTCCGGCTTCAATAAATCTGGATTCATGCGACAAAATTAAGCCTGTTTGTACTAAAAAGTATAAACAGATTTTTTAAAATCTTGTTTTTGACAAATACATGTGAAACGAACGATACAGCAAAAAAACAGGCTCAGGGGATACCTTACGTCTCTTAGCAAACGCAAAAAAAGAGCTTGATTTTTTCAAGCTCTCCTGTTCTATTCTGCTTTGTTATCTTATTGATTGCGACCGTCTTTTTTGTCTTTGCTGTGCCCAATACCGTAACCCACACCGGCACCCAGAATGCCACCGATAACAGCACCCGCAGCGCGGTTACGCTTGTTAATGACACCGCCCAAAACAGCACCGCCAACACCGCCAATGGTGGCACCTTTTGCGGCCTTGCTCCAACCTTCCTTTTTCTGGGTTTCCTGTCCCGCAGCGGGTGCTTTAGCATCGTTTGAAGCCGTGCTTTCTGCCGTTCCGTTGCCGGTACTGTTTGCATTCTCGTTTGGCGTTGTTTTTTGTGGTGTTGCCGCCGGCCGTTTGCTTGCTTGTTTATGGACCGGTGCGGGTTTTTCTACTACCCTAACTTCTTTAACAACTGTTTTCACGGGGGCCGCTTCGGCCAATTGCGGTTGGGGCTGCTGCGGTTGTGCAGCGCTATTTAATTCGTTTTGCGCCTTCCATTGTTGAAACTGTGCAAGCCCTGCTGTGTCCACAGTAGGTTGTGCCGATTGCAGTGTTTTCACATCAGTCTCCGCCGGCTTGCTGTTACAAGCAATTACAAGAAATGCGAGGCTTAAAAAGGGTAAAAATTTTTTCATGTCCTTTGGTATTGTTTTACCGTTAAAGACAAAAATGCGGCCACAAGTTTTGAAAAGAAAGAGCAATTGTGCGAAATCTTGTTAAAGTAAAAAACACGGTTGAAGCCGTGTTTTTATTGAAATATCTAAAGTGCATTTGCGATGCGAATCTTTCTTATCGCAGGTCTTTCAGCGGTGCCGGGTCCATATCAGTGTAGGTGTAATTCTCACCCGCCATGCCCCAAATGAAACCGTAAGCCGCCGTGCCACAACCGGAGTGAATAGACCAGGGCGGTGAAATTACTGCTTCGTGATTTGCCATCAGCAAATGCCGGGTTTCCTGCGGTTGTCCCATAAAATGAAAGACACGGTGTTCTTCTTTCACGTCAAAATAAAAATAGGCTTCCATGCGGCGCGTGTGCGTGTGCGAAGGCATGGTGTTCCAAACGCTGCCTTCGTCAAGCACGGTTAAACCCATTACCAGTTGCGCACTCTGAATGCCCTCGGCGTGAATGTATTTGTAAATGGTTCTTTTATTCGCTGTTGATTGATCACCCAAGGCTCCGGGCTGCGCCTCTTCTTTTGTCAACTTTCTTGTTGGATAGTTTTGATGTGCCGGAGAAGAAAGCAAGTAAAACAGCGCAGGCTTTGATGCATCGCTGCTTTTAAACGAAACTTTCTTCACGCCTTTGCCCGCGTAAACGCAATCAAGTTTTTTTAATGAAAAGCTTTCGCCGTCAACTTCTACCGTCCCTTCACCGCCAACGTTGATGATGCCAAGCTCTCTCCTCTCTAAAAAATAATCGGCACGCAGTTCGGGATGTGTTTCAAGCGTAAGAGTGCTGCCAACGGGTTTTGCGCCGCCAACGATGACGCGATCGTAATGCGAGTAAACCAGTTTGATTTGATCATCCGCCATTAACTGTTGCACCAAAAAATTTTGCCGCAATTCTTCGGTATTCATCGCGGCGGTTTCTTTCGGACTGTTTTGAAAACGTACTTCCATGAAAAATCGTTTGAGGTTTGTAGTTTATAGTTTGTGGTGTTCTGCGAAGATGGTTTACAATCGGCTGCTGAACTTTGTAAAGAAAGACTGTATGTAAAGCAATCGCCAACTGTAAATCACCAACCACAAACCTAATCATCTTGCCATCCAGCCGCCGTCAACCACCATTACGTGGCCGTTCATATAAGAACTGGCTTCGGAACACAGGAACACAACGGGCCCTTTAAAATCTTTTGGTTCGCCCCAACGGGCTGCGGGAATGCGGCTCAAAATAGCCTGGCTGCGTTCGGGATCTTCGCGCAAAGCTTGCGTGTTGTTGGTAGCGATATAGCCCGGCGCAATGCCGTTGATGTTGACGCCTTTTGAAGCCCATTCATTGGCAAAAGCTTTTACCAAACCAGCAACCGCCGATTTAGAAGCCGTGTAGCCCGGTACGTTTATACCGCCTTGAAAACTCAGGAGTGAACAGGTAAAAACAATTTTACCCGAACCGCGTTCAATCATGTCTTTGCCGAATTCCCTGGTCAGAATAAACTGCGCAGTTTCGTTTACGGCAATCACTTTGTCCCACCAGTCATCGGGATGTTCGGCCACGGGTTTACGAAGAATCATACCGGCATTGTTAATGAGAATATCAATTGTGTGCGCAGCCTTTACTTCGTTGATGAATTTATAGAGACCATCGCGGTTAGAGATGTCCACAACATAAGACGTGTACTTGCGGCCCAACGCGGTGATGGCTTTTTCGGTATCGCCGCCTTTTACATCCGGGTTAATGGAAGCGCCAACAATGTCGGCGCCGGCTTCGGCAAGCGCAATGGCCATGCCTTGGCCAAGACCGGTATCAGCGCCGGTAACCAGTGCTGTTTTGCCCGAGAGTTCAAACTGTTTTAAGATGCTCATGTTTGCTTGATGATTTGGTTTGATGCGTGAACGAAGAGCGGTAAAACTACGCCGGGAAAACCAAGGTCATTCCGAAAGCAACAGATTTATCTGTGCAAACGTTTGCAGGTGCGCAAGCAAAAAAAATGATTGTTGAAAAAATAACGATCTCTCACTCGTCATCGTCGTGCTGGCGACTAATTTCTTCGTCCATATCTTCCTCGTCCTGTGCATCGGGTTCGTCTTCAATGTTGCCCGCTTCGCGTAAGTATTTTTCTGCTTGCTTTGGAAGAAGTTGTTCGTCCACGTTAACGGTTTCAGCCGCCTGCGGCGATGGATTGGAGGCATTGCCCGTTTGCGCCGGATGTGCGTTGTGGGCCGGACGATTTTGATTGAAACTTGAGTTATTTGCCATGATTGTTTTTAATTATTGGGTAAAAACTTATGCCATTTCTTAACAGAACACAAACTGCTTCAGGCTGCTTCGCACCCACTCCGTGGCATTGTTTTCGTATGCCCATAGTTTCAAAAAGTAAATCGCTATGAAAAGATTTTTTGCAACCGCCATTGTATTGGCGTTTCTAAGTATCAGCCTTCCCTCTCTCGCGCAAGACACGAAGCCCACTGTGCCCGAAAAGGTAGGCCACGGCGTTAAAAAAGGCGCAAAGAAAGCCTGGCACGGCACCAAGAAAGGAGCAAAGGCCGTGGGAAACAAAACCGCCGAATTGGCCACTGAGGGCAAAGCCAAAGTAACCGATAAAGAAGTGGACGGCTACCTGGCTCCCAACGGCAGGAAAGTTTACGTGGACGACGGCGACAAGTATTATTGGATTAACAAAAAAGGCGGCCGTGAATGGATTACGAAAGACCAGTTGAAGAAGAAAGATTAATTGGTGCCGGAACAATAAAAAGCCCCGAATATTTTGTTCGGGGCTTTTTATTGTTGATTCAACTTAATCAAGCCTCGGCAATAGGCTTGTATTTTGGCACGAGCGTCTTCATCACAATCCAACCGATCAAATACGCTACGGCACAAATGGAAAAGATAATGAAGTATCCCGCTTCTTTTCCCTGAAAACCCATGAACTGCATTTGCGTTTTGCCGGCATAGGTGAACAAGGTGCCGGAGCCTTTGTTGATAAAGAACGAACCCACTCCGCCGGCCATGCCGCCAATGCCGGTAACCGTTGCAATAGCAGATTTGGGAAACATGTCTCCCACCGTTGAAAAAATATTTGCCGACCATGCCTGGTGCGCCGCACCTGCAATGCCAATAATAATCACAGGAAACCAAAAACTGGTTTGTCCAAGCGGCTGCGCTAACAAAGCCAGCAAGGGAAAGAAGGCAAAGATTAACATGGCCTTCATTCTTCCCTCGTAAGGATTCATGTGCTTCTTGTCAACAAAATAAGAGGGAAGCCATCCGCCGATAATGGAAAGAAGTGTGATGGCATAAAGAATAAAAATAGGAATGGCACTCTGCGTGGAATCCATTTTATAAATGTCTTTCAGGTAGGCCGGCGTCCAGAACAGATAAAACCACCAAACGCCATCGGTCATAAACTTTCCAAAGGCAAAAGCCCAGGTTTGTTTGTATTTGAAGCAGTCGGCAAAAGACATTTTTTTGGGTAAGGCCACAACCGGTTCTGAAACCTGGTTGTGCGTTACAATGTCCTGTTGAATGTACTCCAGTTCGGCCTTGTTTACCCGCGGATGCACCTCGGGTTTTTTGTACATCATGGCCCAAAAGCCCATCCACAAAAAGCCGAACGCACCAATGATAACAAAGGCCATTTCCCAGCCCCAGGCTTCGGCTATAAAAGGAATAGTTACGGGCGCCAGCAATGCGCCCACGGTTGCACCGGCATTAAAAATACTGGTGGCAAGTGCCCTGTCCTTTTTGGGAAAGTATTCAGCGGTTGCTTTAATGGCCGCCGGAAAATTGCCCGATTCTCCCAAAGCCAGCACAAAACGGGCAAAGATGAACAAGCCAACACTTGTTGAGGTTACCAATGCTGCCTTGTCGAAGGTTGCAATAGATTCCTTTGCTCCTTCAAAACTTACCAGCCAATGACCGGTAAGAATTCCTGATGTGGCAATGCCGCAAAGTGCGTGAATGCATGCACCTACTGACCAGATGCCAATGGCCCACAAAAATCCTTTTTTCGTATCCAACCTGTCCACAAACCGGCCGGCAAACAACATGGACGCAGCGTAAAAAAGAGAAAACCAACCCGAGATGTCGCCGTAGTGAGCATCCGTCCAGTGAAACTCCGGAACAAGATGATCTTTCCACGTTAGTGAAAGCACTTGCCTGTCGAGATAATTGATGGTGGTAGAAAAAAACAATAAAGCACAAATCTGCCAACGATACTTCGTGATGATGCCTTTCGTATCGCGGGAAACCGGGGGAACTAATTTTGACTGCGTGCTTGTGGCCATTCAAAAAAATTTATAGAAGCAATCGCGAGAAGTGAAACATGAGACGTCAAACCTGAAACCTTGAAGAGATTCAGGTGATGAAACCTTTACGGTTTCGCGTCTCACGTTTGACGGGTTTGACTTATCCTCTTACTTCTTTAATTAAAGCTAATGATTTTAACGTGCCTGCCTTGATGCCTTCGTAATCTTTGTTTTCGAGAGATACCTTTGTAATTAATTTGCTGCCCATGCCCACGGCGCAAACACCGGCTTTAAACCAGCCTGCAAGGTTTTCTTTTTCTGCTTCCACACCGCCGGTTGGCATAAAGAGAAGATTCGGAAACAATTCTTTGATGGCGCTTAAAAATGCAGGACCTAAAATGTTGCCTGGAAAGAGTTTCACCAGCTTTGCGCCCAATTGTTCTGCACGAATAATCTCTGTTGGCGTCATGCAACCAGGAACCCAGAGCATGTCATTTTCATCGGCAACTTTGATGGCGTCTTCCACCAATCCCGGACTGATGATGTAATCCGTTCCGGCATCAATAAAAGCTTTTGCCGAATCGGCATTTTTTATGGTTCCCACACCGAGGTACATGCCTTTTAATTCGGCATCGCACACTTTGCGCATTTCTTTAAAATTTTTCAACGCTGCTTCGCCGCGGTTGGTGTATTCAACAGAGCGAATGCCGGCTGCATACAATGCTCTTAACACTTCGATGCTGACGTCTGTGTCTTTGTAAAAAAACAGCGGCAATACGCCTTGCTCAGGAATAAGTTTAAGTATTTCTTCTTTCTTGTTCATCGTGTTTGTTTGTTGGTGTCTTTTCTCCACACCGGTTTAAATTTTCACCTTTACCACTAGCTTTTTTACCGGGCCTTCGCCAATCATGGGTGCGTGCACGTCTTCAGGGTAAAAGATGGCAAACTGGCCGGCGTTCAGCGAAAAATACGTGTCGGGTTTGTCGTTGAAAAAGGTAACGTCCTTTTCAGCGTTGTAATCGCCTTTGGGATCAACGCATTTGCTGCGCGGCTTCCAGCCAATTTGCTCCGAACCCGCCGGACAAACCTGGATGTCAATAAAATGATTGTGCGCTTCAAATTTTGCGTCTTCGGCTTTCACGCCGTCTTTATTAGAAACCGAAGCGTGAAGTTCTGCACCGTCAATCGGATACTTCCCGACTTCAATGCTTTCCAGATTTTGCGATTTGATGAATTCAAATGCTTTGGCAAAACGCGGGTGAAGCGAAACGTATTTATCTGAATTGGCTAAACTGTCTACGATCATGATGGTTGTTGTTACAGGTTGAGAAATCGTTGTTCGTTGACAGTTGATCGTTGGCCGGCAATTTAATGATCGGATGCGGACAACGGCCAACGATCAACGATTAACAAATTAACGTTGCACGCGGCCCGAAGCATCGCCTTTCATCAGGCCTTTTACATCTTCAAGGGTTGCGTGGTTCAAGTCACCGGGAATCGTGTGCTTCAGTGCAGATGCGGCTACACCAAATTCAGCCGCGTCTTTCATCGGCATACCCGTTACTAAACCGTAAATCAAACCGCTGGCGAATGAGTCACCACTGCCCACGCGGTCAACGATGCGCACTTCGTATTGACGTGTGTGGTAGAAATCATTGCCGTCATAAAGCAAAGCACTCCAGCCATTATCAGATGCGCTGTGGCTTTCGCGAAGCGACGATGCGATGTATTTGAAACCAAACTTTTCTTTCATTTGCTTGAACACATCTTTGAAACCTTCGAGGTTCAATTCGCCTTTGGTTACATCGGTGTTCGCTGCTTTAAAGCCAAGCGTTGTATCGGCGTCTTCTTCGTTGCCAATACAAACATCAACGTACTGACAAAGCTTCGTCATTACTTCTCTTGCTTTCTCCTTGCTCCACAATTTTTTGCGGTAGTTAAGGTCAATTGATGTCGTGATGCCTTTTGCCTTTGCAGCTTTCAACGCAGCTTCCGTCAAAGCAGCGGCTTTATCGCTTAACGCAGGCGTAATGCCGGTTGTGTGAAACCAATCGGCGCCATCAAATATCTTATCAAAGTCAAATTCGGAAGCGTCAACATCGGCGATAGAAGCGCCGGCACGGTCATAAATCACTTGCGATGCACGCATGGACGCACCGGTTTCCAGAAAATAAATACCGAGACGGTCGCCGCCGCGGGCAACGAATTGCGTGTCCACGCCGTAACGGCGCAGGTGGTTGATAGCCGATTGACCAATAGCGTTGTTCGGAACTTTGGTAACGAAGGTTCCGTTCAAACCATAATTACAAAGAGCGGCTGCAACGTTTGCTTCGCCACCGCCGTAGGTAACGTCAAACGTATCGGCTTGTACAAAGCGTTTGTGATCCGGGGTGGACAAGCGCAGCATGATCTCGCCCAGTGTGACTACTTTTTTAGACATGATTTTTTTGAGTTTATGAGTGGTTTTTAGTTTAAGAATTCAAAAGTAAAAAAGCAAAATTCAAAAAGCGTTTACGCCGGAGACTCTGTTTTTACTTTTGCCTTTTGATTTTTTACTTTGTCTTCGTTCCAGCCGAAATAGTTCGCAGCGTTGTTGTAGCAAATGTCCTGAATAACTTGGCCCGTCCATTCAAGATCATTTGGCAATTCACCGTTCTCAATTTCTTTACCAAACAAATTGCACAGAAGCCTTCTGAAATATTCGTGGCGAGGGAACGAAAGGAAGCTTCTCGAATCGGTAAGCATGCCCACAAACTTGCTCAACAAACCCATGTTGGAGAGTGCGTTGAGTTGTTTCGTCATGCCGTCCTTTTGATCGAGGAACCACCAGCCAGAACCAAATTGAATTTTACCCGGTGTAGAACCGTCGTTGAAGTTGCCGATCATGGTTGCCATCAACTCGTTGTCGGCCGGATTAAGATTGTAGAGAATGGTTTTGGCGAGTTGGTTGTTTGTATCTAAACGATCAAGAAATTTCGCCAGTGCTTTGCCCTGTGAAAAGTCGCCGATGCTGTCCCACCCCGTATCGGGTCCAAGCTGACGCATCATGCGGGAATTGTTGTTGCGCAACGCACCAAGGTGATATTGTTGCACCCAACCTTTTTCCCAATCCCACACGGCAAAAATTTGTAGCATAGCCGATTTGAATTTCAGGTTCTCTTCTCTTGTGAGTTCTTTACCCGAACGGATTTTATCGAATGCCGCCGTAATTTCCGCATCGGTGTAATCTTCAGCATAAACCTGCTCAAGCCCGTGATCGGAAACAGAGCATCCCATTGTGGCAAAGAAATCATGGCGAGCTTTCAATGCATTAAGGTAATCATTGAACGAGGCAATGCTTGTATTGCTCGCTGCTTCAAGTTTAGAAAGATAAGCGTTGAAGGAAGCCGCATCGTCAACGTTCATCGCTTTGTCGGGACGATAAGCGGGAAGAATTTTAATGTCTATTCCTTCGTCTTTTATTTTTTGATGATGTTCCAGGTTATCAATTGGGTCATCGGTTGTGCAAACCACTTTCACATCCATCTTACGCAACAGGTTGCGAACCGAATATTCCTTTGTTTGCAATTTGGCCGAACATTCCTCGTAAATTTTTTCTGCGCTGTCGGCGTTCAAAATTTCGTGCACGTCAAAATAGCGTTGCAGTTCCAGGTGCGTCCAGTGATAAAGCGGGTTGCGCAAGGTGTACGGAACCGTTTCCGCCCACTTTTTGAATTTTCCAAAATCGGGCTTGTCGCCAGTGCAATAGCTTTCGTGCACACCGTTCGTGCGCATGGCTCTCCATTTGTAATGGTCACCGTATAGCCATACTTGCGTAAGGTTTTCGAACTGCTTGTCTTCCGCAATCTGGTCGGGCGGAAGATGACAGTGGTAGTCAATGATGGGCATTGGCGCAGCGTACTCGTGGTAGAGTTCCTCCGCCGTTTTGGTGTTCAGCAAAAAGTTTTTACCGATAAATTTTTTCATTGCTTTGTTGTTATAGAGAGACGCCGCGTTTCCACGGAATAAAATCGTCTTGATTGAGTAAAACGGCTTTTGGAATCACTTCACCGCTGGCGGCCTTAATGCAATACTCCAGAATCTCCTCACCCATTTGCTCAAGGGTTTTTTCGCCGGAAATGACGCCGCCGGTATCAATGTCAATGATGTCCTTCATGCGACTTGCCAGCTTGGAGTTTGTCGCAACTTTAATGGTCGGACAAACAGGATTGCCGGTTGGTGTGCCCAAGCCGGTTGTAAACAAAATAAGTGTCGCACCACTTGCTGCTTTGCCGGTTGTCGCTTCAACGTCATTGCCCGGTGTGCACACCAAATTAAGTCCAGGTTTTACCGCAGGTTCTGTGTAATCCAACACGTCAACAACCGGCGACGTGCCGCCTTTCTTTGCTGCACCGGCACTCTTGATGGCGTCAGTAATTAATCCGTCTTTAATATTTCCCGGCGAAGGGTTCATGGAGAAACTGGAACCCACAGCCGTCACAATTTCTTCGTAACGATGCATCAGGTGCATGAACTTGCGGGCAACCGGTTCGCTCGTTGAACGATCAACCAATTCCTGTTCTACGCCGCAGAGTTCAGGAAACTCGGCCAACAAAACTTTTGCGCCCAAGGCTACTAACAAATCGGAACAATAACCGACAGAAGGATTGGCCGAGATGCCGCTGAAACCGTCGCTGCCGCCGCATTTTACACCAACCGTAAGTTTATCAAGCGGTGCGGGTTTGCGTTCAAGCTTGTTGATTTCAACAAGACCTTCAAAGGTTTTTTTGATGGCTTCGGCAATCATCACTTCTTCGTTGCCCACTTGCTGTTGCTCAAAAATGTAAAGCGGTTTGTCGAAGTTCGGATTGCGTTCTTGTAAGTCTTTTTTAAAATCTGCCACCTGCAAATTCTGGCAACCCAAACTCAACACCGTTACGCCACTAACGTTTGGATGATCGGCGTAAGCAGCTAAGAGTTTGCTTAAAACGGCCGCATCCTGACGAATGCCGCCGCAACCTCCCTGGTGATTGAGAAACTTAATGCCGTCAACGTTTTTAAACACACGCTGTTGATGATTGTTGTCCGGCGCAAGATCAATCGTATCAACCGTTGAACCTTTCTTGAACGCTTCTACCAGCTTGTGTGCATATTGCTTGTATTTATCCGTAACCGCGTAACCCAATTCGTTGTGAAGCGCCTCACGAATCACGTCCAAATTTCTGTTTTCGCAAAACACAGTGGGAATGAACAACCAATAATTGGCTGTTCCCACTCTTCCGTCGCTGCGGTGATAACCGTTGAACGTTCTGCCAATGAATTTCGACACATCGGGTGCTTTCCATTCGTATTTCACGCCGCGGTAGTCATAACCGCTGGAGGCGTGCTTTACATTCGATGTCGTCATCAATCCACCTATTGGAATTTCATTTTGCGCCTTGCCCACCAACACACCGTACATGATGACTTCATCGCCGGTGTTCATGTTGTGCTCGAAAAATTTGTGCTTGGCCGGAATGTCGTCCACAACCGTAAACGTGCTGCCGTTGTATTGAACGGTTTCGCCTTTGGGCAAATCCTGCAAAGCCACGATCACGTTATCGGATGGATGAACTTTTAATACTTTACTGCTCATTGTTTGTTCCTTGTTGCAAAAGCCTGTGTGAGCTTATGCAATCTTTTCTTTATTGGATTCTGTTGCGATAACGGCCGCTTTTGCGCCGCTGTTCAACAGCAAATTTAGCTTGTCGGTAACGGCTTTGGCAAAGCCGGGCAGGCTGTGCAGGTCGGCGCCCCAATAAGCCGCATCGCGAAGGGTTTCTTTTACAAGATCAGCGGGCGAAAGTTTTGCCCAGCGTTTGTAAAAGATTTCAGCCGTATCGTCCTGAATAAAATACGAGGTGCCGTTCAAATCGCCGTAATATTTTCCGTCGCGAACCGTAACCCCTTTCATAAAAAGAAGATAGGCCGCAAACCCGAGAGCGATGGCCTCTGGCGCGGCAGATGTTTTTTTATAATGCTGAAGCAAAACGGGCACGCAACGCATCTTCAGCTTAGAGCTGTAGTTCATGGTAATGCTGATCCACTGATGGCGAATGTGAGGGTTGCGGAAACGATCCAATACTTTATTTCCGAAGTCCTGCGCCGTTGAAAGGTCAACGTCATACGGAATGTTGGACGCAATTTCATTTTGCATTACGTCGGCAATAAAACCCGACATCGTTTCATCATCCATGGCCTGCTTCACTGTTTCAAAACCGGCCAGATAAGCAAGACCGCAACTGAGCGTATGCGTGCCGTTCAACATGCGCAATTTCAGTTCGCGGAAAATGTCAATATCGGGTTCAATCACCACGCCGTCATCGGCTTGTGCAAACGACAAAATAGATTTTACTTCTTCCCCGCCCTCAATGGCCCACAAGCGGTACACTTCCGACATGCTTAAGTTGCCGTCGGTATAACCCAATTCGTCTTCCAGTTCCTTCAAAGTTGCCGCATCGGGTTTGCCCGGAACAATCCGATCTACCAGCGAATTGCAAAAATGATTGCTGCCTTCGAGCCACTCGATGAAAGAATCTTCCAAACTGTTCAAATGCGCCAGTTCTAAAATAATTGCCTGAAGTTTCGTTCCGTTCTCGGGAATTAATTCTGTTGGCACAATCACCATCCCGCTCTTTTCACTGCCGCCAAAAGCTTTGAAACGTTCGTATAAAAAAGCCAGCAATTTGCCGGGAAACGATTTCGGCGGCGTTTGGCGAATGTCTTCGTGCACCAGTTGAATGCCCACTTCCGTTGTGTTGGAGATGATGATTTGCATCTGGCTGTTGTGCGCACAATCCAATATTTCGTTCCATTGCTCCGTTGCGGTAAGGACGCGGCTGATGGACGAATTGATAATGTTCTCTTCAATCTTTTCACCGTTCTGCAAACCGCGAACGCAAAGGGTGTACAAGCCGTCTTGTTTGTCAAAGGCCGACGTGTCGCCGTGCGAGGTTGATTTTACAACGACAACACGACCGTTAAAAATGCCCTGTCGATTAGCCTTGTCAATAAAATAATCGGGCAGGCCGCGAAGCAGCACACCGGTTCCAAACTGCAGGACTCTCTCCGGCAAATCAAACAGCGTTTCTTCCGGAATCGCCACATTTTCCGGGCTTATGTTTCGTAGCGTATAGCGAGATAAGATCATACAAAAAGTTTACGGTTGTTTGGGTTGCCTCTGCATTATTGCTTCGTGCAAAATAATTTTATTGGTGTGCTTCTCTGTCCTTGGCTTTCGTGCTTCGCGAATTCCTCGTTTACATTTTTTCGGGGTTCCAGCGATTGCCAAAAACCCACGCGGCGCTAATGGTGTTTGCCTCCGGCGAACCTTGCGCTGTTTGCAAATTGTCTTTGTGCCAGGCATAATCGCCGCCTTTGCGATGGCAGTTAAAATAATAAACCCTTCGCCCCCATTTAATCTCGTTATTCGTCGGCACGAGATAAATGTCTTCGTTCGCCATTGCTTCAGAAAAGCTGCAATTAATCAAATAGAATTGTGCGTCTTTGTGATAACGCCCAAGTTTGAAACCTTTGTAGCCATCAAACTTGCAATTCTTTAAAACCGTTTTGTAATCCGGGTTTGTTGAGCCGTCGTGCCAAATGGAAGCGGGTCCTGTGTTTGCGTAAAAGGTGCAATTCTCCGCGTACGCATCGCCACGCGGACAATAAAAATCTACGCCGCCCTCCATCACACAATCCTTGAAATAAAACATACCGTTCACCAGATTCCACGGACTCACCGTGTCGCCTGCGTAAGCACTCAAGCGGCAGTTGATCACTTTCAACCGCGTCGTATTCATGCTGCGCAAGGCCATCTGGTGCCCGCTGTTCGTAATCACTTTCTTACCGGATGAATCACTTGCGCAGCTTACGGTACGGGCTTCTTTTTGGGTAAAGCCATAATCGTTGGCGATCGTCAGGTTTTTCAAGGTGATGTCGTTGCCGCTAAGATTCAGTGTCGCTACCCCCCAATCATCTTTGTGATCGCAGCGCCATTCGTCGCGGGCAATGTTTTGAATAATTTTTGTCGTCTCGCGGTCTTCGCCTTCAAGAACGATGTTGTGTTTTGTGATGAATATTTTTTCGTAGTAACGGCCCGGCTTGATGTGAATCGTTCGCGGCATTGCAGACGAATCGGGCAAGCTGTTGATGGCCGACTGAATAGACGTAAAATTTCCACTGCCGTTTAGATCAACAATGATTACCGACGTGTTGACGACTGTCTTTTGTGCAAACGACGACGTTGCAAGCAAGATGCCCGCAACGCTTATGACTTGATATAACCGGCGTCGTAAACTCATTTCTTTTTTGCTTGCAGCAAGGCCCATTTCGCCAGGTCTTGTGCGGCTTTGTAGTTGTCAAAATCGGGTGGCAATTTGCGGCCGTCGGTATATTCGTTGTAAAGCCAGGGATCGCCAATTACAAACACGTTTCCCTTGCCATAAGTGGCGGTTGCTATAATGTTTTTACCCCCTTTTGTTACGATTGTTTTTGCGGGTGCCGAAACGTTTAACGTAGCAAGTTCTTTTACGTAAGCTTTTTTAGCGGTTGAAAAAATGTTGGATGCTGCCGAAAGATCAACCACGCCTTGTTCAAACTTGCTGCCTTCAACCGTATTGAAAAGATCCTCGTTCAGGCGAATGCCAAACTTTGTCGAAAGCACGTTCATGCTTTTCACGTTGTTGTGTCCCGAATCGTTGCTGAGCAACAACAACACGCCGCCGGCTTTTACCCAATTGCTAACGGCCGTCGCGTCTTTCTCGCTAATGATGTTTGGTTTTGTTGTTTCTTTCTGATCGTCGGGATCAACCACGATATAAACGCTGGCGCCTTTTAAGTTTTGTGCTGTTGGCGCTGCTTTCAAGGTTGCGGTTTTTGCCCCGTAGCTTTCAAACACAAATCGCAAGGTTGAAAAACCGTCGTTGTCTTGTTCATCCCAGATGTAATGGAATGGAATGCTGCGAACGCTGTTCCATTCTTTTTTTAATTCAGTGTTAAACATTTCACCTGTAGCTGCTCTGCCGATAGAACCGGGTTCTGGCTTCCATTCGTTGTTGAAATAATTATCGAGCATGACTGTTTTGCCGGCACCAACTTTTGGCACTTGCAATAACTCAATTTCGTTTGCCGCGTTGATGAATGCACCCATGCCTTTGGGATCGTTCACTACCACTGGTTCGCTCATGTAATAAGCAAAGCTGCCATCACGGTAAGGGTTGCCGCCAAGACCGGAAACCGAAACCGTTCCGTGCAAATTCACCTGGCCGTTTTCGTTCTTGACAAATTCTTTTAAAATACCGGCCCAGCCCTTTGTGACGTTGCTCAAATAACTCGCCGGCAAGTATCCTTTGCGCACGCCTTTTGCCAAGGTATAAACCAGCATCGAAGAAGCGGAAGCTTCAAAATAATTTTTCGGCTCTTTGGGTTTATCCACCACGTCGTACCACAGACCGGTTTTGGCGTCCTGCACTTTTGTTACAGCAGCCGCAAAACGGTTCAGGATTTTAATGATGTCGTTGCGACCCGGGTGATTGGCGGGAAAATAATCCAGCGCATCTACCATCGCCATGCCGTACCAACCCAATGCACGTCCCCAAACGTTTGGCGAGAGACCCGTTGTTTTATCGGCCCATTTCTGCTGCTTGCTTTCGTCCCAGCCGTGATAAAGCAAACCGGTTTGGGGATCTCTTGCGTGCTTTTCCATCAGCACAAACTGACGCGTTACATCGTTGAAGATAGAGTCCTCGCCAAAGACCTTGGCGTACTGCGCATAAAAAGGTTCGCCCATGTAAAGGCCGTCGAGCCACATTTGATTGGGATAAACCTGCTTGTGCCAAAAGCCGCCTTCCGACGTACGCGGGTGTGTTGCCAATTGGTGCCGTAAAAGCTCTGCGGCTTTGCGGTATTTGTCTTTGCCGGTTACTTCGTAAAGCAACAGCGCCAACTTGCCGTTGTTCACGTTGTCAATGTTGTGTTCAGTGGTTTTGTAACCCTTGATGGAACCGTCTTCGCCGATGAAATAATCCATCTGCTTTTGAATGTAACGAAACCATTTGCCGTCGCCGGTGGCGTTCCAGATGCCCTCAATGCCTTTTAAAATCACACCCTGGTCGTAACTCCATTTGGCGGGATTACCGGGTTTTACCGAAAAGGAATCCGGCCAGATTTTAATGGCAGTATTTGCCAGGTCCTGCGCATAAGAATGCACCGGCTGCGCCTTTGCGGAAAAGCAAAAAATCGTCAAACAAAAAATCGCTGTAAGTTTCTTCATGTCGTTCAATAATGTTGTCTTCAGTTTGGGCCAGAGGTTCGTCTGTCTATTGAGCGTCTGTTGCGTCGCACTCTTGTACGTTCGGTAAGTCTATTCAGCAATTGTGCGGCGCCTGCGGTGCCCGCGTTTCCACGGCTCAATCTCGTTCTATCTTGAATGATTTTCCTAACTCCTAACTCCTAACTCCTAACTCCTAACTCCTAACTCCTAACTCCTAACTCCTAACTCACATCACCTTCACCGCGGCCTCGGTTGCGCCGTAATTCACTTCCACGCCTTTCTTCGCTTTCTTCGCATCCACACCGTTCAGCACAATTCCTTTCGACTTCTCTCCCGTTACGTTCAGTAATACATCCGCTTTGTTGTACGCAATGTTGAACAGCTTAATGTTCTGGCTGTTGTGAATGTTCATCAACGGGTCTGTTTCCTTAACAGTCAGTTGAACGTTCTTTAATGAAATACCCGTAGCCTCGGTCATGTCCAAACCTTTGTTGGCCTGAATGACCAGGTTTTCCATTTCAATTTCTTTAATGTTCATCTCGGGCAATCCTCTCACGAAGATGGCTTTTTCGGCTCCGTTGCAAACCACGTTTCTGATTAGAAACTTCCTGAATTGCGGCGTGCCTTCGTTTACCGGCAGTGTTTCTACTTTTGGCGGTTCGCGTTTTTCACCGGCCAGCACAACAGGGTCTTGCGCCGCATAATACATGTCGAACAAAATGGCTTCCGCCACGATGTCTTTCATCGTGGTGTTAGTGACGAAAATATTTTCCACCACGCCACCGCGGCCGCGGGTAGTTTTAAAACGAAGACCAATATCGGTACCGATAAACGTGTTGTTATCAACGTACAAATTTCTTGCGCCACCGCTCATCTCCGAACCAATCACAAAGCCACCGTGTGCATGGTAAACCGTGTTGTAGCGGGCAATTAAATTTTCAGTTGGCAAGCCGCGTTTTCTGCCGGCTTCGTCGCGACCGCTTTTGATGCAAATGCCGTCGTCGCCTACATCGAAAGTGCTGCCTTCGATCAAAACATTTTTACAGCTTTCCACGTCAATGCCGTCGCCGTTTTGTGCATTCCAGGGATTTTTTGCATAGACGTTGCGCACCGTTAAATCTTCGCACATGAGCGGATGCAGGCACCAGGCCGGTGAGTTTTGAAACGTAACGCCTTCGAGCAACACTTTTTTACACGACGTAAAGACCAAAAGATTCGGACGCAAAAAGTCTTTGATGCTTTCGTAAAATTCTTTCGTTTTTTCAGGCTTTATCTCACCAGGATTCTTCAGCGTTGAACCGTATCTCGAAGCCTCAGAAGGATACCATGTTTTTTTGTCCTCGCTTAGCACGCCACCCGAAGCCACGAGGCGTTTCCATTGCGTTTCGGTAACCTTTTCTTTTTTCATCGCACGCCAGGCGTCGCCATTGCCGTCTATAATTCCATAACCGGTAATCGCGATGTTTGTGGCGTTTTCTGCCGACAAAGGCGATTGATTTCGCATCTGCGAAAGTCCTTCCCAGTTTCCCGCAACCAAGGGATATTGACTTTTATCGGCCGTGAATTGCAGCAGCGCACCGCGTTGCAAATGCAGGTTCACGTTGCTTTTTATCACCAGTGGGCCCGTCATCCACATGCCCGCCGGCACAACCACAACGCCGCCACCGTTCTTGTTGCAGACATCAATGGCTTGCTGAATGCTTTTTGTATTCAGCGTAAGATCATTCTTTGCACCGTATTTAGTAACGTAGAAGGAATCTTTTTTAAAAACAGGCTGCTGCACGGTAAAATCGGGGCGTTGCGCAGCGGCCACAAGAACGAGAACAACAAACAATATCGTTAAACGTAGTTTCATACAGATGAATAAAAAGGGCCGCGCAGTGAACTACACAGCCGTAAAACGATTGCTTACAATTAATGCTTTTTAATGAGCTGAGAATCGCATTCTGCTCAACAAGTCTAAGCCGATATTCTTTGTTGACAAGGGAGTTTGAGTGATTTATTTACGCAAACGTTACCGAAAACGTTGCCGGAATGGAGGCGTAACAATTCGTTTGCAAACGAGGAAAGAAAGAAGAACAGCGGTCAGTGACAAACGGGCTTAATAAACAGTTAGAATTGTTTATTGCAAGCGAACCGATGAATTAAGAACGCAATTTTTATTTGAGTCCAATCACGCGTTTTTGGCGGCTGCTTTCAAAGGCCGCTTCAATGATGCGTACGACGTTCAATCCGTCTTCAGCACTTACCGGTGCAGGCTCACCTTCGCGAATGGCTTTGTACAACTCGGTGAAATAATCGTTGTAAGCACCTTTGGGTGAAGCGATGTATTCTTTAATGATCTGCCCGTCTTTTTCGGTATGAAGAAATCCTCTTTCGCTGTCGGGTTCAAGACCCCAATCATCGCCAACGGGAAGCTTGCTTTCGTTTAGCGCTTCCTCCTGCACGTTGGTTTTGGATTTTAGAAAACTGCCTTTGGAGCCGTGCAAAATATAGCCCGGCAACGCTTCGCGAACAAGGTAGCTTGAATGCAAGCGTACGCGAAGCGAGGGATAATACAACAGCACTTCAAAGTAATCATCCACTTCCGAAACAGGCCGCACGGTACGAATGTCGCCAAAGACGGCTTGCGGCATACCAAAGAGTTGCAGCGCCTGGTCAACGATGTGCGAACCCAGATCGTACAAAGCACCTGTGCCCGGACCGGGCGTTTCTTTGTGCACCTTCGGACTCAGGTTTTCGTTATAGCGGTCGAAGTGAAATTCAGCTTCAACGATCTCGCCAAGCCATCCTTCGCTGATAACTTTTTTCAAGGCACGGTAGTCGCTGTCGTAACGGCGGTTTTGATAAACCGAAAGAACTTTGCCTTTTTCTTTTGCAAGGGCAATCAGTTCTTCGCCTTCTTTCACCGTCACCACAAAGGGCTTTTCAACAACGACGTGTTTGCCACCTTGCAAAGCTTTTTTGGCGTAATCGAAATGCGTGTAATTGGGCGTGTTGACAATTACCAATTCCACCTCGTCATCGCGAAGCAGCTCCTCAATCGTTCGGCAGGTTTTAATCCCGGGATATTTTTCTTCCGCTAAATTTTTGCTTCGCTCCCACACCGCATAAAAATTAAAGCCTGGGTTAACGTGCAAAAAGGGAGCGTGAAAGAGACGGCCCGACATGCCGTAAGAAAGAAGAGCTGTGCGAATGGGTTTCATGGGGCAATGTTAGGAAGGGATTCGGTATTGAGGAATTGGGATATTAAGATATCGTGTGACTCCGCGGTAGTCAATACCACAATAGCTCAATATCCCAATATCGTCATTAAAGCTTTACTACGCTTACTTCTTCCTGCACCTTGGCCGTTGTGTTTACGTCGAACACTTCTTTTTGCTCACCGGTTTTTGCCGACAGCACAAAGGTGATAGACGCTTTGTCAATTTCTGATTTGTCAATGGCAAAGTACTTTTTAAAGCTCTTGTCTTTGAAGTGAGCGGCGTAAAACTGGTAGCCCTGTCCGTCTTTAATTTCCACTGTGAAGGGTTCTCCGCTTTGGTTGTTGTAGGTAACCTGAAAGAGGATTCTGTCGCCCACAATACCGGCGTATTTTATATCCGCATCAACGGTTTTTTTCGGGGAGTCCTGTGCCTGCACAAGTGAAAAGCTGCTTGCGGTTAATGCTGCTGCAACAAAGAGCCTTGCGAAAGATGAACGAATGCCTGAAGTCTGTGTTTTCATTTGCTTTTCCATGTTGTTTGTTTTAAAGTTTTTCACTTTCACAAACAATCGTTAAGGGCAAGCAACGATAGAGAAGTATGTAAATGAACCGGGTACGTTGTTTTAAAATCTCGGCCTCATTTCCAGAACAAAAATAGTTGCGCCTTTTTGCGGCAACGAGACAAGTTCCTTGTTGAACTCCTATGCCTAACAAAAACTTCACCGGCTGAAACGCAGTGCTGGCAATGGTTTCACGCTACGACGCAGACGACAGCCAATAACAAGTATAAAAAAATTGTTAACAGAAAAAGTATTAAAACAATTGTCTTGCGCAGCAGAATCATTTATTGCTTGCTAAGGGGATACCCTTTGTCAATCCAATCGGCCTTAAGGTTGTGCGGAAGGTTAAGCAATTTATAATTGGTGAACTGAAGTTCTTTTAATGCGTTGATAGCAGGACGAACGTTGGGGCAATGTTCAAACGGACAACAGCCGCAATACACAACGATGCTTGCATCTTTCGGCACGTTGTTCAACTTCTTTTTAAAGGCTTCTACATTTTTTTCGTCGTTCGTCATGCCGATAACAACCGAATGCGGAATCAACGCACCGGGACCAACAGAATAGATCAACGGAATGTTTTTATTTGTTGCCAGCGTTTTTGCTAACTCCGATGGTTCGAGCAATTGGTCTTTTGTCCAGTTAACCGGGGCCTGTGCGTTTGATTTTTGCGCAAGCAAAAGAAGAAGAAAGGAAAAAGAAAAAAGTGTTTTCATGTTGCTGTTTGCGCTAAAGATAAGAAGGGTAAGGGGCACACAAACAACGGTACTGTCATACACAATCATGTTTTGGCAAAGGGTAAAAACGATCGGCCTTACCTTTGCGGCCATTGATCATTTCGAAACTTCCTTTAACCATGCTGAAGAAAGACCAAGCAACGCCAGGCGGCATTCCCATCTCTGTATCACTCGAAGAAAACTTTGCACCCACTCTTAACGAAGCAAAAAATCATTCTGATAAAAAGCGGCTCCTGTATATCTCTATGCTTGCCGTGGGCATTGCCGCCGTTATTTCCGGCGTTGCCAAGTTGCTGGTTTACCTCATTAACCTCTGCACCAATCTTTCTTTTCATCACCAGTTTTCCTTTGCCGCTTCCAGCCCAGCCACCAATAACTACGGTCTTTGGGTGATTGTTGTTCCCGTCATTGGCGGTGTGATTGTCGGCCTCATGGCCTTGTACGGTTCCAAAGCCATTCGCGGTCACGGCATACCCGAAGCAATGGAACAAATTCTGACCAACAAGAGCAAGATTAAACCGGCCATTACTTTTTTGAAACCAATTTCTGCCGCAATTTCCATTGGCACCGGCGGACCATTTGGTGCGGAAGGTCCCATCATTGCTACCGGCGGCGCCTTTGGTTCTACGGTTGGACAGCTTTTAAAAATCTCTCACTACGAACGAAAAATTTTGCTGGCCGCCGGTGCCACTGCGGGCATGGCCGCCATCTTTGGATCGCCCATTGCCGCCATTTTTCTCGCCATTGAATTGCTGCTCTTCGAGTTCTCTCCCCGTTCGATATTGCCCGTGGCCCTCGCCTGTATTACGGGTGCGGCGGGACACCATTTTTTCTTTGAAGCCGGCCCGGTTTTTCCAATGCCGGCTGTAGCTGTTCCAGGCAACGAAGCGCTGGCTGTTTACAGCGTTATCGGCATCATTATCGGCTTTTTATCGGCACTGATCACCAAGATTGTTTATTTCATTGAAGATGCCTTTGAAAAGCTTCCGGTGCATTGGATGTGGTGGCCGGCCATTGGTGGTTTGGGCGTAGGCATTGTAGGTTATTTCGCCCCAAGAACACTGGGTGTTGGCTACGAAAACATTACGGCAATTTTATCCGGCCAAATGACACTGCAGGTTATTCTGGCGTTGTGCCTTTTAAAATTTATTTCCTGGGCCATTGCACTGGGCAGCGGCACATCGGGCGGTACGCTGGCGCCTTTGTTAACCATCGGCGGCGCTGCAGGTTCCTTGTTGGGAATGGCCGCCATCAGCCTTTTTCCACACGCCGGCGTGGTGCTTCCGATAGCCGCCATGATCGGGATGTCGGCCATGTTTGCAGGCGCTTCAAGAGCCTTGCTTACATCCATTGTTTTTGCCATTGAAAGTACCGGCCAGGTGAACGCTTTGCTGCCCTTGCTTGCGGCTTGCATCGCGGCTTATTTCATCTCGTATTTTTTAATGGAGAACACCATCATGACCGAAAAGATTGCACGCCGCGGGGTGCAAACGCCGTACAGTTACGAACCGGATATCCTTGACCGCTTAACGGTGGAACAGGTGATAAACGAACACGATTTTGTATTGAGTGCCGACAGCACGGTAGCGGAAGTAAGAGCCTGGCTGCAAGCCAATAAAAAAGCCCAGCGCAGCTATTACGTAGTGGCTACCGCCGGCGGCATTTTTCAAGGCGTTATCAGTGCTTCTAACTTGTTGAGTACACATCATGCTACTGACCAACCGATCAGCCGTTTAATAAAACGAAAACCCGTTACCGTTACCGGCGATGATCGGTTGAAGACAGCGGTTGAACTGATGGCAAAGGAGAACATTGACGTGCTGCCTGTAACGGCACCGCAAACAAAAGAAATTGTTGGATTGGTATCGTATAAAGATATTTTGGGCGCATACAAGCACCGCATCGAAGAGTACGAAGAAATGAGTACGCACATTTCGCTCAAAAGAAGAACGCTGAAAATTTTATTGCACGGCAAACGGCAGTTGACAACGTTACGGCACAAAGAAGAAGCCTGATTGTTTCTGCGAAATTTTATTGCGCCGGTTCCACTCTGAACCAGTCAATATCAGCATAGCCGCTATCGTTGATTTGTGTTTCCCGGGTACAGAACAAACCAACCTTTGCGCCAATCCATCGTCCCACTTCGGCCGTAAACTCATCGCCGGTGTTTGTGAAAGATTTTCCGTCAAGGCTGTAACTAAAATTGCATTTGCCGCCTTTGGCAATTTTTACGCGTAAGTAAACGGTTGGCGAATTCATTTTCATTACCGTTGTTTCTTTTTCGCTCTTGCCTTTCACGGCGTCTTTACAAAGGGTGTGCACCAAATAGATTCCGTCTTTTTTATTCTTTAAGGCAAGACCTGCATAACTAAAACCCATCACCACCAGTCCTGCTTTTTCGTTCTCCAGTTTTGTGTTGGGCAAGAACGTAAGTTTTGTTGTGACCATGAATTCTTCTGCCGGGAATTTTTGCAAAAGAACATTGGGTGCATCCCATAAATTTTTGGCACTGTCGGGAAGCTTATCGGAGAACAATCGCAGGCTTCCTTTGGATGGGTTCATGAAGTACCATGTTGCTTTTGAATTGGCCATCCATTGCCATTGCAACCCTACTGTTGTTCCGTTGAATTCATCGCTTTCTGCAGGTGTTTGAACGGGATAGGTTTTGCCAACGTTTGGCTTCTTGTAACGGGTCACCGGTTCGCCTTTTCCATCGCCGTCACGATCCACGCCGATCACCGGCCAATTTTTTATCCACTTCATGGGTTGCAGGTGCAGAATGCGTCCATAGGCGTCTTTGTCCTGAAAATGCAAAAACCAATCTTCGCCCGTTTGCGTCGTAACCCAGGCACCCTGGTGCGGACCGTTCGTGGGTGATGACCCCTGGTCCATCACCACTTTTCTTTCGTAAGGACCGTAAACGTTTTTTGAACGAAGAACGAGTTGCCAACCTGTGGGCACACCGCCTGCCGGCGCAAAAATGTAATAGTAATTATTGCGTTTGTAAAACTTCGGGCCTTCGATGGTGGGATCAAGTTCGTGACCGTCGTAAACCAGCACGCCGTTATCCATTGCTTTGGTTCCTTCCTTGTTCAACTTCTTTACGGCAATCACGCTTTTAATGCCTGCGCGACTGCCGGCAAATGCGTGAACCAAATAAATCTGTCCGTCTTCGTCCCACAGCGGGCAAGGGTCAATCAATCCTTTGCCTTCGGCAACGAGTATTGGGTCGCTCCACGGCCCTGCGGCGGTCTTTGCTTTCGTGAGGTAAATACCAAAATCAGGATCGGGATAATAGAGATAAAATTCGCCGTTGTGATAACGCAATGAAGGCGCCCACACGCCTTCCCCGTGACGCGGAACGGAGAAGTGTTCAAACGGTGGTTGACGCTTTAATGCATGACCGATAATCGTCCAGTTCACCAAGTCGTTTGAATGAAGTATGGGCAGTCCCGGCACGTCTTCAAAGGAAGAAGCCGTGAGGTAAAAATCATCGCCGACGCGTATGGCATCGGGATCGGAATAATCAGCGTGAAGAATTGGATTTTTATAAGTGCCGTCGCCGTTATCGGCCACCCAAACTTTAGAAACGTACGGTTGCTGTGAAAAAACAGTCAGGGCAGAGAACAGCGTAAGCGATACGAGAATTCGTTTCATGGCTTTTCTTTTAGCGGGTTCCACTCTTTAAAAACATTTTTCAACGTAATGCGTGACGCTTCTTCATCGCTCAACTGCTTCGCCCATTTTACACGTTGTGCTGCATCAGACGATGGACCGTAACTTTTGTATTCGGCGTAACGCGTGGTCAAATAATTATCCGTGTTGTTCCAATTGCTCCAGCCTTCAGGCCTGATGTGTTGCCCGATGTAACAATGCAGATAAACAACGCTTGCATAACGCTGCCACGGACGGCCAAGCGAAGCGCTGTGAATAGAACTGTCGCCGGTTAAAACGCAATCATAAAACACGTAACCAAATTCTTTTTCTTTCGGCGTGGAGGCGGCAGTAACGTGTGAAGCTTTTTTGCTGTGAATGTGGCATTGCTGAAACCAAACGGTGGACGATCCGAAAATAAAATCAGTGGTGCCTTCGATGTAACAATGCTCATAATACTGCCGGCTCTTGTCGTTGTTGGTAAAAAGAATGTCTTGATTTCCCACGAAGCGACAGTTGCGAAAGATTGCCTTATCGCCATCAGCTTCTACGGCCACGGCCTGTCCCGCACTAAAGCCTGCATCGTTTTGAAACGTAATGTTTGTTGCGGTAAAATCATCGGCCAGAATTTTAAAGCTTGATGATGTTCGTGTGTTGATGGTTTCCCCTGATGGAGAAACTTTGCCGGTATGATCGTCGTAGGTGAGAACAGTATTGAATTTGTCTTCGCCCACAAGCGTTACAAAATTCTTCGTGCTGTCGAGCAAAACTTTTTCTTTATAAATTCCTTTCTTCACAAAAACGGTAACGGGCTTTTTGTTTTTGTACGGAATTGCGTTGAACGCAGCCTGCACCGTTTTAAGATCGCCGCTGCCGTCCTGCGCAACAATTATCTTCTTTTGTGCAAAGCCAAACAACGCAATCAGCAAGACGACAAAAAGCAAAACCTGTTTCTTCATGCTTATTTTTTTGCCGACGGCCATTCGAAATTTTTCAAGTCAACGCGTTGAAACCAATCCGATTCTTGTGCAACCAACAAACTGTTTGAAAAAATATTTTCCAGCGTGTATTCTTTCGCTTCCTTGTCGCTTAATTGTTTGGCCCAGGGCGCACGGGCTTTTGTGGCCGCGCCTTCGCCGGTGTTTTTGTATTCGGCATAAAGCGTAGTGGTTTCGTTTTGAGCGTTGCCCCAATTGTTCCAGCCTTCGGGTGCGATTTGTTTGGGCAATTCGCAACGAATAAAAGCGGTTTTTGCCGCGGCACGCCAGGGCCTTCCGAGATGAACTTTTGTTACGGAACTGTCGGCAATGATCTTGCAATCAAAAAAAACGTAGCCAAACTTTTTTCCCGGCGTGGTGCTGGCGGCGGTGATGAAAGAATTCGTTTTTTCTTTTATGGTACACGATTGAAAAACAGCCGTTGACGGACCGAAAATAAAATCGGTTGTGCCTTCAATGTAGCACTCAACAAAGTATTGCCTTGCGTTTTCCCCTGCGGCAAAAATGGTATCCTGGTTGCCGAGGAACTTGCAATTTTTAAACACGGCTTTGTCCGCATCCACGTAAAGCGCCACGGCTTGCCCAACCGGCCCTGCCGAATTGGCGAAGGTGATGTTCTCCGCAACAAAACGGTTGCCCGAAATTTTCGCTGTGTACGACGTAAAGGTTGTGAGTTTTCCACGTCCGGAATAATCGTTAAACGTGATGATGGTTTTGTCCACGCTTTCGCCAATGAATGTCACGTCGGTATTGGTAGCGGGCAGTTCAATCTTTTCGTTGTACACACCGTTTTTGATGTAAAGTGTTATTCGCGCCAGCGGATAAACCCGCATTGCGTCAATGGCATCCTGAATGTACCTGAATTCGCCGCTGCCATCCTTCGCCACCGTAAACGTGTATTTGTATTGTTGAGGATTGGATGTTTGTGCAAATACAAAGAACGTTACAAGCAAAAGAACAATCGTCGTTGTTGCTTTTTTTATCATTGGTGAAAATTATTTTGTTGGAAAAACGGTCTTTAAAAATTCGTCAATGTAATTGACCATCGGCGTAAACCAAGGCTCAAACAAAGGAAAATGATGCGGCGCATCGGCAAATGTTTTTACATCAACGTAGATGTGATTTTCCTTTAGCACTTTCATAAAATCATCGCGGCCCGCATGCATTCGCGCCACGCCGCTGTTGATGAACAAAAAAGGAACGGTGTTCGGACCAACGTAGCTTAACGGAGAAGCTTCTTCCCAAACCTTAATGTTCTCTTTTTTGGAATAGCCAAACCAAAGCGTACCGGCCGATGGCTTTTTGCTATCGTCGCCTTCGCCGGATTCGGGATGAACAAAGGAAAGCGTTCCGTCTAAATCAACGACGGCTTGCACACGCGATGAGTACTTTGTGTTGCAATCACTGCCCTCAAATTTTTCATTGCCGTTTGTGGTTCCAATCAGTGCGGCCAATTGTCCGCCGGCGGAAAAACCGCCGACAACAATTTTGTTTGTATCAATGTTGTACTTCTTCGCCTTTGCATGGATCCAGTGCAACGCGGCTTTTAAATCATGCACCGCAGCGGGATAAAGCGCTTCGGTTGACAAGCGATACTCCGGTGTAAAACAAACGTAGCCCAACGCCGCTAAATGTTGCGCCAGCGGGTAATGTTGCGTTCTGCTGCCGGAGCGCCAACCGCCGCCGTGAATCATCATCACTGCAATCCGCTTTTGCTTTGTTTTTCCCGAGGGATAAAAAGCATCAAGAACCAATTTGCGTTCGCCGGTTGTGCAATAAACAATGCCTTTCTTCTCTTTTACTTCCCTGGAATGTAGTTCAGGCGCTGCTGTTGCATCGGGATAAGCTTTGTGGATGCTGCGGTAAGCGCTGGCCGTTGAATACGATGTATCGGGAACGTTGGTAATACCGGCAGTGGATTGCGCAGCAGCCGTAAAACAAAGCGCTGTTGAAAACAGCGGTACAAAAATCTTTATGCTTCGCGAAACCGTCATTTGTTGTTTGACTTTACAAGGTGATTGATTAATTCAACATTGCTTTCTCTTAATCCGGCAAGCACCAACTCTGCGATTCTTCTTGCGCCGTACTCATTGAAATGCGTGTTGTCTTTTTGTCCGTCGGGATACGACGGATGTTCACCGGGCGCCAGTTGCATGAAAAGAAGTTTGGTATTCTCCTCTCCCATTTGTTGATAAAGTTCACGACTCATTTTGTCAAGATCAATTAACGGCACGTTGTGTTGCTTCGCTACTTCGTACACCGCAGCCGTGTAGTCGGTGTGCGTTTCCTGCGCCACACCGTCTTTAAAACGCATCCGGCTAACGGGTGTGATTAAAACAGGCGTTGCGCCTTTTGCTCTTGTCTCTGAAATGAATTTTGCAAGATTTGTTTTGTAATCGGGAACAGGCGTGTAACGGTCTTTGTATTTTTCTTCTTTGGCTTCGTCGTTGTGGCCGAATTGCATCAGCACATAATCGCCTTTTTGCAAACTATCGGCAACGGGCTGCCATCGTCCTTCGCTGATAAAAGTTCTTGTGCTTCGTCCGCCTTTGGCGCGGTTGTCAATCGTTATGCTTGAATCAAAAAAATATTTGAAGGGCATGCCCCAGCCCGTTATCGGCGCCCGTTCGGGTTCGTATTCGCACATCGTGGAATCGCCGATCAAATAAACTTTTGTTTTTGTTTTTGGCGGCAAAACAAAAGCCATCAAGGCCAGCACAGCACACAAAACGAAAACTCTTTTCATGAATGAGAAAACTTATTTTTTTCGGGGCTGGTAAATGTGTTCGGCCAACGGAAGTTTTAATGTTCTGAGTTCAGCCAGAACCATCTCCGCAATTTTTCGTGCACCCAATTCGCTAAAGTGCGTGTCATCCGCTTTGCCTTCGGGATAATTAGGATGCTCGCCAGGCTGTAAATAATTGAATAAATACTTGGAAGTTTCCGGCCCAAGTTGCTGATAAAGTGCTTGCCCTTTCGCATCCAAATCAATCAGCGGAACGTTCAGCGTTTTAGCAACGTCGCGAACAAGCTGCGAATAAACATCGTGCGTACCTTGAACGTGGCCAGCCGCGTCAAACTTTCTTCGCGCAACCGGTGTAATTAAAATTGGAATGGCCTTCTTTGCTTTTGATTCATTTACGTACCTCACAAGGTTCGCTACAAACTGTTCTTTTGTTGTGTAACTCTTTTTTGTTTCCACTTCATCGTTGTGACCAAATTGAACAAAGACGTAATCGCCTTCGTTCATGTTGTCTACGACGGGTTGCCATAAGCCTTCCGAAAGAAAGGTTCCTGTGCTGCGGCCGTTCTTTGCGCGGTCATCAACAGCAATTGTTGAATCAAAGAAATACTGAAACGGCATGCCCCATCCGGTTTCAGGATAAGTCCGCACGTCTTTAATAGACATCGTGCTGTCGCCTATCAACCAGACTTTTGTTTTCTTCGGCGGCAAGGCAAAAGCGCTTAAGAACAACAGCGCAATGAAGCAGATTTTTTTCATGATGTGATTATTTCGCAAGACTGTTAATGTAAACTTCTACGTTGGTATAAATATGATGCAGCTTTATTGCTGATGCATCAGACGCATCACCTGGATTCAATCCGTGGCCCTTCTCCCACTCATCAGGCATTCCATCTCCGTCGGAATCTTTCGGGGCCGGAAGACTTTTTAAAGAAGGCCAGGCATTCACGGTTTGTTCGTACGCCGTGCCGTGTGGATAACCACCTTGCACGTCAATAATTTTTCCTGTGCGGTTCTTTACGTCGTTGATGATGCGTGCATCCAACGTATCACGACGATAACTTGCACCGGCTTCTTTCAATACAAGTTTGTAGGCTTCCTCCGCTGGTTGGGTTGTTATCGGTTCGGTTGAAAACGGTGCATCAACTCTTGCTTTTGCCTTGTCAGCATCTGTGCCTTCGTTCATCGTTACGCCTTTCCAGTTGTCGGCCGTTACGTCCGGCGAAGCTTCGCTTACGTTTCCCGATAAATAAAATTTTCCGTAATCAAGCTTCGGTAATTTTTTGTAAGGGTTGACGATGCGGTTCTTCACCACGTCTTTTGTATTTGGTCCGGGACGGTAATAATTGTTGATCATGTTGTACGTGCCGCCTTCGCCCGCATAAGCATTGTTGCTGCCCCAATCGTAAATCACGTTGTTGCAAAAGTCAACGGCCTCCGACGGAATGTTTCGTGCGCCGTCAAATCGCGGCGTGCGGCTTACGCAATGCGCAAAAAGATTGTGATGCGCCGACGTATGTCTGCCGCCCCAAATGCCGCCGTAGCCGTGATGCTCGTAATCTTTGTCGCCGGTTTCAAAGTGATAAGAATAGTTGAGAGGTTCGCTGATTAAATTCCACTGAAGCGTTGTGCTGTCGCCGCCGTAAACGCTAAAAGCTTCGTCTGTGCTCCAGCTCATGCTGCAATGGTCAATGATGATTTTGTTCCGCCGCGTGCCGCCAAAAGCATCATCGCCGCCGTTGCCGTCAACCATGCCGCCTTTTTGATTCTTATCACCCATGCGAAAGCGCATGTAGCGAACGATAATGTTGTTACCGCCAAGCATTACCGGTTGATCAGCAAGACAAATACCGTCGCCGGGTGCGGTTTGCCCGGCAATTGTTGCATCGCCCTTTATGGAAAGCGGCGTGTTCAAGTGAATCGTTCCCGAAACGGCGAACACAATGATGCGCGGAAATTTTGCTTCTGCAGCTTCGCGAAAACTTCCTTCACCTGCATCGGCCAAATTTTTCACCACCATCACTTTTCCACCGCGGCCACCCGTTGTGAATTTGCCAAACCCTTCGGCAGAAGGAAAGGCAAGCGCAATTTCATCAGCTTTGCCGGTTGCCGCTTTTTGTTGTGCGCAGGATACAATGCACAGTGAAAAAATAAAGGGGTAGTAAAGAAAATGTTTAAACATAGCAAACAACTGTTTGGTCAAGGCGAAGTGTTCAGCGTTGTGCAAATAAATATGCGGTAACAAGTCTAAACAGAAATCGGTTGCAAGCCATCGGCACGGGAAGATTTAATTGCGCAATCGTTACCGAGAACGTTGCCAAACGCTTTCTTTCAGTATTTGACACAAATGGTTATACAGCCTTCTCGTTATCCGTTTAAAATAGAAAAAGAGGGTTGCAAAATTTTGCAACCCTCTTTTGAAACAAAAAAACTATGTTTTAGTAACCAGGATTCTGCGGCATGTTGGAGGCGAAACCACCGTAGGCCGTAATGGCATCTTGCGGAATGGGCAGCAACTCCGATTTGTTCGGAACAAAATTGGTGGCGTAGTGCGCCAATACGGCGGCTGCGGTTGTCTTTGTAGGATCCGTTGTAATCACGATCCACGCCACTTTCGTTGAACCCGCCGGCGTAGAACTTGGTGCCTTTGCGTACCACGAATTCAAAACAATGCCACCGATGTTTAAATCGTCAGAAGCCGTTCTTGCCCTATAGAACATTGATACCGGTAAGTTAGCCAAATTGCCGACATACGAAGGGTAGCCTGCCATATACGAAGGTTGGGCCAATGTACCTGTCAAGGTCGTTCCTGTAGTGGTGCCGAATAAAGCGATGTTGCTTTTTGACTCGGTGATGGCCGTTGCCAAAAGATTCCAGCGAATCAAATCGTATTTCCGTACGCCTTCAGCGCCCAACTCCAACTCTCTTTCCCGCACGAGGTATTTAAAGAAATCGCTTTTGCTCAAGCCGGCCGGAATATCATTGTTTGAATTGCCGAACGCTCTTCTCCTAACCAGGTTAATGGCATTGTACGCAGCCGTTGTCGGACCGTTTAATTCGTTCTCGGCTTCTGCGAACATCAGCAATACATCAGCGTAACGAAGGATTTGCCACTTGAAACCGGAATAGTTGTTCAAATACGTTCCGGCAGCCAGCGGCGGGTTCAGCCAATCGCGACGGTACTTGCCATCAAAGACGCTGGTGATAGGCTGCCCTTTTTTATAAAATGTTACGCCATCGGGCGCCAAGGTATCGGAATACGGCACACAGGTTACGTCTCTGCGGGTATCAGTTGAATCGAACATATAAAAATAAGTGGGCAGAATAAACACACTACTGGTGCCGGTGGAGCCTGTTTGTGTGGCCAGGTCCACAACGGTAGGTCCGCTGTTGTAACCAATCTTGGTATCTGCAGAAGCCGTGCGACCAATAGCCGTTACCTGGAACATTAACTCGCCGTTCGGGTCCCAGGCCGTACGACCACCCACCTGGTTCTTCCAAAGGTCTTTGAAGCTCGGGTTTAAGCTGTGCTGGGCTGACGTGATAATGTCGTTCGTTTCATCCCGGGCAATCTGATAATAGGTTTGTGGATTGGAACCCTGCTTCATGGTTCCGCTTTGCCGCAAAGAATAACCGGCTCTAGCCAAGGCAATGCGTGCACGCAAGCCTTTTACTGTGCCTTTGGTAATGCGTTCGTCCTGCGGGTCACCAATGGAGGTAACCTCGTTGCGCCAGGGAACTAATGCTTCAGCAGTTTTCAGGTCGTTCAGAATTTGGTCGTACAAAACATCGCGGTCGGTTCTTTTAGGGAAGGGGTCTTGCGTTGCCAGTTCTTCAGCCGCTGTAAAATGCGCGGGCAGGTCGCCCCAGTTGCGAATGGCTTCGGCATAAAACTGTGCTCTTAACGTCAACGCTTCACCATACATCCGTTGCAATTGCTTTTTCTGGCCATCCGATCCGTTGTCGTACAAATCCATCTTCGGAATGCTTTCGATGCAGACGTTGGCGTACTGAATGCCTTTGAACAACTGTGTGTACGGCGCAAAAATTTGACTATTTCCCGGGGTTGTCGCATACAATGGAAAATCTCTCCGGCTGCCGTCCGCGTTACCCGTTGGCCCCTCCGTTTCATCCGTACCCACCGAGAAATAAAGATTCAACCGCAAGCCGTATCCCGCATCGCCGGTCAATTGATTGTACACGCCGATCAACGCGGCTCTTGTTGTTTCAACGCTGTTGAAAACAAAGTCGGGACCTACGGCTGTAATGGGTTGTTGGTCGAGGTATTTTTTACAGCTTCCCAAACCCAGCATCAGGCTCGATGCGGCCAGAAGCGTTATTTTATGCAGATATCTTTTGTTCATATAGAAATGTTGTTCTCGTTATTAAAAAGTTGCTTGCACGCCAAAGAGGTAAAGACGGCTTTTGGGATAAGCCGAGTAATCAAGCCCCGGTGTTAAGCCGCTGCTCGCCACGCTAACTTCCGGATCGTAACCGGTATAGTTTGTCCAGATGGCAAGGTTGTTTCCGGTAACATACAGTCGAAGCCTGCTCACGATTTTGTGTGGCCTGAAAGTGTAACCAATGGTTACGTTGTTCAAGCGGAGGAAAGAGCCGTCTTCAATGGCCCAAGAGCTGGGGTAATAGCTAAAGTTGCCGCCGCCCGAACCAAAGTTGCTGAAACCGCCGGGCATCCAGAGCGTTGCGTTGGCGTTTACTTTTGCCAACACATCGGGAGGAGCACCATAAGCATAAACTGTATTCTGCTCAGTTCTAAAAGTCTCGACCACGTTTCCGTTTGCATCAACGGTTTTCCAACGGTTATTCATCAGTGCCAAAAGGTTTGACGTTACGTTGTAGCCGCTGGTGAATTCAATCTTGTTGGCATTGTAAATTTTGTTGCCGTAAGAAAAGTTTACAAAGATGCTCGCGTCCCAGTTTTTATAAGAAAACTGTTGGTTCAATCCACCGCTGAACTTGGGCGTAGGATCACCAATAACGGTGCGGTCGTTGATGTCAATGATGCCGTCGCCGTTGAGGTCTTTAAACCTCTCGGCACCGGGCACCACGTTCGAACCCAATCCGGTCATAACGGCTACGCCGGGTTTAATGGTATAGCGGCCCGTTGCAAGGTCGTAGTTAAAATCACTCAACTGGTAAAAGCCATCAGACACCCAGCCGTACATGGACCCAACCGGCGACCCCACTCTGTTCAGGTAGTCGTTCGGCTGGCCAGAGATTCCCCAGGCCGGGCCGGCGGGATAATCCGTTTGTCCAAGCGACAAAGCCGTTACTCTGTTCTTGTTGTGCGAGATGTTGAAATTAGCGCTCCAGTTCAGGCCTCTGGGGCGTTGCAGGATTACGGCGTTGAGCTGCAGTTCAACACCTTTATTGCTGGTGGCGCCTACGTTTTGCAATTGCGTGGTAAAGCCGAAGGTCGGTGCAATCTTCGCGTTTAACAACAGTTTATCCGAGGTGTTATTATACACATCCACGCTCATGTTCAAACGGTTTTTCAGCAACGAGATGTCTATACCAATATTGCGGTTCACCAGGCTTTCCCATTGCAGGGCCGTGTTGGCAAGGTAATTCTGCGTATAAGCATTCACTGATTGATTGTTTAAGGCATAGTACGTTGTCCCGTAAACAAATGAGGTCAAGAACAAATAATCACCGATGCGGTTGTTACCGATTTTACCGTAGCCAACGCGCAGTTTAAGATCGTTGATAAAGTCAACGTTCTCCAAAAACTTCTCACGTTTTACACGCCAGGCCAAAGAGCCGCCGGGGAAAAAGCCCCACTGGTTTCCGGGCGCAAACTTGGAAGCGCCGTCGTACCGTGCGTTGAGCGAAAGAAGGTACTTGTCTGCAAAATTGTAATTGATGCGGCCAAAGAAAGACAAGTTGGTATAACGCAGTTTGGTATAAACCGGATAGCCAGGCCACATGGTGGCTGCTGTGCCGGGCTGATTACTGAAGGCATCGGCGTGCGAAATGCCTTTTGGATACCCGCTGAATTGACCGGAGCGCTGATCGGTGCGCAGGTCATATGTTTCTTCACCCAACAGCACATCAAACGTGTGCTTGTTTTTCCAGTTACGTACCGAGTAGGTAAGAACGTTTGAATTGTTGAACGTTTTGCGATAAACGGTATCAAGCTGCACAATTGGTTTGCCGCCACCCTGGTTTACTGAGAAGGATGTAATGGAATCGAAGAAGCGCCGGTCGGTAAAATTGTTCTGATCGTACCCAAACGTAGAGCGGAAAGAAAGTTGTTTGGTGATTTGATAAGAAGCCGTCGCGCTGAAATTGTAATCAATGGTTGTTTTCCTACGGTACTCAGCGTTGGAAAGGGCAATGGGATTTACCAACGTTACACCGTTGCCCGGATTGACCACCGTCGGGTCGCTGTAATCGAGCGGAACGTCTTTCACAAAAAACGGAACGTACTTTACTGCATTGCGTAAGCGGGCATAAGATGTGCTTCCATCGCTGGTGCCGGCACCCGTAACATCCTGGTTAAGATAACGCCCTGTGACACCAACTTTCAGCTTGCTCGTGGCGTTATAGTCGGCCTTTATATTTAAAATGTGCCGGTTAAACATAGAGTTCTGAACAATTGGTTTTTCGTTGTTAAACGTGTAACCGAAGTTGTAGGTAATTTTTTTGTTGCCACCCGATGCCGATACGTTGTGCGTGGTGCTGATGCCGGTACGGCCCATTACTTCTTTTTGCCAGTCAATGGGAGAAATGTTCTTGTAAACATTTAATGTATCCCAGGTTGATCCGTAGGTCTTGGCAAAGTTTGTATCGTTTCTTGCCTTGGCCACTTCGTACTGCCAGGTTACAAAATCATAAGGACTCATAACCTCTAATTCCTTGGCCAGTTTCCGAACACCGATGTAGCCGTTGTACGTTACCACCGTGCGACCCGGACGACCGGACTTTGTGGTAATTACGATAACGCCGTTGGCACCGCGTGCACCGTAAATAGCGGTGGCAGCCGCGTCTTTTAACACGTCGATACTTTGAATGTCCTGCGGGGCGATGATGCTTAAGGCATTCTCTACCTGCACACCGTCCACGATGTACAAGGGATCGTTGTTCTGGGTGATGGAAATGCCGCCGCGGACGCGGATTCGCACTTGCGCATCCGGTGAGCCTTCGGACGTGGTTGCGGTTACACCGGCCAAACGTCCGTTAAGCGCTTCAGCAGCAGATGTTAACGGCACGTCTTTTAAATCCCTAGCGCCAATGGACGATACAGAGGCCGTAAGGTCTTTGCGGCGTATCGTTTGGTAACCAATAACCACCACGTCTAACGCAGCCGATGAAGAGGCCAGCGTTACGTTAATGGTTGTTTTGTTATCAACGGTTACTTCCTGAGGATTGTAGCCCACAGAACTAAAAACCAAAACAGCTTTTCCGTTGTCTGGGACGGAAATTGAAAAATCACCGCGGGCATCCGTAACGGTACCTATCCTGGCGCCTTTTACCGTCACGTTCACACCCGAAACACCGGCAGCAAGGCTGTCGGAATTAACGTGTCCGGTGACGCGGCGGGTTTGTGACCAGGCAATTGACGTAAGGAGACAAAGCAGCAGAGAAAAACAGAATTTTCCTTTCATATACAAGCTTAACAATTTGAACGAGGTTGCAGAAGAGGTTGGGTGTTTTCGTGCGAACGGATTGCAGCAATCAATTGTTTTATTCAACGGCTGTAACCGTAACGAAACGCTTCGCCGGCAAAGCCTCCCACCTCATTTCAACTGACAAGTCTAAAGACATATCCATTGCCCGCAAGCGCCGGTATGCGATTTATTTACGCAATCGTTACCGAGAACGTTTGCAGTTGAGGAGGTGCGGTGAAAACTCATTACTTTTAAACGGTCTTAGCAAAAAATCACCCGACGATTCTTTCACCATGAAGTTTGAAAGCGCCACCATCAAAGACATTGCCAAAGCCCTTAACCTTTCTACCTCTACTGTTTCGCGTGCACTGCGCGGCAGCTACGAAATCAGCGCCGAAACCAAAAAGCAAGTGTTGGAGTACGCCGAAAAAATCAACTACCGTCCTAACCCCATTGCACTCAGTTTAAAAGAACGCAGAACACGTGCCATCGGCGTCGTGGTAAGCGAAATTGCCAACAACTTTTTTTCGCAGGCCATTAACGGCATCGAAAGCATCGCCTACAACCGCAGCTACCACGTCATCATCACGCAGAGCCACGAAAGCGCCGAACGCGAAAGGGTAAACGTAGAACACATGGCGGCCCGCGGTGTGGATGGCTTGCTCGTTTCTCTTTCCTCGGAAGCCACCGACCTTTCCTATTTAAAAGAACTGCACGAAAAGGGCATGCCCATCGTCTTCTTTGACCGCGTGACGAATGAAATACAAACGCACAAAGTCATTGCCGACAATTACCTCGGCGCCTTTCACGCAACCGAACACCTCATTTACCAAGGCTATAAAAAAATAGCACACATTACCTCCTCGCCCTACCTCTCCATCACCAAAGAGAGGCTGGACGGCTACAAAGCTGCATTGGAGAAGCACAAAATTCCTTTTAACGAAAGCCTGATAAAACACTGCAACCACGGCGGAATGATTGTAGAGGAAGTAGAAGACGTGTTGAATGAGCTGTACAAAAGCAAAACAAAACCGGATGCCATCTTCACAGCCGGCGACCGGTTGACCATTGTTTGCTTTGGCATTTTAAAACGCATGAAGCAAAAAAAAGAAGCCGGCTTTACCGGCTTTACCAACACGCAGGTAGGCGATTTGTTTTCGCCGCAACTGACCGTGGTGCGCCAGCCTGCATTTGACATCGGACAAACGGCTACTGAACTTCTCATTCAAATTATTGAAAGCCGGCGGCCGGTCACGGAATTTGAAACCCGCACGCTGGAGACTTCACTCATCATTCGCGAATCATCGCTGAAGAAAGCAAATTCCGCTGCGGAAAGCGGAAGCGTGCAAGCGTAGGCTTTTCAATTTTATATACCCGGCTTTGGTAATCCTCTTCATCTTTTCTTGCGTCGCACACTTGTGCGTTCAGAAGTTCATTCAACTTTTTTCGCGCAGCGACGCAACGACTCTACGACGCAGCGTCGTGGCGTGAAAGTCTTTGTTGCATAGCGAACAAAGCGTACACGAGTGCGACGCAACGGAAGTTTATAGTAGCAACACAGCCGGGTTCATAAAATCCGCAATGAATTTCTGCTATGCCTTCGATGGCTTTAGGTGATAGGCTTTGGGTTTGGTAAAAGCCCTCAACCCGGCGTATGAAAGCGTGCTGCCAAAGCCCGAATGCTTTCGGCCGCTCCACGGAAGGGCAGCGCTTACCCGGTCGCAGCAATTCCAGTAAGCCGTGCCGGTATTCAGCCGTTGAAGAATCGTTGTTGCTCTTTCTTCGTTGCCGCTGTACACCGAAGCCGTTAAGCCGTATTCGGTGTCCTGCATTTTTTCAACGGCTTCTTCGTCGCCGCTTACTTTCATAATGCCGATGACAGGACCGAAACTTTCGTCTTTCATTACACGCATGTCCTGCGTGACGGCCGCAAGAACGGTGGGTTCAAAATAATAACCTTTGCCTTGTGCTTTCTTTCCGCCGGTAAGAAGCGTTGCTCCTTTGGCAAGCGCATCATCAATTTGATTTTGCAAAACGTTTATTTGTTCTTTCCGGCTCAGCGGCCCGATGTAAACGCCTTCTTCTGTTGGCAATCCCGTTTTGTAAGACTTTACTTCGTTCACAAACGCTTCGAGGTATTTGTCGTAAATATTTTCGTGTACGTAGATGCGTTCCACCGCGCAGCAGCTTTGGCCGTTGTTGTAAAACGCACCATCGGCGCTAGCCGCGGCCACAGCTTTGATGTCGGCAATATCGTCGGCAACGTAAAGCGGATCTTTGCCGCCCAATTCGCATTGACAGGGAACCATCTTCGGCGCCACTCTTTCGTATATGTATTTGCCGGTTTTGTACGAGCCGGTAAAAAAGTAGCCGTCAAACGCAATATCCAACAAGGCTTTGCCCACATCGCCTTTGCCGATGGCTGTTTGAAAAACATCGTCCGGTACGCCTGCGGCTTTCAAATACTTTTCAATTTGCAGTGCGGTCAGTGTAGCGTATTCCGATGGCTTGTACAGCACCGCGTTGCCCGCAAGCAAGGCAGGAACAAAAACGTTCACGCCAACGAGGTAGGGATAGTTCCAGGCGGAGATGTTGCACACAACACCGAGCGGTTCGTAAACGATTCTTTCCTGCAATCCTTCTTCGTCCGTCATCAGTTCGTCCGCTAAATATTTTTCCGCATTCGTTGTAAGCCACTTGATGCGGGTGCAAGCTCCGTTGATTTCGTTTCGTGATTGCTGCAATGGCTTCCCAACTTCGGTCGTGAGAATGCGTGCAAGTCCTTCTGTGTTTTCTTGTAACAGCTTCGCAAAATTTTGCACGACATCGATTCTCACCTTCAACGAAGTATTTGCCCAAGCTTTTTGTCCGTTCTGTAATGCGGCCATTTTTTGCGAGAGCGATGCGTCTGTATCCTCATTCAGTTCCGCAATTGGTTCTTCTGTTGCGGGATTCACGACAATAAGTTTTTTCATGTTGGTGTTTCGAATTTCTTGCAGAAAACGTTCTTTTATTTTTTGCGAAAGCGGGTTTGCCTCTTTGTTCGCCATGCGTTCGGGATGCCATTGCACGCAGAGCAAAAAACCCTTGTTCTTCTTGTCATCAAATTCAAGTCCTTCGATGACTCCATCACTTGCTGAAAACGCACTTGCCCGCAAATTTTTTCCAATTGCAGCGGGAACAATTGCCTGGTGATGCGCACTGTTCACGTCGGCGTTTTTACTGCTGGTAATTTCAAAAAGCAAGCTGCCCGTTTCCATGTTTACGTCGTGCACTTTATCGGCCTCGGTGTCTTTTTTGTGAAGCTGATTTCCGCTGTCTAAATCTTGAACCAACTTTCCTCCTTCCAACACGTTTACCAATTGCATGCCTCTGCAAATAGCCAGCAAAGGAAGCTTGTGTTGTTGTGCGTATTTGTAAATATTTTTTTCAAAAACATCACGTTCGATTTCAAAAACATTGGGTTTGTTTTCGTAATCATCCGACGCGTTGTAAAAAGAAGGATGAATGTCAACGCCGCCGGTTAGCACAAAACCATCACAAGTTGAAATGTCTTCAACGTTGTTCTTCTCAAAAGACAGTTCAACGAGTTCAAGGTCGTTGGCCAAATCCTCTTTGGTAAACCAATCCCAATAAAGGTGAAAATTGGTGCGGGAAAAAGTAACTCCGATTCTTCTCTTGCTGGGTTCCATAGTTCAAAGGTATTTCTTACAAAGCCTTTGTATAAAGCTGCCTGAAGTCTTCCCGGCTTACGGGTTTGGGATTGTTGGGGTGAGCAAAATCGGCTTCGGCTAAGTCAGCCAATACTTCAACGTGTTCCTCTTTCACGCCAATGTCGCGCAGCCTGTGCGGAATATTTATTTTAGAATTTAAGTCAAACAAATATTGCACAACGGCTTCGCCGCTTTCTTCTTTCAGTTCCAGCGTTCGTGCAATTCGCCGGAACTTTTCTTCAAAGCCTTTGACGTTAAATTCCATACCGTAGGGAATGTTCACCGCGTTGGCTAAACCGTGGTGCGTATCCAACAAAGCTGAAAGCGGGTGCGCCAGCGAATGCACCACACCCAAGCCTTTTTGAAAGGCCACGGCGCCCATGAGCGAAGCAATCAACATCTTGCTTCGCGATTCAAGATCAGGATTGTTTACCGCTTTTTCCAACGATTGATGAATAAGGTAAATGCCTTCCAGCGCAATGCCGTCGCACATCGGGTGTGGCATCTTTGCCAGGAAAGCTTCCATGTTGTGCGTAAGTGCATCCATGCCGGTGGCTGCTGTTACGAAAGGCGGTAAATCCATTGTAAGGAGCGGATCGGCAAAAACAATTTTCGCAAGCAGCTTTGGCGAGAACAAAATCCTTTTTTGATGCGTTTCGTCATCGGCAATGATGGCGCTGCGGCCTACTTCGCTTCCAGTTCCCGCAGTTGTCGGAATGGTAATAAAATGCGGGACCTCGTTCGTCACGTAAACATCACCGCCAATCAAATCATCGTACTTAAACAAATCCTCGCGATGATTAACGCGAAGTACAATTGCTCTTGCCACGTCTAAAGCAACGCCGCCACCAATGCCAACAATGCTGTCACGGCCTGTTGCATCGTACACATCGGTGCCTTTGTACACGTCGCTTTTTACCGGGTTTTTGTGCAGGTCGTGAAAGACTTCAACCGTAAGCTTTTTTCGCTCCAAGCCTTTTACAATCTTTTTAAAAAAATCCAGTTGCGCTACTACAGGATCGGTGACGATCAAAGGATGCAGAAGATTGTGCTTTTGCAGGTAGTCAGCCAACTCATTGCTGGCGCCTGCGCCAAAGCGAATGGTTGTCGGAAAGTTGTATTGATAAACGGTGTCGAAGTTCATGGCTTCAATTTGCGTTCAGATGATTTCGAAATAGCGTTTGTACTCCCAATCGGTGACGGCCTTTAAATGCTGCTTCCACTCCCACTCTCTCGTTTGCACAAAATGCTCAACAAAGCCTTCACCAAAAATTTCTTTCGCAACGGTTGATTCTTTCATGGCAGCCGTTGCTTTTTCCAGCGTGTTTGGTAATGTACCGTTTGAATAATCGCGGTAGCCGTTGCCAACGGTTGCGGCTTGTAACGAGAGCTTATTTTTTATGCCGTATAAACCACTGCCAAGACAAGCGGCCATTGCGAGGTAAGGATTCACATCCGCACCGATGACTCTTGTTTCCAAACGGCAACTTTTTTTACTGCCGTTCAACACCCGCAAGGCAACCGTGCGGTTGTCAACAGCCCACGTTAAAGTTGTTGGCGCCCAGACACCTTCTACCAAACGTTTGTAACTATTGATGGTTGGCGCAAACATGGGCAAGACAAAAGGAAGGCAATGCAATTGCCCGGCAACGTAGCGCTTCATTGTTTCGCTCATTTTTTGCGCATCCTTCTCGTCGTAAAAAACATTCGCATCCTTCTTCCACAAGCTTTGATGAACGTGACCGCCGCAACCCGGAAGGTTCTCGCTGATCTTTGCCATGAACGTGGCCATCACGCCGTGTTTGTAGGCAATCTCTTTCACCGCTGTTTTGAACAACACAGCTCTGTCGGCAGCTTCTAAAACATCGCTGTAAACAATGGCTGCTTCGTATGTACCCGGTCCGGTTTCGGTGTGCAAACCTTCGAGCGGCACGTTGAATTTTTTTAGCAGTTCAAATAAATCCGTAAAGAAAGGATTGTTCAGCGTGCTGCGCAGAACGGAGTAACCAAACATGCCCGGTGTGAGCGGCGTTAAATCCCGAAAACCTTTCTCGTTTGCAGTCTGTGGCGTCTCCGTAAAATTGAACCATTCAAATTCCTGCGAAAACGAAGGTGTGAAGCCAAGTGCTTCGGCATCATGCAAAACTTTTTTTAGCAATTGTCGCGGACACACCGATGAAGGTTTACCATCCGCAGCCAAGAAATCACCAAGGAAAAAAGGAACATCGTTTTCCCAGGGAATCTTCCGAAATGTATTGATATCTATTTGTGCGGGACAATCGGGGTAACCAGTGTGCCAGCCGGTATAGTTCGCGTTGTCGTACGCAAGGTCCGATGCATCCCAACCGAACACCACGTCGCAAAAACCGGTGGCGCTTTCAATTGCTGCCAAAAATTTTTCTACCGAAATGTATTTGCCGCGAAGAATGCCGTCGATATCCGCGAAAGCAATTTTTACTTTTCCGGATGGATGGCCTTTTACGTATTGAATGATTTCGTTCTTGTTCATGGTTTAACAAGGGCTGTGGGTTTCTAAATCGTCGCTACCACTAAGGTAACAAGCTTTCTGCGCGGCCAATGATGACTTCTTCTTTTTGCCTCGCAAACAATTTAAACGCGGCGAAGCTTAGAAGCAAAACCAGGAAATAAATTCCGCACAAGGTTAGGTTGTAAACGCAAAGGGCAACAAAAGAAAGAAGGCCGATGACCAGTGCCACAATCGGCAACAGGGGATATAACGGCACTTGAAAAGGCCGCTCAAGAGACGGCTCTGATTTCCTTAATCTCAATAAAGAAATCATTGAAAGAATGTAAAGCGTAAGCGCACCAAATACCGATACGGTAATGATTTGATCCGTCTTACCCGTGAGCAAAGCCACGATGCCGATGAGCATGTTCACCAGCAAAGCGGCGGCCGGCGTTTTAGTTCGCGGATGAACCTTTCCTAAAAAAGAAGGCGCAAAACGCACACGGCCGAATTCAAAAGTAGAACGTCCTGCTGCCAGTATCAAGCCGTGAAAAGAAGCCACCAAACCAAACAAACCAACGGTGATTAAAAGATGATAAAACAAGCCGCTCCTGCCGGCCACTTTTGCCAGTGCAAGCGGTAGCGGCGAATCGGAAGTTGCACCGTCTTTGTAAACAATCGCTTGCCATCCGTTCACACCAACGGAAGCACCAAAAGTCAGAACGCATAAAACAACAAGCGTAAGAATGGCCGAACCAAAGCCTTTCAAAATCGTTCGCTGCGGGTTGATGGCTTCTTCGGCTACGTTGGCTACGCCTTCGATGCCCAAGAAAAACCAAATGGCAAATGGTACCGCTGCCGCCACGCCACGCCAACCATTTGGGAAAGCTTCTGTCTTTAAATTATGCCATTGAAAATGCGGAAGCGTAATGCCGCTAAACAAGAGCAGTTCGCCAACGGCAAGAACGGTGATGATCAATTCAAACGTTGCTGCGGCTTTGACGCCTAAAATATTCAATAGCGTAAATAGGCCGTAAGCAAAAACAGCAATGGCAACAACCGGAATTTGCGGAAAGAACAAATTGAAATATGCGCCAATGGCAAAGGCAATGGCTGGTGGCGCAAAAATGAATTCAATGTTTTGGGCCATGCCGGTGATGAAGCCAAGATCTTTTCCCAACGCACGTTTGGCGTAATCAAATGCACCGCCGGCTTTTGGAATGGCGCAAGCCAGTTCGGCATAACTGAAGGTGAAGCAGACGTAAAGAATGATGATAAAAAACGTAGCGATGGCCATGCCCAACGTACCGCCTTTCTCCAAACCAAGGTTCCACCCGAAATACATGCCGGAGATGACGTAGCCAACACCAAGTCCCCAAAGCAAGGTTGGGGTAAGCGTTCGTTTTAATTGTGCGGGAGAAGACAAAAGGAAATTTTGTTTCAGGGAAGTTAAGCGTTATGCTGCGGCGGAGCATTTTTTACTTTGATCAGTTCAGCCGCAATACTCACCGCAATTTCTTCAGGCGTTTCGCTTTTGATTTGAAGGCCGACGGGTGCATGAATACTTTGCAGGAATTTTTCGTCAATTCCTTCGCTGCGGTAAGTCTCAAACATGTTTTGAATTTTGGCCTTGCTTCCAAGTAGTCCGAAGTATTTAAATTGTTTATCCAGCAAAGCTCTCACTACAATATCATCGGTGCGGTAACCAAAAGTCATCACCACAACATAATTGTTATTACCGGATTGAATCAAGGGAGAAAGCTCGCTGTAATCATCCAATAATATTTTTTCGTGTGCCGTCTCGTTTTGTTCAACGGTCAGCAAATTGCTGCGATTATCCAAAAGGTGAATGTAAAAATCGAGAGTGCTCACCAGGTTTGACAAAGCCAGTGAGCAATGGCCGCCGCCGATGATGTAAAGATGATTTTGATAGCCGAGCATTTCTTCATACAACCAATCTTCTTCGTTATGAAAATTGAAAAATGTTTTCGCTGAAGTTGAACGCTGAAAGAAAATACCGGCCCGATTTATTTGCAGTGTTGCGTTTTCAAAATTTTCAAGGCACGAAATAACCTGGCTGATTGCTTCTTTATCTTTTTGCTGCACCCGGTACATCCAAACCTTTTGCTCGCCTGAACAAATCATTCCACTTTGATTCTTTGCCGCAGCTTTGTCGTGAACTTGCTTGATTAACTCTCCCTCTTGCCTGTTGCTCGTTCCCAATTGCATATTGGCCCGCGCCTTCTCCACCAGCTTTTGCTCCATCATGCCGCCGCCAATCGAACCTTGCATACTTCCAACAGCCGTCACAGCCATAAAAAAGCCTTGCCGTCCGGGACTGCTGCCGTTGCTCTCCAATACATAGAGCAACGTTACCGGAACGTTTGCATCCAAACTATCCCTTATCAATTGCCACACGGCTAACTTCTTCTTCATGCAAGGTTTCTTTGACAGGCTTGGAATAAAGTGCCAGCAAAACTTTTTCGGGTGTCATAGGTGCAGAGAAGGCCGGCGACGCGGAAGGATTAAAAGCCTTGATGGCATCACGCAAAGCAAAGAAGGCACCGATGCCGTACATCAGCGGCGGCTCGCCAACGGCTTTGGAACGAAAGATGGCGAGGTTATCTTTTTCCGTTTGCAAATAATCAATCGCGATTTCTTTTGGCACCGAATAGATATCGGGAACCTTATACGTAGAAAGTGCGTTGGAGCGCAAGCGGCCTTCGCCGTCGTACACAATTTCCTCCATCGTCATCCAGCCCATGCCTTGCACAAGGCCGCCCTCAATTTGGCCGCGGTCAATGATCGGGTTCATGCTCGAACCAAAATCATGAACAATCTTCACGGCATCGAATTCATACGTGCCGCGCAGGCAATCAACCGTAACAACGGTGATGGCCGTTCCGTAAACGTGATAAGCGAAGGGATGGCCTTTTTCTTTTGTACCGTCGAAGTGAACATCGGGTGTTGCGTAATGTGCGTGTTCCGATAAAGAGATGCGATTGAAGTACGTATCCAGCACAAGATTCTCCCAACTGATGTCGGTTTGCGCACCGTTCAACCAAACAAATTCGTTTTTAATTTCAATGTTGCCCACTTCGCATTGCAGTCGTTCGGCTGCACGGGTCTTCAAGCGTTGTAGTATTTCGGTGCAAGCCATTTGCACCGCTTTGCCGTTCAAATCAGCCGTGGCACTTGCAGCGGATGGTGAAGTGTTGGCAATGCGAAAGGTGCTTGTCGAATGGATTTTTACTTTATTGGGGTTGATGGAAAAAACCTGCGCCGCCACCTGCAACATTTTTGTGTTCACGCCCTGCCCCATTTCTACCGCGCCGGTGCTTACCCCAACGCTGCCGTCGGTGTACACATGCACCAAAGCTCTTGCCTGGTTCATCAATGTTTTGGTGAACGAAATGCCAAAGCAAACGGGCATTAACGAAAGCCCTTTTCTGAACAATTTATTCGTTGAATTAAAGTCAGCAATCCCGCATTTTATTTTGTCCAATTCATAAAGCGATTCAGCCTTGCTCCAACATTCTACGGCTTCGCTAACAGCCTTTTGTCCGTAAGGGAATTCATCGCCGGTCCGAAGCAAATTTGCTTTCTGAATGTCCGCTTTATCAATGCCCAACTCTTCCGCCGCTTTTGCGATTGCGCTTTCGATCACAAACATTCCCTGCGGACCACCAAAACCCCTAAATGCCGTATTGGACGGAAGATGGGTGCGGCAACTAAACGCCGTTGCTTTGACGTTCGGAATGAAGTATGAATTGGTGCAATGAAACAAAGTTCTTTCCAAAACGGCCGGCGATAAATCGGCCGATGCACCGGCGTTTTGATGAAACTCCGCTTCGTAAGCGAGGATCTTCAAATCTTTTGACAGGCCGATTTTAAAATCAGAAGAATAAGGATTGCGCTTGCCGGTCATGCGCATGTCTTCCATGCGGTGCAACGAATATTTTACCGGCCTTTTTAAATGATGTGTTGCCAATGCGCAAAGACAAGCCCACAACGTTGCCTGGTCTTCCTTGCCGCCAAAGCCGCCGCCTAAACGAGTTACATCAACTTCGAGCTGATGCATGGGCACACCAAGAACAACAGCCATGTGTCGTTGCACCGCCGTTGGCCCTTGCGTGGACGAATAAACTTTTTGTCGATTGTTTTCGAGCGGAATGGAATAAGCGCCTTGCGTTTCAATGTATAAATGTTCTTGTCCACCCGTTTCTGCAATGCCTTCAAAAATATAATCGCACTGGCTCCATGCCGCATCAACGTCACCCAAAACAAATTGCCTCGGCTTTACAATCAACTCCCCTTTTGCTCTTGCTTCACGCGGATCGGTGATGACCGGAAGCGGTTCGATTTCTATCTTGACTTTGTGTACTGCGGCCTGCGCTGCTTCCGCCGATTCAGCCACGACAAAAGCTACGGGCATACCGTTGAAATGAACGTGACCTTCGGCGAGAAGCGGTTCGTCAGGAACAATGCCGCCAATCTGGTTTTCACCGGGAATATCTTTCGCCGTGAAGATGCGCACGACGCCGGGCATCGCTTCAGCTTCGCTTACATCAAGCGAAGTAATTTTTCCGTGCGCCACCGGCGAACCATAAGCCGCACCGTACAACGTTCCTTGTAAAACAGGAATGTCATCAAGGTAAATGGACTTGCCCCTAACGTGCGTAAAGCTGTCAATATTTTTCATTCAAAAATGTTTTCGGTTAGCGCACATTGTTTTCGTTGCATCTAATCCTGACCCGAAGGGTCGCATGTTTATAGAAGCATGTCGATGTATATTACCCGACTCGAAGAGTCGCACCAAAAATTATACGACTCTTCGAGTCGAATCATCGCTCTATGTATTATTCTACAAACATGTGACCCTTCGGGTCATACATTTTTATGCATGATTTCTTGCCATGCACATCTTCATTCAATCCATTCAAACAACCGGTCTTTCTGGTATTCTATTTCAAACCGTTTCAACAATTCCAAGTATTCTGTATGAAAACTTGTCTGCCGGTGATGCGCTTTTTGATTGTTGATGTATTTTATCACATCATTTACCTGCGATTGTCCGTAACTGAATGCGCCAAATCCTTCCTGCCAGGAAAACCTGCGGCAAAACCCTTGTTCACGAATAAAACCGTTTGACGCCTTCTTTACTTCCCGCACCAATTCCGATAAATTGCAATTAGCCTTCATCCCAATAAAAAGATGAACGTGGTCGGGCATGCCATTTATCGCAAGCAATTTTTGCTCCTTGGCTTTGACAATTCCAGTAATGTAACGATACAGCGTTTCTTCCCAGTCAGAATGAATCAGCGAGTGCCGCCCTTTTACGGCAAACACAACCTGTATGTATATCTGTGTATATGTTGACGACATACGGCTAACGATGGTTAGATCCTTGCACTAAAACATCGATTGACAACGATGGAAAGGCTTGTAAAAAATGCGACTTGATTAACTGCCCGAGCAACAACCGTTTGTATTCTGCTGAACCGCGAACATCGCTGATCGGAGAAATCTCCTGCAGCGCAATCTCAATTGTGTCAAATACTAAATCTTCCGTTACTTCTTTATACGTCAAAAAATTGGAAGCGTTATTTAAGTACATCGGGACTGGGCCAACACCACCGGCTGAAAGATGCGCTTTTAAAATCGTTCCGTTCGCATGTTCAAGTTTAACGGCACTGTTTACCGAAGCAATATCAAGGTGCGTTCGCTTGCTTACTTTTTCGAAGTTGAAAAAAGTCTGCGAACCGGGAAGAACGAAAGAAATTTCTTTGATGAATTCATTTGCTTCTTTGTCCAGAGTTTTATAGCCTTTGTAAAAATCCTTCAAATCAACTTTGCGTTCCCTTGCACCATCGTTTAAAACAATTTGTGCGTCAAGCGCCAGAAAGAAAATCGTGAGATCGCCGATGGGTGATGCGTTCACAAGGTTTCCGCCAATCGTTGCAATATTTCGGATGGGTGTTGACGAAACAAGCTTGATGAATTTTTGAATGTCGGGAAAATGTTTTTGAAAGAAAGGCGAAGAAACAATCTGCGAAACCGTAACGGCACCGCCAACCCGGCAAGTATTCTCATCAACGACAATTCGCTTCAATTCTTCTTTTAACACCAAGGGAACGATGGAGGCTTCTACCATTGCCTCGGGTTGCTGTACGTATAAATCAGTGCCGCCACCGAGGAAGCGTTGGCCTTTGGTGGTTAGCTGTTGACCATTGGTTGGCAGGCTCTTTAATCTTGCTTTGATGTTTTTGAAATAAGCCGGTAAAATTTTATTTCCAATGACAAAATCAATAGCCAGCTCGTCGCCTTTTTTTTGCATTAGTCCCGAAACTTTTGTGGCGGCACGTTCAATTGATTTATAACCGGTACAGCGGCAAATATTTCCGTTGATAGAAGCCAACGCCGTCTGTTGGTCGTGGTCATCATTGCTCAAACAAAATCCAGCCAGCGATACAACAAAACCCGGTGTGCAAAATCCGCATTGTGTTGCCGATTCGTCGCTCATGGCTTGTTGAATAGGGTTTAATCCATCGCCGTTCAATCCTTCGATTGTTACCACGTGCTTGCCTTGTACATTGGCCAGGGCAGTAAGACAACTTGTTACAGCACTGTATTCCACTTGATCGTTTTTGATTTCGCCAATCAATACCGTGCAGGCACCACAATCGCCTTCGCGGCAACCAATCTTCGTACCCATCAGGTGACGGTGATAACGGATATAATCAAGCAACAAGGTTCCCGACGGCAAGTTCGTAGCAACTTCTTTTTCGTTTAAAATAAAGCGTATCAAATGCGACGTTTTCTTGTAATTAAATGTAAGAAAATTTGAGGCGTGTCAGGGCTTTGCTCCTTGCTCAATCCAGCATCGAACAAAGTTTCGTTCTTCTTCCGTCATGCCGGTTTTATTGTTCTGCGGCATCGTCTTCGTCACCACTACCCGCTGCATGATTTTATCTTTTAGTTTAATGATGTCCTGTGGCGTTTCGTATACCACACCATTCGGCGGAGCCGTAATTACATCATCAGTCGGCTTTGTAGCATGGCAAGCCACGCAACGCTTTTGCACAATGGCATAAACCTGGCTCATGCTCACATCCGACTTGCATTCACCTGTTGCCTTTTGCGGAGCGGTCATAAACGCAGCGCCTAACAAAATCAAGACTGAAACCGGCATTACCCAAATGCTTAATTGTCCCCGCTCTTTTAAATTCAGGTAATGCTTGATGCCTGCTGCGCCCAGCGAAACGATCATTAAAATCAACCACGGTTGTCCGTAACTGAACGTACTCGGGAAATGGTTGCTCACCATCACAAACAACACGGGCAACGTAAAATAATTGTTGTGCAGCGAACGCAGTCCTGCGTATTTGCCCAACCAGGGATTCAACGGCGCGCCTTCCTTCGCCGATTTTACCATTGCCTTTTGCGAAGGAATGATGACAAAGAAAACATTGCCCGCCATCAACGTAGCAATCATGCCGCCGAAATGGATGTAGGCCGCACGTCCGCTGAAAACGTGTGCATAGAAATAAGCGAAGCCGGATAATAAAACGAATCCCAATAATGCAAACCAATAACCTTTTTTCAGTAATGGCGTTCGACAAAGAAGATCATAAATAATCCATGCGACGACAAATGAACCGATGCCGACTGATATAGCCGTTACCGGGCTAATGTCAAGCACATTTTTATCAATCAAAAAAGCCTGTGCGTTGAAATAGTAAACAACGAACAATAACGTAAATCCTGAAAGCCAGGTGAAATAGGCTTCGTATTTAAACCAGTGCAAAGTCTTTGGAATTTCCGTTGGCGCAACCTTGTATTTTTCCAAATAATAAAAACCGCCGCCGTGCACCGCCCAAAGATTTCCAGCCAGTTCTTCTCTTACGTTATCTGTGCGGTTGAGTGCATTCTCCAGCCAAACAAAATAAAACGAAGCGCCGATCCACGCAATGCCAAACGTAATGTGCATGACACGAATAACAATATTTAGCCATTCCATCAGGTGTCCTTCCCATAGCGTTCCCTTCACGGCAAAATAAAAAAGCAGTAGCGTTAGAATGATGACGAGCACGATGGCTGCGTAGATGAATCCAAACCGTTTCTCGGTATGTTCTTCTTCTTCGCCGATGGCTTTTGCTTTTTCCAGTGCACGCAGCCGATAAGTTAGCAGCACAAGCATGAACAAAGCGCCGAATAAAACAAGTATGCAAAACGTCAACAGCATGGCAGCTTTTAATAAAGGTTGTTAATGTAAAACATAGTTTTCTATTTTAGTAGCCTTTCTAATTCTTGTGAACGAATTTATTCTTCATAGCAAACGCGTAATAACGCCGAATGGTGAAGCGGAAGCTTTTGTTTGGGTAAAGGATAGCGTGATTAAAAACGTGAATAAAAATCGTCCGGAGGCTGCGATTGAAATGCTTGAATGCGGCAACGATGTTGTGATGTCCGGTGTGATTGACCCGCACGTTCACATCAACGAACCGGGGCGAACCGAATGGGAAGGATTTGACACGGCAACGAAAGCTGCGATTGCTGGTGGTGTTACGACGCTTGTGGATATGCCGCTCAATTCCTCTCCCGTTACCACAACGGCAAAAGCTTTTGAGGATAAGATTGAAGCGGCCAGAAAAAATCTGCACACGAACTGCGGCTTTTGGGGCGGCATTGTTCCAAGCAATGAAAAGGAGATTGAGCCACTAATAGAAAAAGGCGTGCTTGGCTTTAAAGCTTTTCTAACGCATTCGGGCATTGATGATTTTCCAAACGTAACAGAATACGATTTGCGAAAGGCCATGCCGATCATCGCAAAACATAATTTACCCCTGTTGGTTCATTGCGAATTGACGGATGACAGAGGAGGAATGACGAGAGACAGAAGATCGTATAAAGAATACGTTGCGTCTCGTCCGAAGCAGTGGGAAGACGATGCCATTGCGTTGATGATTCGATTGTGCGAAGAATTCAATTGCCGAACCCACATTGTGCATCTTTCTTCGGCTGATTCAATTGAACAAATTAAAAAAGCAAAAGAGAAACGACTGCCGCTCACGGTAGAAACAGCGCAACATTATTTATTCTTCTGCGCTGAAGAAATTGCCGACGGCGCAACGGCCTTTAAATGCGCACCACCCATTCGCGAACGAGAAAACAACGAACAGTTATGGGGAGCGTTAAAGGAAGGTGTTATTGATTTTGTCGCCACCGACCACTCCCCCGCAACGCCTGAATTAAAAGAATTGCAAAGCGGTGATTTCACCAAAGCCTGGGGCGGCATTGCTTCCATTCAATTTGCCTTGCCTGTTTTGTGGACGGCCGCAAAGCAACGGGGCATTACGCCGAACGATATTTGCAGGTGGCTTTCATCTAACCCCGCAAAGTTGATTGGGCAACAAACAAGAAAAGGAGAAATTGCCGAAGGCTACGACGCCGACTTGATTGTTTGGAACCCGGAAGAAAGTTTTGTTGTGACGGAGGACATTATTCATCACAAACACAAAGTGACGCCCTATCTTGGAAGAGAATTGTTTGGCGTTGTGAAGCAAACCTATTTGAACGGCACAATGGTTTTTGACAAGGGAAAGATGCAGCTAAATTGCGGACACATCATCAAACATAATTCTCACGAATGACGACAACCGACCAACCAGCTTTTACCAAACTCACTGACCTAGCCGCAGAACGACTCGGCGGCAAAGCCATTCTTTGCAGCGATGATTTTTTTGCCGAAAAAGAAAACTTGTTGAAACAAGGCCGCGGCATTTTCATTCCCGATAAATACACCGACCGCGGTAAATGGATGGACGGTTGGGAGAGCCGCCGCAAGAGAACACCAGGTCACGATTGGTGCATCATTCAACTGGCAACATCGGGAAGGCTTCACGGCGTTGATATCGATACGAATCATTTCCTTGGCAATCATCCGCCTTTTGCTTCCATTGAGGCCTGCAATCTTTCATCGAACGACGATGTAGAAAATGCAGCGTGGAAAGAGATTCTTCCCAAATCGCCCCTGCAACCGGGTTCGCAAAACTTTTATGAGATCGTTGATAAAAACATTTACACGCATCTTCGACTGAACATTTATCCCGATGGCGGCGTGGCTCGATTAAAAGTCTACGGCGAGGTCTTCAAAGATTGGAGCGCTGTTGATAAAAATGAAGTCGTTGATTTAGCCGCAGCGGTTAATGGCGCAAAATCCATTTTGTGCAACGATATGTTTTTTTCACACATGGATAACTTGATTATGCCGGGCCGCGGTGTGAACATGGGCGACGGATGGGAGACGAAAAGAAACCGCACGCCAAACAATCGTGACTGGGTGATTGTTCGACTTGCGCACAAAGGTGTTATTGAAAAAATTTTGATTGACACAGCGCATTTCAAAGGCAATTATCCCGACAGTTGTTTGCTTGAAGGATATAATCTTTCAAGCAACGATGAACGCAACATCAACAACGGTGAAGTTGAATGGACAACCATTCTTCCGCAAACCAAACTGCAGGCCGATCACGAACATTATTTTGAAAAAGAAATTCTAAGTAAAGATGCTTTTACGCATGTGCGTCTTTCCATTTTTCCGGATGGCGGTGTAAGCAGAATGCGGTTGTGGGGAAAGATAAAAGAGTAGAATGATGAGCCAGAGGTTCGTCTAACTATTAAGCTTCTGTTGCGTCGCACTCTTGTACGTTCAGAACATCACTCTACATTTCACCTGTTGCAAACATGACTTTAACCGAGTTAAATAATTTACCAAGCGAACAACGCAAAAACGAACTCCGCAAATGCTGTGGCGCGGAAGCTTGGGTTGAAAAGATGAATGCGGCCTTTCCATTTTTGGATGAAGATATTTTGCTTCAAAGCGGAGATGAAGTTTGGAATGGCTTAACCAAAAAAGATTGGCTCGAAGCGTTTACCCATCATCCAAAAATTGGAGACGTTAATTCGCTCAAAGAAAAGTTTGCGGCCACCGCAAAATGGGCTTCCGGCGAACAATCTTCGGTGCAACAAGCCTCGCAACATATCATTGAAGAATTAGCCAAAGGCAACAGTGAATACGAGGCGAAGTTTGGCTATATCTTTATCGTGTGCGCAACGGGTAAATCAGCCGATGAGATGCTGCAGATTTTAAAAACACGATTGCCCAACAGCAAAGAAGAAGAAATTAAGATTGCTGCGGCCGAGCAAGCCAGGATCACCAAACTTCGACTGGAGAAACTTTTAGCATGAGCCAAATCACAACACATATTTTAGATACGAGCAAAGGCAAACCCGCGAGTGGCGTTACCGTTGTTTTGTACAGTGGCAACGATGCGTGGGCGGAAATTGCACGCGGCGCAACCAATAACGACGGTCGCGTTACCGATTTGTTGCGCAAAGATTCTTTGCTCGAAACCGGTATTTACAAGCTACGTTTTGAAACCAAAGATTATTTCGAGAAACAACACATTATAACGTTTTATCCCTTCGTTGAGATTGTTTTCGACGTTCAAGACAACGAGCATTATCACGTACCCTTACTTTTAAACCCCTTCGGTTATTCTACTTACCGTGGCTCTTAAATTTTCATCGCTTATGAAATTCAGCATCCAGGAAGAAGCAAAACAAACGTTGCTTAACGAGTTAAGTGTTGCCAATCTTAAATTTCAAAAAACCTATCCGGGCGACAAACCCGATCGTCAGCCCGTGCACACGGTTTACGGCGGTGCTAACTTATTTAAATCGGATACCTGCATTCGCATGGGCGAGATTGCGCTTCGCGGTTTGCAATCCTATGCGCCCAATTTTGCAGTGCTCGCAAATTTGTTGAAGCTGCAAGGCTATGAACACCTTCCGCACACCGGAAGCGAGATTGAACGATTGGGGAATAAGCTGAAAAAGATTTCAAAAGAAGAACGCCAAAGCGAGCCCGGTTGGCTGGCTTATTCTGTGTACAACAAAATCATTCAAAAACTAAAAACGGAGCCGGTAGAAGATTTTCGCATTGACTTTGAAGACGGCTTTGGCAATCGTCCCGATGATGAAGAAGACTCAACAGCCGTTGCTGCTGCAAAAGAATTGGCGATTGGAATGAAGAACAAAACGGTTTCCCCTTTCATCGGCATTCGCATCAAACCTTTTACTGAAGATTTAAAGCATCGCGGCGTAAGAACGCTGGATATTTTTCTTTCAACGTTATTACAGGAAACAGGCGGCGTGTTACCGGAAAACTTTGTGGTGATGTTGCCGAAAGTCACGATCACAGAGCAGGTAACAACGATGGTCCGGTTGATGGAAATGCTGGAACAGGCAAACAACCTTCCGCCGCATTCGCTGAAGATGGAAACGATGGTGGAAGCCACGCAAATCATCATGGACGAAGAAGGCCGCAATCCGCTCATGCGCATCGTTCGTGCAGGCGAGGGACGTCTTATCGCGGCACACTTCGGAACGTATGATTATACGGCTTCGGCTGGCATCACGGCCAAGTATCAAACGATGGCACATCCCGTTTGCGATTTTGCACATCACATGACGAAAGTTGCGTTGGCACACACCGGCATTTTTTTATCGGACGGCGCTACGAACGTAATGCCGATTGGTCCGCACAGAGGCGATAACCTGACGTACGAACAACTAACTGAAAACCGTGAAGCGGTTCACAACGGTTGGCGCATTTGTTTCAACCACACAATGCATTCGCTCATCAACGGTTTGTACCAAGGCTGGGACTTAAACCCTGCGCAGTTGCCCATGCGTTATGCCGCTACGTACAATTTCTTTTTAAGCAGTTACGACGATGCGGTGTTTCGCTTGAAAACCTTTGTTGAACGGGCCGCTATCTCCACATTAACCAAAGATATTTTCGACGATGCCGCAACCGGCCAGGGCTTGCTCAATTTCTTTTTAAAAGCTTTGAATTGCGGCGCTATCACCGAAGAAGAAGCAACGGCGACGGGTTTAACGATAGAAGAAATTCGCAGCCGTTCGTTCTACAAAATTTTGCAGGGAAGAAGAGCCAAATCCGGGACGCAATAAATATTTGCGATGTGCGGCCGAATCGTTTTGATGTAGCCATTTGCCGTCTATCATTATTCTTGAAAGTTTTGGTGAAAAGCCGCAGGCAGGCGGTTTATTTAATTTCTCCCTTGAAGTGTGAATTTGCGAAATCAAATTGGTGGGCCAATTCATATTCGTCTTGACGCGTTACGGTTGTGTAAATTCCGTTGCGGTTTCTTGCGAACTATTTTAACTTAAAGGAAAGGTCCGACAAACCAATTCGTTTACTCACCAAACCACAACCATGAAATTATTCTTGTTGCTTTGCAGCATCACGCTGTCGCACCCGGCACCGCTGTCCTTGCTGGTACTTGACATGAACGGGAAAAAACCGCCCCGCCCCGCTACCGAATTTTCGATGGAACAGTACCTCTCGCGACATTTCCCCATTTACACGTCTGATTTAAAAGCTGTGATTGACGCTTCTGTAAAAGCGGCAAAATTTATTGACCAAAAGCCGGCTTGCAATGCAGTTGATACCGTTCGGGCTGCACATACTGTGCTAATTGTTCGTACCGATTGTTCGCACGTGAAAAGTATTACCGTTCGTTATGTTACCAAAATTGATGATCCGAAGTTTTTGTGTGATTTTGAATTGATAAAAAACGAAGAAGATTTTAGAAAGGCGCAAGTAAAACTCCTGGATTTTGTCACCTATTTATCACAAGAGTAAAAGACAAGCAAACCGGTAAACAAGATCCAGAAATTTCATTTGTGCAAAAATCTATCCGTTCACAATCTCTCCGCCATTTGGGTGCAGCACTTGCCCGGTGATGTACGATGCATCTTCAGAAGCAAGAAACAAATAACAAGTGGCCACTTCGGCGGGTTGACCGGCACGCTTCATGGGCACATCGCTACCAAAGGTTGATACTTTCTTTTTGTTGAAAGAGCCGACAATCAAGGGCGTCCAAATGGGTCCCGGCGCCACGGCATTCACGCGAATGCCTTTGTCCACAAGGTTCCCCGACAAGCTTCGGGTAAAGGTTAAGATGGCTCCTTTGGTGGCCGAATAATCAATCAGCGAAGGACTGCCGCGGTAAGCCGTTACCGATGTGGTGTTGATGATGCAGGAACCTTTTTTCAAATACGGCAGCGCAAATTTGGTGATACGAAACATGGAGAGAATGTTGGTCTCAAAGGTTTCATAGAGTTGCTCATCCGTAATATCGGTCAACGATTTTTGCTCGGTTTGCGTGGCCGCATTATTCACCAGGATGTCAAGCTTGCCGTACTCCTTTATAGTTCTGTCCACAATTTTTTTGCAATGCCGCTCTTTGCGCATGTCACCTCCAATCAGCAGACAGGAGCGTCCGAATTCTTCTTCCACGATTCGCTGTACTTCAAAGGCATCTTCATCTTCATTCAGGTAAGCAATGGCTATGTCTGCGCCTTCTTCGGCAAAGAGCAAAGCCACCGCGCGGCCGATGCCGCTGTCGCCGCCGGTGATGAGGGCTACTTTGCCCGCCAGTTTCTTTGAAGGTTGTGGTTTTAGGGAAAGCGGTTTGGGATCCATCTTTTCTTCAATGCCGGGCATTCGCTGCGATTGCGCCTTGCGAATCTTTTTTGCCTTGCCGCCTTTTTGCATAAAACAGGATTTTAGCAGTCCACTAAAATTTTTATACCATCCATATTTGTTCAACACTTATTTTTGCGGCCTTGTCGAGGTAGGGGGGACTAGCTCAGCTGGCTAGAGCGCTTGCATGGCATGCAAGAGGTCATCGGTTCGACTCCGTTGTCCTCCACCGAAGCGGGGAAGTGCAAATTTGGTTTGCCTTCCCCGCTTTTCTTTTTCTCTGAAAGCCTTGCCAGGCGCCGCATGTAGAGGAAGACAGAATTCACTCTTGCGGTTCGAACAGCATCTTTTTTCTTATCGTAATAGATTCCTTCCGGAAACAGCATGAACTGAAGCTTTTGCTTGTCCCAGTAATCGCTCAAATCCCACAGGGGCTTGAATTTGGAGGCAAAATCAAGGGCCGATTCAATTACGTTTTCCAGGTTCGAACACCCGTTTTTGGACTTGGCTAGTTGCCGCTCAATTTCCCGCCTTTCCTCCTTTGCTTTCTCCGAGTATTTCAGGTACATTTCCTTGGTGAGCTCTTCTTCAATGAAGCGTTCTTCCAGCCGGTTGAGCTTTCGTCCCAACTCTTCTACCTGCTTCTCCATCGTCACTGTATCTACTTCTTTCTGTTCGTTTAGTTTTTTAAAGGCCTCTATTGTGTATTTCTTGATAAAGTGCGTCAGCCCTTCAGAAAGAGGAATGGTATAATCCTCTAATAGTTTAGTAAACTGCGGGTGCAGGTCATCGGCTCTTTTGTTCACCCCACACCCTTTTGTCCGACACTTGTAATAGAACTTTTGGTTCTTGTGAGCTAAGTAGCCCGTCATGTGTTTACCGCACTTTTCGCAGCGGATAAAGCGCTTGAGCGAGATGCTCTCATTTTCTACCGTCATCTTGTATCCGTGCGGGTTGGCAGCCTGCACTTCGTTGACTTTTAGAAATACCTCATTTGAAACCAGCTTTTCATGCTTCCCTTCCAATACTTGTCCTTCAAGTGAATTGTGGACGAGCAATCCGCAGTAAAAAGGATTGCGAAAGATGTCGGAAATGCGTTGGTCAGGAAGTTTGAGGCCCAAAGCGTTCAGCCTTAGCCTTGCCTCCTCATTGGATACTTTCTCGTTCGCTTTCCACAGAAAAGCTTTGCGAAGCAGCTTGCCTGTTTGGTTCACCACAATCTTTCGCTTGCCGTTCTCTCTGATTGTGCTGTAACCGATTGGAGGCTTCGAAACCCATTCGCCTCTTAGCAGCGCATCCCGTACACCCGCCATGCACTTCTCTCTTCGAAGTTGGTTGTCGTACTCTGAGAAAATGAACTGAATGTTTTGTTGAAGGCTGCCGCTGGCGGTCGTGGCATCGGTTGGTTGCGTGACGGATTGCACCGTAATGCCGCCCCGTTTTAGCTGCTCGGTAATGTAAATGGCGTTTGCACCTGAGCGGCTAAAGCGATCAACACTGTACACGATAATGTAGGAGACTTTCTCTTTGCACTTCTTCACATAGGCAAGCATGCTGTTGAACGCCTTTCGTTCATCGGTTTTGGCGCTCTCGTACGTGCCACCGAAATAACCAATGATATTATAACCCTGCTTACTTGCAAACTGCTCACAAGCCCGTTTTTGTGTTTCCAGGCTCATGTTGTTGTCGGCCTGCTCTTTGGTGGAAACACGGGTGTAAATAACACAATTAGAGCTACGCACCGTTTGCGCTTTCTTGCCTCTTGCAAATTGTTCGAAGAAGACTAAATCATTCATAAGGGTATCATTTATTATGCGGCACTTAAACTTACTTGGTCATGGTCTATATGTATCACTTTTGCTTTTTGTTGAAGCCTGCCAAAACAGTTGTAAACCACTTCTGCATACAACCGTAAGAACTGATCTATTTCTAAAATTTGCTCATTATTCATGGCTTTAAATTCTTCAAAGCTTCTGTACTCGTTCAGCAAGCTTTCATGTTTTTCATTTTCAATATCGTTTTCCATAGGATTTGATTTGACTAAAATACAATTTGTTGATTATCAATTGAAATAAGGTTTATTTTCCGCTGTTTACCGGCATTGAGCTGTCTGCCGGTTTAAGCCCAAAACGAATGGACGCAACCGGTCTTTCGGCTTTGAGGTGTGCAGCTGCTTGCAACTTTTCCAGCCGTATTTTATTGGCTGTTTCGCCAAGCTTCGCCCAAACAAAATGGGTGATGATTGCTCCTGCGAGATCGGGCACGTTGAAATCTTTGATAAACGCACTGCCTTGCAAAAGCACGTTGATTTTGGCCTCGGCTTCTTTTCGGCTATAAGCCTTTACAGTAATGGGTATCGTGAAGTCTTGTTTCATGACAAGTCGTTTAGTTTTTTAAAGGGATGGATGTTTTAAAAGTTGGCTCCTTGTTGTGAAGGCGTAAAGGCAGCGGCATCGCTTTCTTCGCTGTCGTCTTCACGTTGCAAAAGGTCCACTACGGAGGCAATATTGTCTTTGTCTTCCGAGAGAAGGGCAATGATGTCCAGTACTTGTAAAAGTTCACTTTCCGTAAAAGTTTGTCGTAGCGAATTGAAATACGCAAGCGTTTGTTGGTCTTCGGTGGAAACGGATGGCGGTTTGGATTTGGAAGAAGCACTTTCTTCAGGCGATAGTTTGGTAAACGTTACGTTCCTCTCCTTAATGGCCTCGGGTGAATGAAGGGCCGTTTCTTCCAGGCGCTTGTTGTCCTGTTCTACCACACCGGCAAGTCCTTGTCCGATCATCGGAATGCCGCTCAAAAGATGCGTATTGCGGCGAACGATGCTTTCCAGTGCTAGCGAGACCACTTCGCCCAGGCTTTCCTTTTGCACCGCTTTCGTGTTCCGTGCTTCCACGAGCTTCTTTTCCAGTTCCTCAATGTAGCTTTCTGCTTCCTCAAGGTCTTCCTTTGTTTCTTGCAGCTCTTTTCTCAAAAGCTCGGTGTTCATCTTTTCCCGCTCTTGTTGCACTACCGCATGAATTTTTTCTTCGACTTCGATGCCGGATAATTCACCTCTTCTTTTTTCTTCCCTTTCTTTTTCTGAAGAAGTCACCGTGAAGAGGAACTTGTCGTTGCGGGGACAACTTTCGGTGCTGGTATAAATGAGCACTTTCACCAGCCGGGTGTCTTCGCCCATGTAAACCAGGTATTCGTCAAAGGCTTCCGGGTCGCTGGTTTTATCCACTGCTTTGAGGTTATCGACAAAGACCTCATAGAACTTGGGTCTTCCTTTTTCTGCGGCTGATTCCAAGTAGTGTTTGAGGCGTTCAATTTTTACCAGGTCATACTTTTCTTGCGTGATCTTGCTACTCATAGGGATTTGATTTTGTTTGCGTCCCTGCATCAAAACCTGAGCCTTTTTTTCTCGTGCCAAAGCGAAAACAGAAAGGGTAAAAGTTGGAGGAATTGCGGAGCAATTACGGAGTGGTTAGAAAGGGTCAATAAGGGTTAGAATGGGTTAAAAAGGGACAGAAAAAAGAAGCAAAAAAAGTTTTGAAAAAAGCGAGAAAATATTTTACGCAGCGAGAGAAGAACAGTGACAAAATAACAATCCTTGTTCTTTAGCCTAATCTGTCATGTCAAAAGCGTGCGGTTGAAATGTGTACGTGATGGTGCTCTGGATGATGCAGTCATGATGCAGCGATGCAGCGATCATGCTGCAATATTGGGGTTGTCATGAGATGGCTATAGAAACATTATTAGGCCGATTAAAGGCAATGTCCATTTTGGGCCGAAAAGGGACAGTAAGGGACTTTTTTGTTGCACGGGAAACATAGAAAACGAACGATGCTTTACATTTTAAACCTTCACCTCGCTCACTTCGCCCATGCCGTTAATAAACGTTTCAACAAACTTTACAATTTTACCCGTCACTCTTTCCACGATAGTTTTCCGCTCCAAGATTTTTGGCTTTACTTCCAGCATGGCGACAATGTCATCTGGCAAGGGCGGACGTTCTGTAAAAAGATAGTCGCTAATAATCGCATTTAGTTTATCCGGTGAAAGCTTTTCTTCCTCGCAAAGCTGCACTAATGCCTTTGCCTTTTCTTCATCCAAAAAGGCCTCGAAGGCATCACCGATTTCATCGTCGTCTTCAATGAAGGGAAGGTTTTCGTTGATGAATTTTTCAATCAATTCTTTTTTGCTACGCAACTGTACTTCACCGGATAGCAAATCGGCAATCTCTTTTTTGTACCGTTCTTTTTGCGCCTTTGTTCCGCCTTTTAATTTGGCGAGCAAGCGCAAGATGTACGCCACGTTGATTTCATCACGGTGTATTAACTCCAATTCAAAATCCACATCGTCCAGAATGGAGACTTTTTCTTTGGCCGTGTTGCTCTTGACTTTATCGTGGATGTCGAGGTATTTGCTTTTGTAATCTTCAAATTCCTGCTCTTCCATTTCTAAATTGTCGAAGCTGAAGTCGGCAAACGTGGTCAGAATGTTTTTCAGCCGCATCAGCTCACGGAAGGCCTTTACAAATTCCAGTTCTTCTTCCTCGCTTGGCAATTCATCAACATCGTTGATGGTTGGCGTAATGGAGTAAAGTTTATTAACCGCTTCGTTGAACTTACTTACGTAATCTTCATACGGCTTCATAATGATAACCTCAATCGCCTCCTTGTTGGAAAACAGTGTAATGGCTTTGTCGGTGGCTTCTTTCAGGTTGCGAAAGCAAACAATGTTGCCCTGCGATTTCTGCTCGTTCAAAATGCGGTTGGTGCGTGAATAGGCTTGTATCAGCCCGTGGTACTTCAGGTTTTTGTCGACAAACAATGTATTCAGATACTTGCTGTCAAAGCCAGTTAAAAACATGTTCACCACCAGCAAAATGTCCACTTCCCGGTTCTTTACCCGCTTTGATATGTCTTTGTAATAATTGTAAAAGCTCTCGTTGTCTTTTGTACTGTACTTGCAGCCGTACATCCGGTTGTAGTCTTCAATGTATTCGTCCAACTTTTCACGACTGTGCGAACCGTAAGGCGGTATGTCGCCTTCCATCATTGTGTTCTCCGGAAAATAACCGTTGGCATCTTTGTCGTCTTCGTTCACGCCGTACGAAAAAATGGTGGCAATGCGCAGGTTGTGTTCACCAGCAAGCTTCTTCTTTTTAAAAAGGTCGTAGTATTTAATGAGCGCATCCACGCTGCTTGTGCAGAACATGGCGGTAAACTCCCGGCGGTGCGTTTTTCTATCGTGGTTGGCAATGATGTAATCGGTAATCTTTTCCAGCCTGTCCGGCGACTCCATCAGTTCGGGAACGTCAATGTCTTCCACCTTTATGTCAAGGGCCGTTGCGCTGCCTTCTTTTTGTTTGTAGCGGCCAACGTATTCAACCGAAAAACGCAACACGTTCTCGTCCCTTATGGCATCGGTGATAACGTATTTGTGCAGGCATTCGTCAAAGAGTTCTTTGGTGGTTCGTTTGCCCAGGGCATTCTTTACCGCATTGTCGGCAAAAATGGGCGTGCCGGTAAAACCAAATAGCTGCACGTTGTTGAAGAAGGCTTTGATGCGGTTATGCGTATCGCCAAACTGGCTGCGGTGGCATTCGTCAAAAATGAACACCAACTTTTGGTCTTTCAGCTTTTCCATGCGGGCCAGGAACTGGCTCTTGCTAATGGCGCTGTTCAATTTCTGCAGGGTGGTGACAACCAGCTTTGTGCTCTTTAATTTTCCGTCTGCTGTTTTATAGGAACCCGTTAGTTGAGCCACCAGGGTTTTTGTATCGTCGGTACCATCTATGCTGCCTTCGGCAAAGGCGTTGTATTCTTTGGTGGTTTGATAATCGAGGTCTTTGCGGTCCACCACAAACACCACTTTGTGTACTTGCGGCAAGCCTACCAATATTTGGCTGGCTTTGAAAGACGTGAGTGTTTTGCCCGAACCGGTGGTGTGCCAGATGTAACCGTTCTTGGTGCTGTTCTTCACCCGTTCAATAATGGCTTCGGTAGCGTAGTATTGATAGGGACGCAGCACCATCAATACCTTATCGCTTTCGTGCAGCACAATGTATTTGGTAATCATCTTGCTGATGTGGCAAGGCTCCAGGAAAACGTTTGCAAATTGCTCTAACTGCCGGACCGTTTTGTTCTCCGCATCGCTCCAGTAAAAGGTTTGCTTGAACGACTGGTGGCGGTTGTTGGCGTAATACTTTGTGTTGACGCCATTGGAGATGACAAAGAGTTGAATGTATTGAAACAGCCCATGAGACGACGTATAGGAGTGGCGTTGATAGCGGGATGTTTGGTTAAAGGCTTCTTTAAGTTCCAGCCCTCTGCGCTTGAGTTCTATTTGCACCAGTGGAAGGCCATTAATGAGCAGCGTAACATCGTAGCGGTTCTTGTAGCTCCCTTCCATTGTTACCTGCCTTGTTACTTGAAACTGGTTTTGACACCAATGTTCCATGTTCAGCAGTTCAAGGTAACCGGCATCGCCGTTGTCTTTTATGTAGAGGACTTTATCCCGAAGAATTTTGGCCCGTTCAAACACGTTGCCTTTGTTCAGTTTATTTAGGACCTGCGCAAATTCTTTGTCGGAAAGCTTGATGCCGTTGTGCTTTTCTAATTGCGCTTGCAGGTTTTTTAAAAGCCCTTGCTCGTCTTTGATGGTAACGATGCCGTAACCCAATAAGCCCAATTGCTTTACCAAGTTGTCTTCTAATATCTGTTCGGGTTGGGTACTCATTAATTGAATAGTTGTTGTAACAGGCTTAGTTTGTATTGCTTGGTGTTTAGAATTTGATTGGATGAACAATCTATTTTCTCATCAATTGCGGTCATGAAGCCTGCAATCTTTTTCTGTTCTTGCATACACGGTAAAGAAACCTTTACTTCTTTTAGCGTTTCCTGTCCGATGTTATATCGGGTACTTCCGCCGCATTTATCGGTAATCTCTTTTCTCGCTGCACTTGTTTTCAAAAGATAATTCATAAACACAGGATTGTATTCTGCGATGGCTTTACCCCTGATAACAAATCCACCAAAGGTTGCCGGTCTTTCATCCAAATAAACAGTTGCCTGCCCTGCTTCTTCTCTTGTTTCGGAACTCCGTTGAAACAATACATCACCGTAGGTTACTTCGTTGATTTGAAACTCTTTTTCTGAAACTTCCACCGAGCCGATTATCTTATCATATGTGATGAAGTTGTTGTTTATTATGTCCAACACGCTGATATACTTAACGCCTTTGCCGTATTGATGTTTTTCCGCATTGATGCCGTTTTTAAAAGTCATCAACTCGCCCAATCTTTTTTCAATCCAATCAGGAAAATCAACCCCATTTTCATCTTTGAAACGAATAAAAAAGCAATGCTTTTTCGTATCTTGTAAAGCCTTAATCTTTAACCGTCGCTCCGTCGCATCGGAAGCAGAGGCAAAGATGGCTTGCATTACTCCTTTTTTGTAGGCCTTCAATTCTTCTAACTCCTTTTCCAAAATGTCTATCTTTTCGTCAATGGCACATAAGAAATCCGCAATTTTCTTTTGTTCATAGAAACTTGGTATTTGAATGGGAAGGCGCTTCACTTCGCCCTTACCAATTTCCAAGAATGTTGAGCCTTTAGCTTTTTCTAAGAAAAGGTTTTTGTTATTAAGTATCCAGTAATAAATGAACTCATTATAATTTTTTTCATTTACTATCAACGATTGAAATCCTTGATTGGTAGTGCATTCCTTCAGCGCAATACTTATGTCTCCAATCGTAGCTCGTGTTGACAATAAAAGTGTTCCTTTTGGCAACAGTTTAGCTGAAGAATTCTTTAACCCTTCCAACGAAATTGTTCTATTACTTCGTTCAACATATTTGCGCTTCAACTCTGTTGGTGTGAACCATTGAATATCTCCACTCCAGTATTGGGCTTTTGTGGTATCTGGAGTTCCACCGCCAACAATTTCTGCAACATCTTCTATCGTTTTCTCTTCCCAATCCGGAAACTCTTTTCCTTCATCATCCTTAAACCGCAGCTTTGGTTGCATCGTTTTCTTTTTTGCCATGGTGAAATTTTAAAATGGTGTAGCAATGCCTAACTCTGCGCAGTAACCTGCAATCACTTTGTCTATTTTCTGTCTTTCTATGTTCAAGGCTTTCAGGTTTGCAGAAACGGTGTTGATGTCAATTGCTTTTTCCCGTTCAAACGTATCCACATACCGGGGGATGTTCAGGTTGTAATCGTTGGCCGCCACTTCGGCCAGAGTGGCCACGTAGCTGTACTTTGGTTCCGTCTTTCGCTCCCGGTAGGTGCTGATAATTTTGTCGATGTGCGGCCGCCGCAGATAATTCTGATTGCCTACTTTTTCAAAGCCCTTGCTGGCATCAATAAACACAATGTGGTCGGGGTCTTCCTTGCATTTTTTAAACACCAAAATGGCCGTGGGTATGCCTGTGCCGTAAAAGATATTTGGCGGCAGACCAATCACCGCATCGAGGTAGTTTTTGTCCTTCACTAAGTACTGCCGTATGTGCGCTTCGGCGCCGCCCCGAAACAGCACGCCGTGCGGCGCTACCACGGCCATAATGCCGTTGTCGGCCAGGTGATGCACCATGTGTTGGATAAAGGCAAAATCGGCGGTGGTGCGAGGCGCCAGGCGTCCGTACTGGCTAAAGCGGTCGTCGCTCAGGTGCAAGGGGCTTGCGCTCCAATGTGCCGAGAACGGCGGGTTGGCAACGATGGCTTCAAACTTTTTATCCATGTGTGCAGGCCGCTCCAAGGTATCTTCCTGCTTAATGTCGAACTGCCGGTAATGCACACCGTGCAGGATCATGTTCATGCGGGCCAGGTTGTAGGTGGTGCGGTTTAGCTCTTGCCCGTAAAAATTACTCACTTCTTTTACCTCTCTTGCCACTCGCAAGAGTAAAGAGCCCGAACCACAGGTGGCATCGTACACGGAGCGTAGCTTGCTTTTACCGGTCGTAACGAGTTTGGCCAGCACGGTAGAAACTTCTTGCGGCGTGTAAAACTCACCGGCCTTTTTGCCTGCACCGGAGGCAAACTTTCCAATGAGGTATTCGTAGGCATCGCCCAAAATATCCAGCTCAGAGTTTTGCAGGCCAAAGTCAATTTTGTCCAGGTGCGCCAGCACTTTGGCAATGAGCTCGTTCTTGGCGCTTTCTGTGCGTCCAAGCTTGGTGGAGGTAAGGTCAAGGTCTTCGAAGAGGTGGTCGAAATCGTCTTCGCTGTCGGTCCCCATCGTGCTTTGCTCAATGTTGGAGAGAATGCGGGCAAGGTCTTCTAAAATGAAGTTGCTTTTGCTGTCGCCTTTTTCTTCGTCTACTGCTTGATTGCCACGACGGGCAATTTCAGAAAACAGTTCGGAAGGCTTTAGAAAATAACCGAGCTTGATGAGTGCTTGCTCTTTGATTGCCGCTAAAATGGCTCTGCCTTCGCCCGTTGTTTCCTCAATGCTTTTGTAGGTAATGCCGTCTTCTTTTAGAATTTCATCGGCATACAGGTTCATTCGCTCGGAGAGGTATTTGTAAAAAATGAAACCGAGAATGTAATCCCTGAATTCATCGGCGTTCATCTTTCCTCGCAGCGTGTTGGCAATGTTCCAGAGCTGTTGCTCCAGTTGTTTCTTTTGGTCTTCGGACATGAATAAAAAGGCTTTTTACAAAAGGGCAAAATAGCGATTTAAAACAAGTGCCGAAGCATTGAAAAAATCATGTCTTGAAATTTCTACGAACCAAATAAGTAATTCCCTCTTATTCGGAATGGATAATGAATTGAACACCGCCGTAGGAATCGGGCAACGGCTGATTCGTCGTTGACAACCTTCCTGTCAAATTACGCCTATTAGGAGTTAACAATGTCGAATCACTGACCCGAAGGCTTAACCGTATCAAGGTCAAAACAATCAACGCAGGAATAAACTTTAACATGGCTTACTGTAATGGCGTCAACGTCTAATACAAAAGCCGCTTCCGTTTCTGGAGCGGCTTTTAAGAAAAATGGAGCCTTAATTAAATCGTGCAGCGATGTAGGCTGTCAGCTTTTCGTTGCTCATTTTGTTGGATGTGCTTTCGTGGGTAGCGGTATTTTTAAACTGCGGCGTACCGGCCATAAAACGCATAAACTGTTCCTGCGCCGTACCCGTGCCGGTTACGTGCACTTCTTCCGCATTTTGCATGTGCGTTAGGATCTCCTTGTAAAATTTATGCTGCAAGGTTTTTTCATCGTTGTATTCGTTCTTTTCGCTGGTATTGGGCTTCGCTCCGGCGTTACCTGCATAACCAAGTACGGTAAAATCCGATAGGGCTGGATTTGCTCTTCCGACTATTGTTGCCTGATGCGTATCCATCCATACACCGAATTGCTTTTTGCTGCTTTGTGTCATGTTGTTTAGTTGGAGTTATTTGTGTTGAATATGTTTGAGGCTTTGTTTAGCAGGCTTTTGACATTTGTGGGCAAGGAAGATTGAGGCCGAAGTTTCGTCAAAAGAGGTTTTCTCATAGACCAATATCACTGGTGCATTGCCCTGATGTTTGTCCGCATTTCTTCCAACTCTGAAAGTTGCTTTTGCTTTTTTTGCAATTGCGAAGTCAGTTTGTCTATTTTCTTTTGCTGATCGTTGGCCTTGTCTTTTGCATCGCTGGCGTCTTTCGCATCGTTGAGCGCTTTTTTTGCTTTTTTGTTGGCGCTTTTCGCATCGCCCAAATCGCCGTTGGTTGCCTTATACGCCTGGTCGCTGCTTTTTTGTGCGGAGCTTTGCGCATCGGAAACAGCGTCCGTTGCTTTTGTATGATAGCCCGGTAAATTGTTCTGTGCAATGGTGAGTTCTGAGGTCAGTTTGGCGATGTCGTTGCTAACATCAACCCACTCTTTGTTTAGCTTAACCGTGTCGGATGCAGATTGATACTTTTGCGATGAAGCCGAAAAACTTGCCATCATGCAAAAGCATGCAGCCAGAAGAACCTGTGTTTTTTTCATTTTACTTTTTTTATTCGAAGTGAAGAAAGTTCCTGCTTGGAGTTGGACAAGAACAGATTTAGTAGAGAAGGATAAATACTCGTTCCTTAGAGGGCAACTATCATGCCCCGTATTTTCTGGGTAATTACCTTTTGACGATTCTTTTAAGAGAGGTTGATATGCTGACAATTGGCTGGAACGATTTAGAAGAACCCCATAAGGTTCCATTCTTTAAAACCTAGTAAGGTTATTGTTCTAACCGAAGCAATCAATTAACACCGTTAGCGTCTTAAGAAGCCTACCTTACAGGAATGCGGGTTATTCTACCGGCAACTCAATTGCGCAAATGTCCACAACAACAGATCTTGCAAGGCCAAAGAACAATGGCTCGTCATCAGTAAAAAATACAAGTATTCAAATGAAAGCCCTAGTCTATCATGGTGCCGGTAAAAAAGCATGGGAAGAAAAACAAAAACCCACATTACTCGATCCTACCGACGCCATTGTGAAAATTTCTAAAACAACTATTTGCGGAACCGATTTACATATACTAAAAGGCGATGTGCCGGAAGTGACCAATGGCCGCATACTGGGTCACGAAGGTGTGGGCATTATCGAAGAAGTCGGCAGTGCGGTTACCGAATTTAAATCGGGAGATCGCGTTTTAATTTCCTGCATTACTTCCTGTGGCAAATGTGAGTATTGTAAAAAAGGAATGTATTCACACTGCGAAAAAGGCGGCTGGATACTCGGTCACATGATTGACGGCACCCAGGCTGAATACGTGCGAATACCGTTTGCCGACAACAGCCTTTATCACGTTCCTGTAGGCGCTGACGAAGAAGCGCTGGTCATGCTGAGTGATATACTTCCCACGGCTTATGAGTGCGGCGTTTTAAACGGCCAAATTAAACCAGGAGATACGGTGGTGATTGTAGGCGCAGGGCCTATTGGTTTGGCTGTATTGATTACCGCGCAATTTTATACGCCGGCGGCGATCATCATGGTCGATGTTGACAACAACCGGCTGGCGATTGCGAAGACTTTTGGAGCCACGCATACCATCAACAGTAACAACGAAAATGCGATGGAGAAAATAATGCAGCTTACCGAAAAACGTGGCGTTGATGTAGCGGTGGAAGCCGTGGGCATACCGGCCACCTTTGAACTTTGTCAGTCGGTTATTGCAGCAGGCGGTCACATTGCCAACGTGGGGGTTCACGGCAAATCGGTCAGTCTGCATTTGGAAACGCTTTGGGCGAAGAACATTACCATCACCACCCGGTTGGTTGATACGGTTTCTACTCCGTTGTTATTGAAAACAGTTACCTCAAAAAAAGTGGAACCGTCAAAATTAATTACCCACCGCTTTGCCTTGAACGACATAGTAAGTGCTTACGAAACCTTTGGCAATGCCACGAAAGAAACAACGCTGAAAGTGATTTTAACCAATGCCTAATCCTTAAAGAATTAGCAACATGAACAACATAGACAACACAACGGTGCAAAAACTCGGGTTACGCCTTTCAGACAAGCCAATAAATGCGCAAACAGCACAGGCCTCCCGGATATTTGAGTATCCCCATCTCGAAAATGTTTTTGTCATGGAAAGCGATTTGTATGGAAATGCAATGCCCAAAGACTCCTGCTTTCTTGCATTTAACGGAAGGAATGGTTTGATAGGAAAACACCTTTCCGTAGCAACCTTGGTTAATTCTACCGTTGCCGACATCAGGCGTATGGTCGAAAGCAATACAGATGGATAAGAGCAAGACCGTCCGGATACAATTTTGTAGTCGGCCCGACAGCATCGTTTATACTTGCTCGGTAAACGTTAATTATAATTCGCTATCATTTGAACCGGCGCAGTATTGACGGCATCACCTGCGGTGTCGGGCAACATGAGTATTGGCGTATGCGTATGAAACGCCGTGTCTTCCGTTTTGCTTTTTACAAAGAGGCGCTCAAGCCATTCGTGCTTGTGTGGGACCATCACCATTAGGTCAACCGTCTGTTCGGAGATAAATTCTTCCAGGCCGTCGGCAATATTTTCATTGACAGGAAAGCTGAAGCTTGCCTTCATCGCTTTTAGTTCCTTTCGCAGGTTTTGTGGTGTGTTTACGCTTTCCAATACTTCCTCGTAACTGTTTTTTACAACTCGAACTACAAAAAGTTTCGTACCAAAAAAATCAGTTAACCATTTCATCTGGTCGATACCTGAAATGATAGTATCCAAAAACACGTCACTGACATAAAGGACGTTCTTTGGACTTGTGAAGTTGGCCCCCGCCGGTACAACGATAAGCGGCATTTTCAAGTGGTTGACCAAAGACGTTGCCGTGCTTCCAAAAAGCTTTTTTAAACGGTTGCCACCACCGGTCATGCCGACAACAAGGAGGTCGGCGCTTTTTTCTTTTGCAACGGCAAGAATGGCTGCAGCCGGCACACCTTCTTCGCAAACAATCTCCAGTTGGCCACCGTTTCCGGCAACGAGCCTGTCCGCTTCATCAGCCAGGCGCTTCTTTGTTTCTTCCATCGCAGCAAGACGCGATGCCTGCACATTGAGGGCGCCAGTGGGATGCGAAACCTCGTAAGCAGAAAACAAAATTACGGCGGCTTGCATCGCTCTTGCCAACTGCATCCCGTAAACGGCTGCCGTGTGTGAAGCGGGAGAAAAGTCTGTGGCGATGAATATTTTTTTCATGTCAATACATTTTTGAATTTGGATAAGTCGACGATTATAAAGCGGTTGATCCATCGCCTTTTTTGATGGCCATGATTTTTGCTTTCTCTTTTTAACGTCTTCGCGAATAACCTACAAAAAAACTTGGGCAATTGTGATGAAATGACTTAACGAAACTCGCAGGTTAACGGGCAGAAAAACTTTTGCTCTATGACAGGCTTGCCGCCCAAATTCCGCTTTACACTATAAGCCTCGGTTCTTTAAATACTTCTTCCTTGGTAACTGTCCAGGCAATGCAGGCAATGGGTAAAGCCAATAGAAAAAGCCAAGTGATATGGAGATACATTTCGGTGAAATATTTTTTTCTTGCCGTGCCTCTTGATTAGAAAAACAATCAACTTAAATATCTTCTAAGCACCCACGCGGTGGTTTCATGTTGCTTCATAATGCTTGTAAGAAAGTCGGTTGTACCTGCGTCTTTGGCCCTGTCATCGCTTACCTCGATGTCTTTCCGCAGTTCGACAATGACGGTTTCGTAATCATCGAGCAATTCTTTCAGCATCTCTTTTTGGGACGGATATTTGTCGGGGGCTTCTTCCAGCCTCGTGAGGTTGATGAATTCATCTATTGTACCAATGGCTCTGCCGCCCAATTTGCTGATACGCTCCGCCACGGCATCTGCTGTTTCTTCCAGTTCGGCATACTGTCCCTGAAACAGCTTGTGCAGTTCCATAAAGCTTGCACCAGATACGTTCCAATGAAACTTTCTTGTTTTGATATAGAGCACCATCTCGTCGGCGAGAAGCGTTGAAAGCGACTTGATGCTTTTCTGTAGATGGTTTTCTGTAATGCCAATTTCTGGTTTCATGTTACTTTAAATTTTGAAGTAGTTTTCAAGGGCAGGGAGAAAAAACAGCAGGGGTTTCACCTGCACTTACTGATTAGTCAACAAAAGCGTGTCCGTATTCAACTACGAGGTCATTTTGTACGTGCGATACGCCAGGGGAATTCCAGGCTAGCCGTCCCGCTTCGGATTTTTGATACCCCGATGTAACCGTACCGCTCAGCGTTATCCTTGTTCCCGAAACGTCCACTGCAATTTTCCGTGCATCAAGGGACGCATTGCGACGAAAGGCGTTTTGGAGTTCTTCCTCCTGAACCGCATCCTGCGTTTCGGCCTTGATGGTGATGGTATCCGTAATTCCTTTGATGCCGAAAAGAACCTTTACCGCTTTTTGAACGGCTTCTTTCTGAAAATTCCAGGGGAGTTCACCTTCCAACGTCACCCAAGCGTTTTCCACTCTTACTTTTACGCGGTCGGCCGGAATTTGTTTGTTGCGTTCAAAAGCGTTTATGACTTCGGATGCAATCTCATGATCGTTGCGGGTTGCTAACGGGCTGTAAAACTTTATTTCTATTTTTTCCACCACGGCTTTTACGCCGATCACGTTTTTCGCCGCATCTTCTGCCTCTACTTTCTTTGCATAACTGTCAACGGTTCCCGTCAGGGTAACGATGCCGTCTTCAGCCGTAACGCCAATCTGGGTGTCTTTCAACAACGGCTCCCATTTCAGTGCGTCTAATACATCCCGTTGTAAGGTTTGATTGTTTTCCATTTTTACTTTTTCTGTGAAAAATTTTCACAACACAAAGGTCAGCCCTTTGCAGCCGCGGGTATTACAGCATTGCAGTAAAGAGTTGCATCATTTACTGATCTAGAGGCAAGCTGGAGCAGCGATAAACACAGTAAGGGTGTTCCCAAACAAAAGTCCCGCGCATCTACAACGGCGGGACTTTTAACACATGTGAAACGGATTGTGGTAACTGTTTTCTGGTTGAAGGATCAGGGCATGCATTATTTTAACGGGGACAGCTATGCATTTGTATTGCATCTAAAAGAATAAGCAGTTAGCTTGGTTTATACAGCCTTCTCCACACGATTTGCCGCTTCAACTGCGGTGTGCGCTTCCTTTGCATTCCACGTACTTGCCGGATTACCAAGAGCCTCTTTTGTATCGCTTAGGGCATCGTCCATTTTGCCGAACAAATGTTTGCGAAATTTAATGCCTTTTTCTGGCGCAAGTAAAAGGCCAAGCGCTACACCGACTACCAAAAAAACAAGTGCTCTGTTCATCGTTATTTCTATTTGAAGTTGAAGGAATTTAAAAGGCACCGTTTTGATGCGGTAATCTTTGCCCGTAAAGCCGACCACCCGAGGAACTATTTATTTCATCTTATCCATCTCACTCCTCACCTTACTGCCTGGCAGGTAAATCTGGAAGCCGAGGTTCAGGGAAAGGCGGCTTGACGTAGCGTTGGAACCAAAACCGAGGATACCGTTGTATTTCAATAACGTTTCCAGTGCAATGTTGTTGGTAACAAAATAGGCCAGCCCCGGGCCAAAGCCTAAACCAAGACCGTTGGTACTATTGCCACCCGGCGTGTTCACCCCTTGAATGCCGATGTTTGCTTCGGTGAAGAACCGTGTCGACTTTGCCACGTTTACATCGGCAGTTGGAAAATAATAACGACCCAATCCACCTACGCCATAACTAACGTTTGTTCCGGCGCCTTTTGCCGTAGCCAAGCCAAAATCAACGTAACCACCGAGGGCCAGGTTATCGCGAACAAACCAGGCGGCTTTTGGTGTAAGATTCATCGTGAAAGTGGAGCCTTCATTCAGTCCCAAGTCAAAGCCTGCCAGGTCGCCGCCAATAAGCACGGAACCTTTTTGCAGTTGCGCATTTGAGGGAATTGTCCCCGCTGCGGACACGGATAATGCGAACAAGAAAATTTTCTTCATAACATTTTTTTATTCAACAATTGCGTTGAGTGAAATCGAATTTGTGGGTTAACACTTTTCAATGTGCAAAGGTCAGCCCTTTGTTAGCTGCACGTGTTACACGATGACGGAAAAGAGTTGCATCATTTACTGATTTAGAAAGCCGGAATAATTGATAAGCGAGGCGTATTACGTTGCTTACGCTTGTAAATAAGGATAGTGAGACAACCAGCACAGAAGGAGAAATGGATGTTGAAAATTCGCTGTCAACTTTCTTTTACGTTGGGGCATTCTCACTTGGCCTCTGTATAGTACAAAGCAAAATATTTACCGGTCGCAATTTTCAGTTGCTCTTCGGAGAAGGTGCCTACCAGCGTAAGCGAGTCCCGGTCAATGTAAAAATCCTTGCATGCGCATTCGTTTTTAAACGCAGCTAAATCGGTCAATGATTTAAAGGAGAGATTTACCTTGGTGTGAGAAGCTGCACGAACTGCCATGTGGTTTGTACAACAATAAGCGGGCCTGATAAGCGTAGCCCAAATTTGTATAAATCACAACCATAGTATTTTCATCGTTTCCTACTTCTTTTTTCTGAAAAGAATGGCATCAACATTTTCCTCCATCTTTTCGTCTTTTTCGAATTGGCTCAAATAAAACTCTTCGTAGAACGCTTTAATGAAAGCAGTAAGCGGTGTGGCAATTAACACACCGATAAAACCAAAGGCAGCACTCATTGCCAACAAAATAAACATGATGGAAACGGGATGCAGGTTCATGCTGGACGAACGCAGTTTGGGCATCAGGGAATCATCCACGATAATGGACAGTGCAATGAAAAAGACGGCGAGCCACAAAGCTGTAGCGGGGCTAATTGACAAAGCTACCAACAGTGGCGGCACCACCATGATAAAAAAGCCAATTTTGGGCACCAACTCGGAGAAGAAAGTCATGGCGCCCCAAACCCAGGCGCCGGGTATGTGCATGATGTTTAAAAACCCCACCACACAAGACGCGGCCACGCCGCCGCCGACGAGATTGGCCCTCATCCATCCGATAATCATCAGGGATGATTTTGATAACGCTCTAGCGGCTTTGCCGCGGTTCTCTATCTGAAAGAGTGACAAATAAATTTCGAGCAGCGGACGTGGATTCATGACCATGTACACAACGATGCTGATAAACACAATGAGAATTAAAAGCGAGCCAAGAACCGAGATGGAATAGTTTCCGATGCGAAGCAGGGTATTGGGTATGGACGGCAGCCATTGCTTCACGGTATCATCCGTTGCTGATAGCGTAGCAGGCCCACCCTGAAACCCACTGAACCAAGCGGAAACCTTCGCAGTCAGCGAATTGAGATATTGAGGCAAGTTGGCGATGAGCCGCTTTAATTGCTCTATTATTTTGGGAATTATCAACCATGACAAAAGGGCGATGACTAAGATAATAATTGCGAAAACGATTATCGTGCCCCATGTCCGCTTGATTTTCCGTTTCTCCAGCCAAGTAACCGGTGCGTTGATCAATAAGGCCACGATAATGGAAAAGATCAATAACAGCACTATGCTCACAATGGTATAAAGAAACCACAGCAGAACAAAAATACCGGCAGCCAAAGCAAGCAACTTACGCAGCGATCGATAAAGGTCTGATGAAACCGGCTTTTCCATGTGATTGTATTTGCCATTGAGTTGACCAATGAGAAAACGACTGTATTGCAACTAAACAGTCAGGAGAGTTCGTTTCGTTATAAACGCTGGTAGTGCTTTGAGCGATGTGAAAATGGCATCTCGCAATTCCACGAGTGCGGGGTAATCATCTTGCTTTGGAAGCCGTCCGTTGAAATCGGTTTTGATTGTGATTTCTTCGCCGAATTCACGAATGAGTTCTTCGTCCTTTAAGTCAATAAAAATAAAACTAGGTGTAGTAGCAATGTCAATGTATATGACACAAACAGACGGCTTGCTTCGAAAAGTGAACGGTACATGTAAACCCATGGTTCGTGGATTTATGTGATTGATCAAATGCACAATACAGGAGCGGCTGTAGCCTGGGAAACGGAAAAAACGGGCGCAAGAACGCAGCAAGCGGTTGGTGGCTTTGAGGATTAATTTTTCCGCCTAGTCTTCGTAACCGCTTTTAATCACGGTAGAAATCATTTTAAACTGTTGGGTAGCATTAATACCGTGTTTGGTATGTGCCGGGACAATAATGCCCTCCCCTAATACCAACTCGTATTTTTTATCGTCGATTACAACTTCAGCGCCGCCGTCTATGATTTGAAGGAACGTGTCGAAAGGAGAAGTTTTCTCAGCCAGTTCCTCACCGGCATCAAACGACGAAACCGTAACGTTACCGGTTGTTTTTTTAATGATGGTTTTACTTACCACTGAATTGGGAATGTATTCAATGATTTCCAAAATGATATGCGCTTTTGATTTTTCCAATTCTTTTGTATCGCTTGTGCCAGATTCTTCTTTTTTCATCCGTTGCTATTCTACGCAAAGTTGAGCCCGCAAGTTCAACCACGTCTTACACAACTTTGGAAATCTCTTGCATGATTTACTGATAACGATGAGCAAAAATCAAAGCCTACAAGTTCTCGCGGGCAATCAACCGTTTGTGTTTCATGTTTTTAAAAAAGGAAGGTGTAAGGCCGGTAACTTTTTTAAACTGGTTAGAGAGATGGGACACGCTGCTGTAGTGAAGTTTGTAAGCAATTTCGGTAAGCGTTAATTGGTTATAAATGAGGAGTTCCTTGGCCCGTTCAATCTTATGGGAGATGATGTAATGTTCAATGGTAGTACCCTTTATTTCGGAAAAAAGATTAGAGAGGTAGTTGTATTCATACCCCAGCTTTTCACTCAGGTAATTTGAAAAGTTAATGCCCGGCGGTTCGTCATTGTAATGAATCATCTCCACGATGATGTTTTTTATCTTTTCAATTAACATGCTTTTTTTGTCTTCCAGAAGTTCAAAGCCAAATGCCAACAGGGCTGTCGCAAGCTCTTTTTGCTTTTTGCTTGTAAGGTTTTCGGCTATCTCCACTTCTCCCAATTCAACGATAGCAGCATGTAGGCCAAGCTTTTCCAATTCGGCCCTAACAATCATTTTGCAGCGAAGGCTAACCATATTTTTTATTAGGAGCTTCATTTGTAATGGGTGTCGAAGTTACACGGCCAAGCCGCAATACCCTCTGTTAATATACGATACCATTTATGCACCCATCCAACAGAGGAGCCAAACGATAACGGTGTTTATGGCTGCCGCTGACATTGCAATTAAATCAAGGCGGTATTAAACGCTTGCTGTTCTGAACACACCATCAAAGAACAAGTTCTTTTTGGAATGATCTCTTTCAATTCTCCCAAGATGATGTTCCGTACATAATGTGTTGTTCAAAAGATATTTCCAAATGATTTACGAGCTTGTTGAACTAAATAAGAACTCTTTTTCGTTCGGATTACTGTTAATGTTTGCTTGCGGGATAGGTCATGCATCTCAGATGAACTACCTTCAGGCAAGCCAGGTGTGCTCCGCCAACGAAAGAAACAGTTTTCGTTGTCTTTGCTTAATCGCCTTCAACCATGCATGAAAATAAAGTTCAACAACGCGAATCCTGTTTTTTTTCAATCGTTGAAAAAGGAAGTAGAATTTTACTTTGAACAGAAGCAAATCCCGAAAACGGGAAATTGGAAGTTATACGGTAAGGCCGTTGTTGTGATTTCTTTTTCCTTTTTGCTTTACCTGTTTCTTCTGCTCGGTCATTATTCCGGGTTGGTCGGTATGTTGCTTAGTCTTTTGTTGGGTTTAGCGCTTATCAGCACTGCGTTCAATGTGATGCACGATGCGTGTCACAACAGCTTCTCGAGCAAAAAATGGGTGAACAACCTGATGGGATTAACCATGAATGCTTTGGGGGGCAATGCCTTACTTTGGAAAATCAAGCACAACATCATTCATCACACGTACACAAACATCGACGGTGTGGATGATGATCTGGCAAGCGGTGCATGGCTGCGGCTCTGCGCTGCACAAAAATGGCGACCGCTGCACCGCTTTCAATATCTCTACATGTTCTTTCTTTACGCCATCAGCACGTTTGCATGGATGATGGTCTTTGATTTTGTCAAGTACTTCTCCAAGCGAATCCATACCACCTCCATTACGCGTATAGAACCAAAAGAACACGTCATTTTCTGGGCTAGTAAAGCGTTGTATGTTTTCTTTTATGGGTTGCTGCCTGTTTACTTTGTCGGATGGCAGGCCTGGTTGATCGGCTTCGCCATCGTTCACTTCACCATGGGCCTCGTGATGTCCATTATATTTCAGTTGGCGCACGTGGTGGAAAAAACGAATTTTTATTCGGCACAGGAACAAAGCAGTTTTCCCACAGGCTCATGGGCCGAACACGAAGTTCTTACAACGACGGATTTTGCGCAAAACAACAAGTTGCTTTCCTGGGCCATTGGCGGGCTTAACTTCCAAATTGAGCACCATCTCTTTCCAACGATTTCGCACGTTCATTATCCGGCAATCAGTAAGATTGTGGAAGAGCAATGTCGTAAATTTTCCCTGCCTTATCACACTTATCCCACAATGCGGCAGGCCATTGCTTCCCATATCCGGCTAATGAAAGAATTGGGGGGAAAGTCATTTCAGCTCGCTGGTTAATTTGTTTATCAAACGCAGGCGATGGTCGGCGGCGGCCGTTCACAAGTCTTGCCTTTATCAACGGCAGTGCAAGTCGACTCGTTGCACCGTTCTCAATAACGCCTCCTTCTTCGTTCACTTCGGTAATTTATCATTCATTTATGCCAACCTATCAAAAGTTCCGTGTCGGTGAATCGAACAGTTTTGACCCTGCAAGTTTTCCGGAATTGCAGCCTTGTCTTCAACAAATTGTAGCGCAACTGAACAGAGAATCTGCAGGACCAAAAACCGAGATGCTGCTGTCTTTTGTGAAGGACCATCGCATAAAATCGCAGCTGGTAGCCGATCATCCGGCTTTGGCCAATTTAATCAGTACAAAATCGTTGCCCCTCGCCGTATTGGAAGACTTGTTTGAATCGAGCAGAACAAATCCATCGTTTAGAAACGATCTCGAAAAATTCGTCTCTGCGTATTTCGCCGCTGCGCCTCTTTATTGACAACACCATGAAAGTAGACTCACCGTTTCTTGTACCGATAACAAACGAAATCTCGCTGGTTACCATACCGGTGGAGCACTTTCGGTCTTGCCGTGTGATCACAAACGAAAACGTTTCTTTCCGCATGTTTCGCGACGGCGACAGGTTTAAAGCCGTGCCGCAAATTTCTGCTGACGAACGCCGCACGGCCGGCATTACGGAAGAACTGGTTTTTGTTTATCGCAGCCAGGTTATAACGTCGGCAAACAACACCAGCGACGAAGCAATGAACGTAATTAAGAACATCACTTTGGAACTGGAAGCGCAGGAGCTTCTTTGAGATACCGGAAAAATTTAGCGTGCCCCCTGTACATAAACTCATTTAGCCAACAGCATCAAATTTAAAAATTACAATATGATACCTTGCCGTGAACTTCGCATCGGAAATTATGTCCTTGTTGATCAAAAGATAAAACAGGTTTCCATGATCGACAACGCTTCTTCGCCAACAGCTGGAGTAACACCGGATGCAAAAGCAGAAGAAACAGAAACCGACTTGCCGTATTCCCTCGAACGCCTTCAGCCCGTGCCTTTAAGTGACGCGGTACTGAAACAGTGCAGGTTTGTGTACCACGAGTATTTTAAATTCTGGCAACTGATCACCGGCCAGGACGAGAGCCGCTCGGAAATGGACATTGACGGCGACTACAACGTCATTGATTTTATGCGAAAACCCTTGGTGAAAAAAGTAGCTTCTCTTCACCAACTGCAAAACATTTATTTTATGCTCAAAGGGAAGGAGCTGGCCTTTCAGGAAAATGCATAGCGTTTTGCCGGAATGTTGTTCAATCCTTTCAACGGCAACGAACAACCATAAAGAAGTATATGATAAATACAAAACAATTAAGAGCGGGCAATTGGGTAATGAAAATCCTTACCACCAAAACCGACGTTAACGCTTTTTACGAATACAAGGTCATCGGCGAAGACGAATATTATTTTACGTTCGCCAACGTTTATTTTCCCATTGCTCTGGCGCCGGATATTTTGGGCAAAAGTGGCTTTCAACACAGCTTCGGCGATTGGTACAAAAACACCGAAGCCGAAGGCATTGATGGCGGCATTCCTTTTCTGCGCTTTAAACACAAAACAGGACAATGGTATCTTTTTGATCATCCACTTCCCTTTCAGCCACAGTACCTTCACCAATTGCAAAACCTTTATTACGGCCTGACACAAAAAGAATTGGTCGTTGCCCTTGGACCGTTTGCCAATACCGAAGCAGCCAACCGGACTTACTCCTCCGTTGTTACGCAGCGGAAGCTTTTCATTGCAACGCCGGCCGCGGTTATTGCGTAAATAATATAGCGTAGTGCAACGGGTAAGGCTTTATCAATTTTGATTGGCCGGCCAAAGCAAAAATTGACTTTCCTTGCCGCCGGGGCGAGGATTCAATAAAGTAAGTCAACATCACTTTTCGAAATAGAGGAAATTAAAATCGGTCATCAGTGCGTTCAGTTTTACCCACGCCGTTTTGTCTTCTGCATGGCTGTTGTTCAACGCCATTCGGATCGATTGGCAATTGCTGGAGAATAACTTTTGCAAGGCAAGGTTGCCGGAAATAATTGAAGGATCGGAAGCAGTTTTTATGTTGTTTTGAAGCACCTCCATTTCCGCTCTTTCTTTTTCGGGATTAATCGTTTCAGCCGAGAGAAACTTTGCCTGTAATCGTTGCAGTTGCAGGACTAATGCGGATGTGCTTTGCGGCCCTTTGGTAAATTTTATGCAGGTTGCAACCATCAGCACCAACAAGCCAACCACAAGTGCAATCATCAAGAGCGGCGGAAAGGCCAGTGAAAGAAGTTGCTTGTTCTGGAACAAGGTTAACGGGTTTCTTTTCATCTGGTTATTCCTGCATCGTTTCATGCAACAGAGGTACGCCATTCACTCCGCTCCAACGGTTTTATTTCAACTGCGCGACAAACTACCTGCGCAGGGTCTGCGGATTTAAGGCTACATTGACGGCATTATAAACCCATCGCACCGCCCGGTTGTGCTGTTTCTATTTTTCAATTCATTTCATGCTGGTTACAGTTGACAAAAAAAACGTCTTGTTCAAACCCGATTCAAGCCGTGTCATTGCCCGCTATTTGTCCACTAGCCGCGAACGCAGTGTTGCCTTAATCAAACGAGTTTTGTCGTTGTCAAAAAAAGAACAAGCCGAAACATTGACGCAGGTGTTGCGTGATTACTCAAAGCGACACCGCAGCATTTCGGCAGTCTTTGAAAAACATTTCGACAAGCTATCAGATACGATAGCAGAAATGGATATACATGAGTACAAATTCAGCGCAACGGAAAAGTTGTTGATTGGCGCTTATTTCACCATGGAATATTCGATAGAAGCCGCGGCTTTCTTTAATCCATCCATTGTGGAGGACCTTGACCAATCAGACCTTGGCCCAAACGAAAAAAGAGTGGTGTTGAGTTTTCGGGCCACCGGCGAAGGACACATTTCTTCGGTGGTGTTTCGCTCGGGCATCATTGATGCAGCCAACGAAATACGACTGGAGCCGCCGGGCAAAATGCTGGAGTCGCCTAAGCAAGTGAAGAATCATGTGTACCACAAAAGCTCGTTTGTGAGTAAACTGGAAGAAATGCAGGCAGGCGGCAGCAAGGTTTATCCGTTGATGATGCAAAAGCTGACCGACACCTTCACTTACGAGGAACTAAAACGTTACGTGGAAGAAACAAGAACCCAGGCGCAGGACAACATTCAAAACACTGTGTTGCTGAACGAAATGATGTGGCTTGCTTCTTCGCATTACGAGATGGATTTCTCTGTTGATACTGATATTTCGGAACGGGTGATTTTTCCGATTGCCGATACGGAAATTAAAGGCATTGAAGACGCACGGTTTGTACGGTTCACCGATGAGAAAGGTGACATTTCTTATTACGCTACGTACACTGCATATGACGGCGTTGCCATCCTGCCAAAAATTTTAATGACGAAAGATTTTTATCATTTCAAAGTAATGCCGGTTCACGGTGAGGTGGCGCAGAACAAAGGCATGGCGCTGTTCCCCCGAAAAATAAACGGGCAATACGCCATGCTTTGCCGCATTGATGGCGTGAACAATTACATTGCTTTTTCCGACAACATCAATGTGTGGCGCAAAGCCACGCTTTTGCAAACGCCGAAATATCCCTGGGAATTTGTGCAGATGGGCAATTGCGGTTCGCCCATTGAAACAACAGAAGGATGGCTGGTGATCACTCACGGCGTAGGGCCTGTAAGAGAATATTCACTTGGTATTTCGTTGCTCGATCTTGAAGACCCGATGAAAGAAATCGGCCGCTTGCAAACGCCATTGATTGTGCCCAACGAACGGGAACGGGAAGGTTACGTGCCCAACGTTGTTTATTCCTGCGGCGCCATTGTTCACAACAACTACCTTGTTATTCCTTATGCCATGTCGGATTATGCATCAACTTACGCCACGGTTTATCTGCCAGAATTGTTGGCAGCGTTAAAGGAAACCGCAGCCAGGGATTAAGCCTTCAAAATTTGTTCGTACAGATTCAAGTAGGCATTTGTCATTTTTTCTTTGGAAAACATTTTCACTGCCCACTCGCGGCATGCTGCACGATTGATGGTTGAAAGCTGAGCAACCGATGCTACTGCTTCTTCTTCATCCTTTACAACAAAGCCTGTTTGTTCATGTTGAATTAATTCCGGCATTGAACCACGGTCAAAGGCAATCACCGGCGTGCCGCAACACATAGCTTCCGCCACACTTAAGCCAAAGGGCTCTTCAAAAGAAATGAGGTGCAACAAAGCGGCTGCTTTTCCCAACAGTTCATTTCGCTGGGCAGGACCGCAATTGCCAACGTAAACAACGTGCTTGTCATCAATGAAGGGAAGAATATGTTTGTTGAAATAATCCGCATCCTGTACTAAACCTGCGATGATTAATTTTCTTCCGCAACGCTTTGCTACTTCAATGGCTTCGCGGGTGCCTTTTTCGGGATGAATGCGGCCAAAGAAAAGCAGGTAATCCTTCGCCTTTTCAACAAACGAAAATTCAGCGCTGTTGATGCCGTTGTAAACCGTTGCCATATAATTTAATTCCGGATGGCGGTTCGAATTGCTGATGGAAACGTAGTGACTGTTGCTGTTGTATTTTTTGTACACCGGCACAATCAGCGGAGAAGAAAAGCCGTGTATCGTTGTTAGCACCGGCGTCTTCACCAGCTTTGAATATGTCAAGGGCAAAAAATCATAATGGTTATGAATGATATCAAACTCGCCTGCCCTTTCAAACAAGTGACTGATGTGCAGACACTCTTCCACCTTCACATCAACTGCTGAATTCTCTCCGTATGGTTTCTCGCATGTGTATTCCAACTTTCCGCCTGTAACTGAATCACCCGTTGCAAAAAGCGTAACGTCTAAACCCTTTGCCACAAGGCCTTCGGCGATGTTCGACGCCACTTGTTCCCAAGGCCCGTAAAGTCGCGGCGGCGTTCGCCAGGCAATGGGCGAAAGAATGGCAATTTTCACGCTTGTTCCATTTTGTAAACGTCATCAAAAGCTGATAAGACAGTCAGATGCGCAATGAGATAAGCCAGTGTGCTTTCAGCGCCCTGGTTTCGATTGACGCCGTAGTTTTCCAATCCATCGCAACAGCCTTTTGTTTCAAAATCGTAAAGGCTCATGCGCAAATCGTTCTCGCCCAAAAACCACATGAAAGAGGTAAAGAGTTGGTTCAGGTACGACTTGTCTTTTGTAAGATGATATGCTTCGTGAAACATCAACACCATCGCCAACGCATCAATCGGTTGCTGCGCAAAGCGTGACTGTGTGCCGTCTTTGCGGTACCATTGCTCGTTGCCAACCACAGAAAGAAAACCATCTTTCAACGTAATCGACGAGAGAAAATTCATGCTTTCGATGGCTGTATCAACAATACGTTCTTCTTTTAGAATTGACGCAGCATGCAGCAAGGCAAGGGGCAACATGGCGTTGTCATAAGCTAGCAAACTTTCAAACCAATGCCAGTCTGCGGTGCGGTGTTGCGCATACTCTGCCACAAGCGTATAGGCCATTCGCCGAAGCACACCAATCATGCCTTCATCGTTTGCGTTGCGTTTCAGGTAGTAGCTTATGCCAATCATCGTGTTGGCAATGCTGCGGATTGATTTGAGTTTTTCAAAGTTTGGTGCGGCTTCAAAAAAGATTTCCTTGCCCGATTGATAATAGGCATCATTCGGTGCATTGGCCAGTAAATAGCCAAGCGACCAAATGGCGCGGCCAAACGAATCTTCCGAGCCAACATCGTCCAGAAAAGCGCGGCTAAAACTCAAGAAATTTCGAAAGGTGCCATCGCTGTTTTGCATGTAATGAATGTAGCTGAGGTAGATGGGCGAAAGTTCCAACGCAAGCGGCAACCGTTTTTGTTTGTAGGCCATAAGCACCATTAACAAGGCCCTTGCATTGTCATCCAAACAATAACCCTCCTTCAAATTGGGAATGCCAAATTTTGCGTGCTGGATGATGCCCGTGTCATCGGTCATTCGTTTGATGTGATCGAGCAAGAACGGAGGAAGCATCAAGGGGTCAAGCGCAATGTCTTTTTCGGGCGGCGCTTCACGGGCCGCTTGCAGAATTTCTTCCGCGAGATTGCTGTACCGCACACCGGCCTTTGGCCAGGTGATTTTCTGCCCGTAAGCAAAGGCGTTTTTGCGTAGGGTTTTTAATTCATCAGGATGGTCAAACAGGTCCATGAGAATGGTTGCAAGACTATCTGAATCGTTGAAGTTGAAAAGCTTTCCACGTTCGTCGGCCAGCAATTCTTCCGCGTGCCAGTAAGGTGTTGAAAGCACGGCTGCGCCGGCACCAACAGCGTAAGACAAAGTGCCACTGGTAATTTGCGCTTCGTTGAGGTAAGGCGTGATGTAAATATCCGCAGCGTATAAGTATTGAAACAATTCTTTCTCGCTGATAAACTCGTTGAGGAAGATGACGTGTTTTTCGAGTTGTAGTTTTTTTACTAGTAATTGCAAGTAAACGCGGTATTCTTCGCCGGAGTGACGCAACACAGCCGGATGTGTTTTCCCAATGACAACATAAACAGTTTCTGGATATTTTTTGACAAGCGAAGGCAAGGCTTTGATAACGGTTTCGATGCCTTTGTTGCGACTGATAAAACCAAACGTCAGCAACATTTTCTTGCTCTCTAACTTAAACTTTTTCTTCGCCGCTTCGTGATTGAATTGTAAGTCGGGAACGCCGTGTTCAATCAGCACAATTTTGTCGGCGGCAATGGAATAAATATCTGTTAGAAAGTCCACTGCTTTTTGCGTCATCACCACCACTCTCGCAGCCATTTTGCAGATTTCAACAAGGATGGCTTTTTCGTTGTACGAAGGGTTTTTCAATACCGTGTGTAAGGTCACAATCAAGGGCACTTCCAGACGGTGAAGCAAGGGCAAAATATAGATGCCGTTCTGCCCACCAAAGATGCCGTACTCGTGTTCGAGCACACAAACATCGGTGCCGCTTAAATTAATAAAACGTGCTGCTTCGAGATAATCTTCTTGTTGCTCCTGCCTTATTTTAAATTTCACTTCGGCAGGAAAGGCATAGTGTTCTGCCTCGTCATCCATGGCTATCACAATGCCTTCAGCCGCTTCGTTGTTCACGCTTTGTGCGGATACGGCCGAAACTAAATTTTGTGTAAACGTTCCGATGCCGCATTCCCGCGGCGGGTAAGTGCCGATGTAGGCAATTTTCATATCAAATGGTTTGTTTCGTTCACGCAGCGCAACGGTTCTTCATGCTACGTTCAAAAAATTTTACATGCAGGCGCCCTCTTGCAACGCACCTATTTTACTCTTCAGCGCTTAATGAAAACGGCAGGCCCGAGAGTTCGATGAGATTTAAATAATCATCTATTTCGTTAACGGAAAGACAGCGAATGAGCGGCGTGTTGTAAGGCAAAAAACAGTAGGTGATTTCAACGTAGAAATGATCCAGTGAAAATAGCTTGCAAGTGTGTGTGTCTATTTTTCTTTCCAGCAGAAAAATACCGTGATATTTTATCATGGTTTGCTGTACGTAATGCGTTGCATCGCCAAACTGCTCAATGGTCATAAAAAATTATTAACTGACTGTTTCATCACATTGCAGGTGCAGCTGCATTCTGTAAGCCGGGAAGGAAAAGACGGGCTACTTGGAAAGGGAAAAGCGCCTGAAGATAAGCTTTCTGTCTTGGATGAGTTTAATGCGGACGTGCCACCAAAGAAAAGAAACCGCTATTGTTGGCAACGAAGGCTTTGTTTACTTCCGTGACGACCGTAAAAGGACAAAAGTAAACTGCCGTGATATCGTCTATGTGGAAAGTATGAAGGACCAGGTCAAAATAATAAGGGCGGCAGAAAAGCCCTAGTTTGTCAAGCAATCTATTTCTTCGCTTGAAGAAGTTTTACCGGCAAATTTATTACTTCGCATTCACCGCTCCTATATAATTTCATGGAGCAAAATTTCCACCTTCACCAACCACGATGTGGAAAACGGCGGAATAGAAATCCCGATAGGGCGTCTTTATGCTCAATCAAAGGCATTTACACCCATGAAAACACCCATCATTTTTGCATGGCCCAAAAGATTTCCAGTGCCTCTTTTTGGAGTGGAGTAAGATTCGCTGTTGCCTTTCGCTGCTCGGCCTCTTTTTGGATCGTAGCAGCGGACGTCCACGTATACGAGTCGAAGAGTTGCTTGTTTTTAAAAAAGTCGAAAACAAATTTCTGAAACGTTTTTACCTGACTTACTTCTACCTCAGTGCCGTTCTTTAATTGATAGACAATCGGAAAATTCATAACGCTTGCGTTTCTCTAAATATAGACTTAAATGACTCAAAGCTTGAAAAGTAAGGATTGCGAGACGCAAACAATTCACAGAAGAATACTCGCTGTGTTCACTAATTGCGGCAATTTGTGTAACCGCCTTCGTTGAAAACGACTGATTGATCTGTGCAGATTGTCGCAACTAAATTTACGGATTGACAAAAATGTACATGAAGTGACCGAACAATTGCTTTATCCTTTCTTTCCCAAACTGTCTTTCGCAGAAACGGAACAAGAGCAGTACATGCCTTGAGATGCTAACATACACTACAGAAGTTTATCCGCAAAGTCCTGTAAACTTCGCTACCTTACTCCTCCCGCCGCAAACCAGCCAACTTACTCCCTCCCGTTGACGACGCATTCTTTCACCGAATTAAACAAGACAAATGAAACGCATTCTTCTCCTTCCTGCCTTTGCCTTTATCGTCTTTTCCTTTAACGCCAACGCCCAACACAAAAATGTACGGCAAGTAAAAAGCACCAATGCAGAACAACCCTACAAAATTGAAAACAACAATTTGAGTATCGGTAACATGGCCTACGCACAAAAGGTGCTTCGGGCCTGGAAAGACTTTGACAACAATACTTTGGACAATTCAGCTTCCCTTTTTGCAGAGGACATCGTGGCAACTTTCCCCGACGGTACGATGATCAAAGGGAGGGACAGTTTTTTAAAAATGGCAAAGGATGGAAGGAACAGCTTTGCCGGCGTCTCCAGCAGCGTTTCTGCCTGCACAACTCTGAAAACACCCGATCACCCCGAAAGTGAGGCCGTAGCCATCTGGGGCATGGAAACCGACACAAACAAAGACGGAACGGTGAGCAAAAACCACCTGAACGAAATCTGGTTCTTTAACAAAGAAGGAAAGGTCTTCGAGTTTCACCAGATGCTGGCCAAGGATCCCGACGACAAAAAACAGTAAAAGATGACGATGCACCCCTCGCTTTCGGTGGGGGTATTTTTGCGCTGTATACAATGCGTACAGGACAACCTCTATGTCAATATTCCGACACAAGTAAAGCGCGAAAGCCATCTTTGGTGTTGATCTTACCCAATTGATAGATGTGGATGATGTATTTGCTCTTAACTTGGCTACCTTGTACCAAATGAACTTTCATGTTGTTAGATCTTTATAAAACTTTTTGTTTTAGCCGAGATGGAGATATTTATCAAGTCGGTTATGTATTCGAAAAGGCTGTCACCGAAAACGAAGGTGTGCCTCAAACCAATATCTGTTTGACGGTCACCTTTTCAAAAAATCAAAGCGATAACATCATCGATAAAATCAATAAGGCTTCTTCTATCCTATCGCAATCAAATGAAAGCATTGAATCGGACATAAAGATGAAAGTCCTGTCCTACAATTGATTGGTGCTTCTTATTGGATGATGGGCTTTTGTTTTGCAATCTTCTTGACCGGAACGTTATCCGTCGTTTGCATCCGGCTAACGGTAAAAATGAATAGATAAATTACTCTAGAGTTGCAACATTTCAGTCCTGTGGTGACGGAGCGTTAGTCATTTTAAAGGCTTCACCATGAATTTAATTACGATTTCGTTTTCATCTTTTACTCTACTAATTGTCTATGACCAAAAAGCAATGGTTTGTTCTGCCGCTTTGGTTGAATAAAAGCAATCCCGGCGCGAACGATTAAGTTGATAGTACGCGATGAAAATAAACAGCGGACCGCACTGCGATTAATTGTTTTCTTTTCCTTGCAGCTTATCGAGTTTGCGATTGATTTCTTCCAGCATTTCAAACTGCCGGGCTTGCGTTTCGTAAAGTGTTTTAATTTGGTCTTCAATTAGCACGTCCATTTTTTGGTGAAGGCTGCGAATTTGCATTTCAGCTTTCAGGTTAATGAGGTAGTCGTTCTCGCTTCTTATCCTGTCTTTTTCTTCCTGGCGGTTTTGGCTCATTAGAATAACCGGAGCTTGAAGTGCGGCGATGGTTGAAAGAACCAGGTTCATAAGAATAAAAGGATAGGCATCGAAAATACTGCGTTTGGGCGCGAACACGTTGAAGAGTATCCAGGCGACCAGGATAATTCCAAAGAGTATAATAAACTTCCAGCTACCACCGAATAAGGCCACTTTATCAGAGATTTTTTCACCCGGACTGATAATTTCCTTTGGCGGGTGCAGCAAGTTTTCAATTACCAGTTTTTCTTCCTCGATTGTCCGTTGAACAATCAGGTGCAGCTTTGCAATGTGATCGCTTTCATCTTTCAGAAACTGCTCTACTTGGGTTTGCATAACAGCAATTTAAAATTGTGTTCGGATGATGAAAAGAAGCTGGTTCAATGACCTTTTATACAAGTGTTGAAACCCTGTACCTTTTGTTTTGTTTACCAGAAAAGGGTTGTAAAAGGAACCGCTTTCATTTAGACACTTACTCGTCTGTCGGACAATAAAAAAAACCAACTACAAGGGTTCGTAGTTGGTCGTTAAATCGAAAGATGATTAATTGCTTAAGACCGTATCCAGTAAATGTATCACACCGTTAGACGAAGCCACGTCACGGTTTTGAACCGTTGCACCATCAATGCTCACTTTGGCATCTTTCACTTTCACCGAGAGCTTTTTTCCATCTAAGCTTTTCAGCTCGTCGCCGTCTTTGAGGTCTTTAAAATTAATTTTGCCCGCCACCACGTGATGGTTTAACAAGGACGTTAGTTTAAGCTTGTTTTCTGGCTTTAACAGGCTTTCAATTGTTCCGCTTTCCAATTTGCCAAAGGCCATGTCGGAAGGCGCGAAAACAGTGAACGGCCCGGTGCCGCTTAAAACCTGGTCCAATCCTGAAGCAACAATTCCTTTCTTTAGTGTTGTCATGTTCTTTTCAGTGTTGACAACTTGCGTAATGTTTGACATTTTTTCGATTTATCGCCAGTAGAATAACCGGCTTGATGTAATGTAATCTTATTCTAGGCGCCGTGATGTTAAGGCCTTGCTTTGCCGTATTATTTTGTACACAATACAGCAAAGAAAAAACCCTTTCAAAGAAGCGGGCAGCGAACTACGAACCCAATGTAAAAAGGGACTTATCCTTTGGTAAACTCATTATTATGCAGTAGGCTGCAGAATAAACATACTGATACGAACATTTCACCTGCTCCATTTGTACCAAAGATTGCCGGCTCCTCTTATGTCACCGGCCTTTAAGAGAGCAATCTATTATGGCTTGCAAATCCTCAACTTTTAGGTTCGAATTCTTCCCGCTTGCTCCCACCAAGTATTATCGCCGGAAATAACAAGGCGAGTTATTTCCGGCGTAACAACTTCTTCAACACGAGTAGTCTTCCTGGCAGCTACTCGTGTTTTATTATTCTTTAAGTTTACTCTTTTGGGTAGCGCGTCCAACGTATGCAAAGGATGGTTCAGGCGCTTTAAATCTGTTATGCGGTTACCTTACGTAGTTTGACAAGATGGCTGGATTGCGCTCAATTTCTTTTTCAAAAAAGGAAAGAACCTGCGTAGTGATCATAGTGGATTTTGCGTTCAAACCCTCAGTGAAGAATTGAGGGCCGGCGCTCAACTCAATTGCGTTATTAGATAGTTTGACAACTAGAGTTTGAATTGGAACGTGTGCCAGGATTGCCAATCGTTCTGCGAAACGAGAGGCATTGCAGCGTTTCCCTAGAAAGCTCACCCGGCAGTCGTTTAATGTATTGAAAACTTCGGCTTTAATCACAACCCGGCCGCCCTCTTGTAAATACTTAATAAGTTCGCGCAATTCCACTACGCTCCTGCCCTGCCGCTGAATACGCTCCCGCTCGTCGTTCCATTTTCCACCCCCAATGAATAAAGCAAAGTTTTTGTCCAGACACCATTGGACCAGTAACCGCTTCCACGGCGAATGGCAGGTTACAAGGATGCAACCCAGGTGACCGGGTAAAGGCACATTGAAGTTTACCAACCGAAGAACACCTTTTCTTAAGGGCGTACGAACCAAAAGGGACACGATTCGACGAACGAGTCTTGCGTGCCATACCAAACGCAGCCTACTGAATCTTTTGGTGGGCCGTTTTGCAAGATAGACGGGATCGGCTAACAAGCCGGCCTTTATTACAGCACAATGCAGCCCTGCACAGAGAGCGGAAAAAAACCCACACACAGTTAGTAAGAAAAGCAGATATGATGGCTTGTTAACGGACATAGAAGATTAGCGATAGGTTGGTATAGTTTTCTGGGAAAGGCAGGAGAGTATGCAACTTTAAGAAGCGAGGAAAGTTGGAAGGCTTTGTCTACCTTTTGCGGGTTGTCTTACCGGCTTCGCTTGATAGAAAACTCTCCACCCGTCACTGTTTTTTTGATAAGGGTTGCGCCCTCAGGGGCCGTCACAAATTCAAACGTGCCTTTAATGTAGTTGTCGTCAATGTAGCTGATGGTTACTTTTCCGTTGCCGAGTTGTGGCCCAAAAGTTCCTCCATCACCAGCGTAATAGCCGGTTCCATTTTCAAACAACTCCATGCGGGGGCTTGTGGTATAATTTGGGTTGACTGTCCACTCCCCGGTGGCGTTTTGAAAATTGTGTATCTCAATGGAAGTTGACCCTCCGGCCCATGTACCGCCAATAGTGAGGTAAACGGATGAACGGGCGTGTAAGCCTTGGGTGGCGTTTACCACTACACCGTCAACGGCGAGGCGCAAATATTCCGTAACCGGCGGTAGGGCACTTTTCTTGCAGCCCACAAAAACCACAAGGCAAATGCAAACAAGAAGTACGGCCAAAAAGGTTGAAATGCGCGACGGGCTACTCTTTTTCATGGCGTTTAGTTGCGTTACGCTGCAAACTACCCTGACCTACAGGAACCGTAAAATTGAATTGTGCGCAGATGAAAAGCTTGGTTGCAAAATTTGCAAAAAGCAACTGCGTTTGCCGCTTGCGAATTTAGGAGGGCGTTGTTGGCGTTTGCAAGAAACAACACCAAAAGAAACTCAAAAACAAACGCAGAGAGGTCGAACCACCTCGTTCAAGAATTTAAACTCATTACATAGCCTTAAATCGACCGGTTAATATCGCTAATATCATCAAATCTTCTAATAACTGGCTCGACCTTCGTCCGCTCTGCTCCACTCCCGTTATCGCTGGAAATAACATGTTGTTTGTTATTTCCAGCGATAACACCTATTTAGCTGGTAAGGCATCCATTAATGCAAGTGTCGCCCAGTTGGAGGCGGCAGCCGAGATAAATTGGTTTTCATCATAGGGCGGAAAATCAGCATTGAGATATGGCTGAATCGGGTTTGACCGAGTCATGACTATCCAAGCACCGGAAGACTCTTGTGTTTTCAGCAGATACGCTATACCGCGCTGATAGTCGGCATCGTGTTCAAGGATTTGGCTTGACTCCGCTAATGCATAAAGCGCCTGCCCGGTTGCATAAGCATCGCTTTTCAAGGTCGGTAGTTGCGACCATCCACCGTCGCTATTTTGCATAGCATAGAGTCTGTCAGCTACCTTTTTCTTGGCAGCTGCATCGCTGCCGCTCCATGCAAGCCCCAAAAGTTGCATAGCGAGTTCCTGCTGCATGGCCGGCGTCTGTTTCTCGAGCCAAATTCTCGTGAGTTGTACCATCTTTTTTGTTTGCGCCGCTTGTGCTGGCGACGCATAGAGCTGAATGGCGCGAATGGCGAAGGCTGTCAGATGAACGTCGCCACATTCCAAGGGTGGACGCATGTACTCGGCTTTGAAACTTCCATCCGTCAACTGCTGGCTCATGAGGTAGGCTACAGAGACGTCGGTATTAAAATCAGCGGGGTACTTCTCTGCGGCAAGGCCAAGCAAAATATAAGGGGTTATGAACTTTGCCTGAATAAATTGGTTATTAAGGTTTGGATTGCCAATGAAGTGAAGCCCATTGCTCATGGCCATTGTTCGCATTCGGGCAGTTGTATCCACTTCACCCAAGCCTTTGGCTCTCATTTTTTCGGCAATCATCGAAGTCAGTGTATTGTGATGGCAAGAGGCGCACCTGCCCTGCATAATAAATTTGACGCCGCTAGTTTGCAGCAGCGAAAAACTTTTGGTAACGGCCGTTCGGATCGCTTCTGCACTTGGCCTGGGATCTTTCGTGTTCCAACTTACTAAAGCAGTCATTCCTACACCACTCACACAAAGAAGAAGCAAGGCATAAATTATTTTCCGGTTCATGGATGATGGTTTTAGTGTTTCTGTTGCTTGTAATTGGAAAGGATCTCCACGGATTTGGTGTTGCCCTTTTGGCTTGCGTAGAACAAAGCATCCGTAACGTCTGGGGCTTGCATCCCTGGATCGGCACCGTGCTTTATTAAGGCAAGGGTCATCTCTGGATCGTCAACGTTCGCCATTGCAAGGAACATCAACGGCGTATAGCCGCGGGGCGATCTTGCGTTGGGATTAGCACCGTGATCAAGTAAATAGAAAAAAGAAGGTTTGTCGTTGCTGATAGCTGCCCACATAAGAGGTGTAATGCCAATGAGCAGCGGCAATACAGCGTTTTTCGGACTCACGTTTACATCAGCGCCGTGTTCTACCAACATCTGCAGCGTGGAAAAGCAACGATAATTGACGGCGGCATTTACCGGGTAATCACCAAGGAAGGATGTGTCGCTTACACTCACACCGTAGCGGATCAACAGATCAACAATGGCCGTATCACCAGACATGGCGGCGTTGTACATAATATCATTATTGAAGCCACTGCTTCGCGGGCTGCATCCTTTCTCAATAAGCTGTTGCATTAGCCCAGCGCTGCCAGGAATGCCAGCCAGCTTCACTAACACCGTATTGCCTTCGCGGGAACGCACACCTGGCTTGGCGCCTCGCTCTAAAAGAAGGACTGTCTTTTCCTGGTCGGGAACCGCAAGCCATAACGCCGTAATACTGTCCACGTTGCGGTAATTAAGATCGGCACCGTAGTCAAGTAACAATTTTATTTCTTCAGCTGAACCGTTAAGCGCAGCGGCCATCAGTGCGGAATAACTATCCATTACAGCATTGGGATTTGCGCTTGCTTTCAGCAGCACTTCGAGTTTGGCAGCATCCCCCAAGCGAATGGTCTGAAACAACAAGGTTGCTTTTGTGCTATCGGTAGACGCTCCTTGCGTTTTTGCATTGACGATACAAAACAACAGAGCAACGATGAAAAGCAACGTTCGTGAACGAGATTGAACAGCGAGCAACCGTCTTATGAAAGAAGGTTGAAAGGCAAGTGGCTTTTGCTTTTTTGCCAACATGTACTTACTCATAACCGATACAGTTAGTAGATTAAAAAATGTTTTCGCTGATGGGTTTTTAGGTTATCGAGGGTATCCCATTTGCCTTGTTAACGAGGAACGGATCGTGCATTCTACAGCGTATACGATTGCACAGAAAGGCATTAAATCTTATTCTAATATAGATTTTTTAAACCACAATCAACTACTCTTGCCAATAAATTCAATCCTCTCATAGCCGGTTCGACCTTTGTCCGCGCTGCTCCAACCTGGAAAGCCTCCTTTAAAGGGGGCTTTTCTTTTTGTTGACCAGGAATTTGCAAGATTGATTGCCCCAGAACCACCCTTTCACCTCTAAAATGGGTCGCAAAAATGCCAAAGGCACAGTCACCATCATACAAGAAAGAAACCGTATCAGGCTTCGTTGGAGGTGTTTCATTTCTTGACTGCATCAACGGGTTTTCACGTTCACTCTCACTTCGTATTTCGAACCGTCCCCTTTCAAAGTGAACTGCGAAAAATCAGTTCCCCACCCACTCGTTTCCCCGCCTCCATTGGGATTGGCACGCACCAGCCAAGTAGCAGTGCGGGTAAGATCATAACGCATGGCGAAGCCACCGATCCAGTCATCTGAGTTTTTCAGGTTGTAGGTCCCTGTAATGCGCTTCAAAACGCTTTGTATTTGCTCTGAATCAAAGCCGCTTAGAGAGCTATAGCCAGATTCAACTATACGCAACACTTCCGCCCCGAGGTTTGCGTATTGTTCTACCGTACCGTCGTCTTGCTCCATAAGAAGGCAAAGAACCTCCACCCTTTCCGAGCCCATGAGGTCAAAGGAAAAGACATTGTTTTCCGTTCGTGCGTTTTTAAGCTTGTCTCCGTCGTTCATGTCCCAATGCTCGGAAGGCAAACGCACAGAGCCCGTTGACCCGTCACTGTGCCTCCAAACCAAAAGAAGGTAGACTTCGTCTTCTCCTTCCTCTGTGGTTTTAAGGCATCGAATATTTGATAGGTTCAGCACGAAATGCTTGCGCGGAAGCGTTGGATGGATTTGTGCTGCAGCCTGTAAAAAGAAAACTGCAAACAATATTGTCAGAAGTTGCTTCATGTTGGTTGGTTTTTAGTGCTACTTCTGCACTGTGAAAAGGGTGTATGACGCATGGAAGCCTTACATTATGTTAGAATTGGACAGCTTCTGCGAGCAGTTTGCCGCTGCGCGTTGCTTCAATTTCCGTAGCACCGGTGCTTTTAATTAGGCCACTTTCAAGCAGTTTCACAAAGCGCATGCATAGCTTATCGTCCCACGCTGTCGGCATGTCGCCAAAGGTTTTGGCGGCTTGGTTGGAAGGCATGCTCGTATCCTTACAGGAATTCAGCAGCTTCAAATCGTTTGTCGTGAAGTCTGAAACTTGGGCCTTGGCTGTGTTGAGCACAAGGTCAGCGATGGTGGTTACAATGGGCCCAAAAGACCTGCGCAGATTGCCATCGGAGCGCTGTGGATCCACTTTCAACGTCGTTATGCCGTCTAAATCTGAAGGTAGCCGCACGGGTTGTTCCGTGCTTTGGACGATGAAGCAACGGCTGCGGCCCAGGATCCCAATAAACACGCCCAGTTCAAACAAAACGTTGTCCCGTACGACATTAAACAATTCACCACGGATGGTAAGTTGGCCGTCAGGGGCAAACACAAAAATCCCAAAGTCAGAGCCTTTCGCCTCCCGAAGCAACGCTTCAAGGTTGTACTGACCCGCCCCGTGCGCCTCACGAGACCAAAGCGTTGGCTCAAAACCCTCACCGGCAAGATTGACTTCCAGTGCTTTTGCAATCGACGAATGTTCTGAGGATGAACTAAGAAAGATTCGAATTTTCATAAACCGTCAATTTTGTAATTAGAGGAAGTCTTGCATCAAAACATATTACTCAAATTTACATTTTAAAGGGAAAGGCTATTCGTAAATAATTGCCCAAGCTCCTTCGTTGTTTTTATTTAAGAAACAGCCGCTAACAGTACAGCTTTTAAAATTCTAAGGGGACATTGATTACATCTGTGTCTGCAATAATCTTGGAAAGGGATTGAGTCAACGGCAAAGTTATAACTTGGTAAGTGCAGTATATTCTCTTTTGCAGGGCTACTTGTGCCAGGCGATCCATAAATGCACCTGCTTAGTAGTGTAAATCGAGCGAGTAAACCTTCGATACACTGAAGGTTTTGGAATCAAGTCGAAAGAACACCGGACAAAGGTCGAACCACTTCTCTCTTACTGCCAAAAACCCCTAAAGGCTGAATTTCAATTTACTAGCTTAGCTAATATTAATAAATCGCTCAATAACTGGTTCGACCTTTGTCCGCTCTGCTCCACCAAAAAGCCTTCGTTTAGAGGGCTTTTTGCTTTTTATAGGCCCAAGATTTCATCGCTTAGCACCCAAACCCTGCCCTTTCACTTTAAAATTGGGTCGGAAATGGGTCGGAAAAACACGAAAGGTTCGGTTACCATACTTCAAGACGGGAACCGCATCCGGTTAAGATGGCGACATCAAAGAAAAAGATACTCTCTCAATTTGTTTGACCACAGTAATGCAAACTTGGTTCAGGCTAGAAAGATTGCCCTCAGAATTGAAAGCGATTTGGTAACTGAGTGCGCATTAGCTTCCTTTCAACGTTGGTCCAAGCCTTGTTCCATTTGACCGCTTTTCCATAGCTAGGTTAGCTATTTGTTATTTCGCTTGGAGAAAGAATGGAATCCTCTTTTTAAAAAGAACCTGACCAATGTAGCTTTACTTCGCAAGTCGAGTGAGCTAACCCAAGAAGTAATACGGAATCGCCCTCTTGCTTCTACTGTTGTATGCCAAACCGCCAAGATGAACAACCCACTGGATAACGTCGCGCTTTCGTATCATTTTACTCGCTGAACCTTTTCATGCGAAAAAGCTGCTTCAAGATTTTCTTTACAATACATTCTTCTATTACTGAAAATGGCTCTATGGCGTAAAAGCGGTTCACTGTTTTATCTGCCCGGGATCCGCTACGTCACCTGTTGCAGGAGGCGAGTTCAAGATAACGGGTGCTATGTACCGGGTAGGCACCCACGCTTCGAGTTCGTCCACCGTTAGCTTATTCTGCGGTTTAAATTTCGGCGAGGCCATGTAATTCAAGACCGATTCGCGCAGTGCTTTGGCTACCGTTTGTTGCGCTATAGTCTTATCGGATAGGTCAAAGGATGTCACCATCAATTTGCCATTGCCAACCGCGCATTCAAACAATAGGGAAAGCCGCAGGTTGCGGTTCCAATCATCGATTGGCTGCACGACGGATGTTAGTGAAGAAGGAAGCGCTTCCATGTTCATCGCAGTTGTCTTTGGAAGCAAATTGACCCACTGCCAGTCGCAATTATCCTCTGTCGGAAATTGGGCAAGAGAGGCATGTTTCGAATCGTTCAAAAGTCCAAGCATCCACGTCCGGTTTGGGTTCATGAGCCGGTTCCAGAAAATGGGTGAAGTGGTTAATGCCAAGTCAGGTGACGGTTTTTCCGGAACGCCGGAGAGAAACAACACTTTTTTTCCTTTTATTAACTGAGCCTTTGCTTCTTCCCAGGAAGCAGTAACGAGAACATCGCCTGGAATTCGGGTGCTCAGCCCCGCAGGATAAAGCCAAAAGGTCCAATGATTACTGAAACCCGTTCCAGGAAGCTCAAGGACAAGTGAATAAGATGCAGGGGCAGGCAGTTTGGCAAGTGAAGCGGTGATGGTTCCCAATGCTTGGCCACTGCCGCGGGATATCTCACACGTGGGAAGACTGCCAGTCATCACTGATTTTCCGCTGCTGTTTAAAATGCGCCACGTAGGCGTAACTGACTTGAGAGGTGCCGGCCCAAAATGCGCCACTTCAGCCGTCGCACTCAAACTTTGGTCGGTTGTAAAAATGCGTTCCTTCAAACGAAGCAAGGGAACCGTGGTGTTATTAAAGCGTTTGAATTCTTCAGCGGTTACATATCCCTTTTCTTCCCAAAAAGCATCCAGCATGCCGATAAGCGCACCGCCCTGACCCAAGTAGTCATGCAAGTCAAGCAATTGGTAGCCTGAATAAGAACCGGTGCGGAGCAGCGCTTCAATCTCCTCCTTGTAACAAGCAACTTGGAATTTACCGGAGGCATGGGCTAACGCCTTGTTTCGCTGTAGAAGCCCGTGCTTTTTGGCACTGTCGCGCATAATGATGTAGTTGCCCGGTTGCATATACGGAACTTTACCCCAGCCAATACCCTGCGGAAACGCAGCATACTTGCCTTTGCCGGCAAACTTTTCAATGATGCCAAAATCGGGGTAAGCACAGTATTGCCCGATCTCGTGACCAACGCACGGAATTTTGACACCACCGCGTATCACGTTCAAAGCCTCTTCGTAATCTCCTCCAAACCATCCTCTGGGTCCTCGTGCCGGGCTGCCGGTTACAAGATAATCAGCGGCGAAGGCTGTTCCTTTTCCTGCCGGCGGTGGCGCCCATCTTCCTGTACCATCGCTGTAAACGCGGCGCGGGTCTGCTTCTTTCCAGGCTTTGTCCCAGCCCGGAAGTTGTGTTGCATAACGGCCTGCCGGTTCATTCGTTGCGGCCAGCATCACGAAGGAAGGATGATTGCCGTAAGCTTTTAGCAGCCGTGCGGTTTCGTCGTTAAGAACGGCCAGCATCTTGCCGTCGGCGTCAAACGAATTCCACATGCCGCACTCCGGCTGAAGGTAAAAGCCCAGTTCATCGGCAGCGCTAAAGGCAGCCTCGGGCGGGCACCAGGAATGGAAACGGGTGCCGTTCAAGCCCCAGGTTTTACAAATGCCGATGATTTTCTTCCATGTAGCAACGTCAGTAGCAGGATAGCCGGTCAGCGGAAATCCACCGCCGTCATGGGTAAAGCGAAGTTGTAGCTGCTCACCGTTCACCAAGATGCGGTTTCCTTCGGTACTGATTTCACGCATACCGAATGTGACCTGCCCTTGGTGGTCTGCTTCGCCGCCCTTTAGAGTCAAACTAAGATGCTGCAATTCCGGTGTAAACTCAGACCATGGACGTGCATTCGGCATCGGCACGTCAATCGTTCCTTTGCCTCCGGTGGCATCCCATTCCACAGGTATCGTCACGCCGCCTGCCGAAAGGTTTCCGGTTCCGGCTTTGCCACTCGCATTGCCAATGCTAACGCGAACCTGCGCCGATTTATTCTTAAGATTTGGGAAGACTTGTGCATCTTCGATCCAAACGGGGGAGGTCGCGGACAGTTCAATACGACCAACAATGCCGTTCCAGGTTGAACCTTCGGCGTCAGAAACAGCATGACCATCGGGGCGATAATCCGGCTTCAACATGCTGTTGTCGATGCGGATGGTCAGGATATGTTTGCCCGGCTTTAATACACCGAGGTCAAACGTATGCGGAGCCACCAGCGACCGATTGCTACCAATTAGTTTATCATCGATATAAACATCGGTTTGCCAACGCGTCCGTTCAAGCAATAGCTCTATCCGTTTTTCTGCCCACTCCTCCGGCACCACTATATCCCGCTGATACCAAGCCACACCCAAATAATGACGCACAGGCTGCGAAAGATAGGGAACCTGCACGTTGCCCGGTACCGTGTACGGCTTGTATTGCGGCAGAAGATACCACCGCATGTCGCGGGGAAGCGCTGCAACGAATTTGGTGTCCGCCGTGATTTCGTCGCCATAGCCTTGGGTTTGCAGGATGCCTGGTAAAGAGATGTTAGCCTCCGGTGCCAGAGGCTTCTTGAACCAACCACCTTGTGCGCCGGTGTTGTTTCTGTCCAGCGCAAACCGCCACGTCCCGGCAAGGGAGATTGCGCCCGGCGTTGGCAACTGAGGCTCGACGGCTTTTGCAAACAGCGCAGTTTTTGGATAAAGCAGTGTCCCAGCAGTGGTGATGCCTGTTATAGTTAGAAAGAAGCGTCGGGTCACTGGATCGTTTTGATCATTCATGATGTAAAAGCAGTTGTAGCTGTGAAGTAGTCGTTTCCCTTCTCTCTTTTGAATTTCATCAAAGTGTCCACATAAATCAGGTCAGTATCTTCATATGCATATCTTTTCAAGTGGAGTTGGTGAATATTTCCACGACCCTCAACATGATAGGGTAACTGCAATTCGTAGTTGTACCCGTTATAGTATTTATATGCTCTTACTTCACCGTAAGAGTGACTTTCCTCGCCACAGAAAGCAACTAAAGCAACTAATAAAAGAAATAACAAAACAGCTAGCAATTTTCGCATTGTAATATCGATCTCCGTGAGCATTAAATTAGTTGACACTAAGATTGCACACACAACGGTTATCAGCCTTGCGTTGGGCTGGTCTCTGTGGTTTGTCAGCCGGCACAAAAGCTGATTAGAATTATGGATGATGAAAATAAAAAACAAAGCTAAATGATGAACGTCGAACCAATACCTGCTGTTGGCAGCTGCTTTAGTCAACAATTTCCTTTGCTCTGAGGATTTTGCCGAGTAAAACATCATAGTTGATCCTGTCCAAAAGCCACTTGTTCTCCCTACGAACAAAGTAATAAAGCTCACAAAGCCTGTTTTACTTTTGTCTTTGTTGGTATACACCTTTCCAGTCTTGTCCGAAATGGTATAATCCACCAGTTTTCCTTTGATGCAGACGGCAAAGGTGTCCTTGTCTTTGCTGGCATGGTCCTCTACCTTGATAATCTCGGTTCGCTTAATTTTTGATATCCTCCACAATGTTTTGTTCGTGCTTTACTTTTTGCCAGTCGAGTTGCTTTTGGTAATCGTGGCACAGCCACTCGGTAACGACGTCCTTTACCAACTCCATGTTTCGTTCCATCCGCGCATTTTGCAGGCGGGCAAAGGCTTCATTGGCCAAGTTAATCATTTGATCATAGTTCCAGAGTGAATCCTGCAAGCCGGTTTTGTGATCAGTTGCTTGGCTCTTCTATTTTTCCGGTAAACAAAGTAGGCAATTAGAGCCAGGTTGATCAGTCCCAAAAGCACGGCCAAACCACGATCATACCCACCGCCACCACCAGCTCTGGCAAATGAAGGCAGCGCAACAAACAAGACAAAAGAACCGAAAGAGAAAAGCGATTTTCGGCTCATAACAATTCGAAAAGGTCAATTCGTTGCTGCCAACAGGTAAATAGGCGAAGTACCTACCAGCCGTTTCGTAGTCGTTAAAAATAGACTTCTTCTTCAAATCAACAAGGTAAGCATTTCGTTTTTGGGTTGCCCAAATAACATCTTCCCCTGATTTGCAAAACGGGCAACACAAAAAACGAAAAGTAATATGCCTGGTGTGATCCGATCAAGAGGACTTAGGATCGGCTCGATTTTCTAGCCGCTTTTGTGCATGTGAGGCGAGAGGTTTCCGACTCTCGTTCCTGCGCAGGGTTTGAATGTAGCCGGTATCTTGTCCATCTTACCCAATTAACCGACGAGAAAAACCTTCGATTAACTCCAAGTCTTCCACTCGCAGATTCGAATTCTCCCCGCTTGTTTCCACGCGTGTTATCGCTGGAAAGAACAACTCGTGTGTTATTTCCGGCGATAACATACCTACTAAAATTATTTGTCCTGCAATAACGGGTTCAACCGTTGTCCAGTACCCACCACCGCGTGAGTATTTTGTGGTCCATTACTTCTTTTGAGTTCGTTATATGAATTATCGGATTGAGCCACACTTTTTTCATGAGTGCATTCGCCGAAGTTGTAAGCATGATGTAGGAAAGAATTACTTCGCCGTGTCTTTATCTGTCCACGTCGCGTAAAAGCCCGGTGTAGAAAAGATTTCATCGTCATTCTTCTGCTCGTTGAAAGAAAACATCGCGGAGAGAATACAACATGAGCAAATAATTTCATAAATGAAAACTGCCTTATATTAGAGGGAAGTCTTTTTTATGCGTCCATTATCAAAATTACTGCTCTCCATTTGCCTTTTTTCTTTGCTACCTTCCAATGCACAGGACAAATACGCCGTGATCGTCGGCATCAATGATTATTATAGCAAACCGGGTATCAAGAGCGAGCAAAGCCTGCAGGGATGTGTGAACGACGCCAGGGCCATAAAAAAGCTGCTGCTAAACCGCTTTGGTTTTAAGGAAGCCAACGTTCAGACCTTGTACAATGCCGAGGCCACGCGAAGCCGCGTGCTGAACCTGATGCGCCAGACGTTGAAAAGCTGCAAACTGGGCGATGCCTTTGTGTTTTATTATTCCGGCCACGGTGCGTGGATGAGGAATGACTATGAAGTAGACTCGGTAAAAAAGAAAATGAGCCAGGCCATGGTGATGAGCGACCTGTACGCGCCGGGCCTTGATTGCCTGTTGACCGACGAAGATGCGAAAAAAGTCCTCAATGAATTTGTTGACAAGAAGGTGGTGGTGACGGATATATGCGACTGCTGCTACAGCGGGAACGGGCGCATGGCGATATTTCCGGGGATAGAATTTTGGACGCCGCTTCTCCCTCTCCCAGCCGAGAAGAGCCTCGATCTGCACGACATTCCCTATGTACCTGTATCGGTCGTGCAGAAGCCGTTGGGCTGCGCTATTGACTCTTTGGGATATTACGTTAACGAGACAGACACAGACGGTGATGGTGTGCCGGACTGCGAGGATTGGGAACCCAATACACCCCTTGGAATGCCGGTGGACTCACTGGGCGCAACGGTGCCAATTTCAGCCGATCAATATATTGATTTTGCGCGCAAAGATCCACGCTTTACCGACACGACACTTTATGAAGGAAAAACAGCGCTTTCCGCGGACGATCGTTCTTTCGACTTGAAAGCCGCACTGCGTGTAAACTATAGGCCTACTGAACGGCGACCGTCGGAACGCACCCAGAGCCGCTATTTGTACCTCGCTGCGTCAACCGACAGGGAAAAAGCATCGGAGATAACTGACGAAACGGGCACGCAGCACGGCGCTTTTACCAAAGCCTTGCTTACTGTCTACAAAGAGAATCCCGCTGGCTTGCTCGTTTCGGCATTGCTAACTAAAATAACAGAACTAATCAAGCAGCAAAAGTATTCTCACACCCCGACCTACCACTTTGATCCGGGTCGCCTTGCCGGAAATTTACTTGGCATTGGTGACAGCGGCTTTTCCAACACCGTAACGGCCACTTGTACCGGTGTGAAGGGCACGGTGGTTACCCTTGACAAAGGCCTCGATGACGGCCTTGGTAAAGGAAACGTTTTTACTGGTGCTGAAAGAGATCAGGTGCTTCGGGTTACGGCCGTCGACTCAACTTCCGCTGTCGCGATCCTAAAGTCCGGCAGCGTTAAAAAAGGGCAAACGTTCCGTCTCACAAACAAGCGCATTGCGTCAGCGCCGCTCGTGAAGCTGTACATTCCGGAAATGCAGATGATACCCGCTCAATACGACGCTTTTTTCCAAAAGAAAGTCCGGCCTTTTCTTTCATTGAACTTTGGATTTGGCTATGCCGATTTTCATTCTTCCCCAGCCGAGAGGGCGACTAGAGTCGTCGTGTTTGATGATGCAGTAAAGCATCATGACGCTCCTGCTCCGAGCGCACACACAGCGCCGTACACTGTGGTGTTTCTACCCGTACCAAGTTTTGTTACCACGGCTTTGAAGGAAAAGGTGAAGAAGCATCAAAACATTGAGTTGGTCAACAGCATCGAAAAAGCCGATTTTGTTTTGTACCTCAATTATGCAAAAGCACGACCGGAAAAACCGGGTTCTTTTGGTTTTTTTTATCATCCCTGTTTGGACCATCCGGGTGAAAATGTCCCGCCTGTTTTTACTAAAGATGTAGTCGAGACCCAGCGGCTGCAATTATCCGGCAGTAAGCAGCGGGATCTTTTGCAAAAATTATACGCTCTTACCAGAAGGGCAATCCGTTATAAATCGCTGGTTTGGATCAACGATGACCCCAAGCCGTAAAAGCACATTTGCTCGTATGGGTTAGCGTGGTAAAAAGTTTTTCTATCCCAACAAATCGAGCGACGCAATCTTCAATACAACGAACTGTGCGAAGTCAATGAGATAAGAATCCTGGATAAAGGTCGAACCACTTCTCTCCTACTGCCAAAAACCCCTAAAGGCTGAATTTCAATTTATTAGCTTAGATAATATTAATAAATCGCTCAATAACTGGTTCGAGCTTTGTCCGCTCTGCTCCACGCGTATTACCGCCGGAAATAACATGTTGTTTGTTATTTCCGGCGGTAATATCCCACGTCGAAATAGTGGTTTACTGCCTTTCAATATGCGCTGTTGCATATGGGAATGGAGTAAATCCTGCCGGGACTTAAGACCGTATCCGAGCTTGAAAAACCGTTGTAACCATCATTTGCATCTCTATATTACTGAGAAATAAAACAGATTGAAGGTTCAAATGTCTAGGCAGAAAACACTCCCACCATCAATTGTTCCTCAGTTCGTATTCCTTTAAGATTTGCTAAAGAAAAGTTGAATTGGCAATTATCATTAGCGTGAGTTGAGAATCGAAGGACGATTTTTTGATGAAGAAAGACTAATGCGTCGCCTGCTTTTGGTTCACGAAAACAAGGGTTATACTTTTCCCGGCTTCTTCGTTTTTGGGCAAATCAATTTGAACAATGCTGGCTTTTTGATTTGCATCCCATTTTGCTTGCCAACCTGCTCCCGAAGCGTTGAGTGCAGTTGTCACCTTTAATTGCAGGCTTACCAGTTTGTGCGTCGGGTCGGAAATGGTGAGGGCTGTTATTTGCGCGGCGTTCGTTTTCACCATTGCAATACATGGACGATCCGCAGTTAACACTAGGTCCTTTGTCAACTGCAGCGTTCCGGGTTCGTAAAAAACAACCTGCGTTATTTGCAAGGCTTTGTTTTGCACGGCTTGCAACGCGGCTGTGTTCTGCAAAATGAATACGGTTTGCGTTTTGTGATAGTCTTCCACTTTTTGCGCATTCACCGCAGGCAATACAACGTAAGCATAGCTTTCGTTTTGCGGATGCGTGCCGTGATTAAGCCACAACGTAAAAACATTTTTCTTTACCGGCTCCGTGCTTGCGTTTGTTTGATGCGTGATAAGTTGCCAACTGCCGCTTGCGGTGGAATCGAACAAACTCACATCGGTGCTTTGCGGAAAAAGATAGGCCACGCTGTCGTGCAAAACCCAATCAACGTTAGTAAAAAGATGATTGCCGTTTATTGCCTTGAACGAACCGCTTTTTGTCTTTACCCATACGTCGCCTTTCAACAAACATTGGTTGAGAGTTGTGGCAACAGGATAGTCGCCGCTGCATTTGATGGCAGTGCCAAGGCAGACGTATTCATTGTCAAAGAAGAACCATGCTTTGCGTGCCGTTAAAGGATCATGCGGACTTTTAAAATCAAACGCGGCCACGCCGAATTCGCCATCGCTTGCGGCACCTACAAAATCGGACAAGCCTTTCTTTACAATTTGTTTGAAAGGGGGCAACTGGGGTTTTTGTTCAATGGTCGCTCCCGGTATTTTCTGCCAATCCCACACCGGGAAGATGTCGTAATATTCTTTGCCCGTACGGGTAATAAAATTCGAACCGTCGGCCAGGTGGTGCATTTTTAAACCCTCTTCATTATACGGCTCTTCCACGTTGTTTTGGCGTGAAGAGTGCATACGAACGGAGGAGTAATAATTTTTGCGCTGGTGAGCCATGTAAGAAGACCACCAATAATAACGATCCCAAGTTTGATCAGGCTTCTTCTCACCCTTTCTGACTTTTATAAGATCTTCCAATTCTTGCCTGCGATAGTTCGAAGCCTTTAAAAGGTTTTCAGGAATCTCTGTGCCCGCGGGAGCAAGGTCCCCTTTTCTGCTAAGATCGCGGTTCTTTGCACCGGGATCGGTATACATACCAAAGGCCATTGATTTAGAAACGCCATCGAGGTAGTAGTCAATTAAAAGCTTTAACGCTGCGTCGGGCAAGCCATATTTTGTACCCGCCGTCTTCACAGCCCAATAAGAAAAGGCGCTAACATAGTTGGTGCCGTAGGTATGAATCGAAGTCACATTGTCAACACGGTGATGAAAACTAAGGTCTGGTTTGATGCCGCGGTCTGTTGTCACTTTTATCTGTGCCGTCATCACCCTAATCGCATTTTGCAGAATTGAATCGTTTCGTTTAAACAAGCCTTGCTTGCAAACCATGCCTGCAATCGGCACAAAGTCACCGCCGGCCCGGGCGCCAACACCGGTAAGGCTGGCCCTGCTCGCAATTTTTGCTCCCTTCGCTCTTTGTTCGTCGGTCAACTCGTTATCAAAAAGGAGAAGTGTGTTGATCATCCAGTTGGGCGTACCCATCTCATTCCACCACCAGTTCTCGCAAATGAAATCATGTGCAATCCAAAAGTCCAGAGCTGATGAAAGCGTTTTCTTGACGGCTGCGCTTTCGTAAAATTTTGAGTCTTGTTTTTTATAGGCTCGGGCCAGGTCTAACATGCGCTCCAGGTGAACGGCATGTTGGAAACCGGTCTTCGTCGTGTCCTTGTAGTTGATGCCCGGCCAGCTTCCATCCGGTTGAATTGTTTCCACGTCTTTTTGAATCGCTGCTTCATCAACCTTGGGTTGCAACAGGTCTTCAACGATACGCTGACGAATCGTTTCCAAATCTTGGCTTGCGGATAGCCATTGAACGTTGGCCGAATAATTCTTCGATTCTTGTTTATCAACGGGCTGTTTATACGAAAGAAAAAAAGAGCAGCCAGCCGCAATCACGATCGAGCCTACTACTTTCTGTATGTTTTGTATCTCCATCACTTTGTTGCTTTTCCATTATAAGCCGGCACGGCTTCGCCTTTCCAGTTGCTTAAAGATTGTGTGGCCTGCTGGCCGCTGTTGTTTGCAGAAGCCGGGATCAATTTCACGCTTAAAGCTGTTTTCGCATTGGGCGGCAGCGAAACTTCAAAGCCGACCAACGTTGTTCCCGGGTTGGGTGCGTCGTAATCGTGCGGCGGTGCAGTGGACCATGTCTTCATCGTAACATTTGCCGGTTCCGTCACCTGCAACAAAAGACGCTTGCCATTCTTTGTCAGTTCCAAAGTGTTACTTCCTGTAATTTTCACATCAGCGGGTGTCAGCATCGTCCAACGCAAAACGGTTGCTGTGTCTCTTGCCTGCACTTCGTCGCGTATCAACACGTATTTTTTGTCAACGATGGCAATGCCTCGCACAGCCTTTGCCAGTGTGCCTTTGTACACTTCGCTCATGTCGGTAGTGGCTTGCATAAACAGCGGATCGGATGATGTACGAATGAGCGGCGCCGAACCAGTCACTCGTTGATGTTGTCCGTTTGCTGTAAGCGTATTGTGCACAAGATTGGTCAGGCGAAACACCGTCCAGCGCTGCGCATCCTGCGTTCTTCCGAACAACTGAATGCCTTTAGATTCCAGCGATTCATAATCCTGCATCCCAAAGTCCATGGCCCACCGCACGCCATCGGCTTCCATTACAAACGACCCTACGTCCATGTGCGCATGATTGGCCGATACCGTTCCGCCTTTCATGGCTACCCAAACGGCATTCGAATCGGTCCACGACGTACGCATCAACGCCACCGGATTTTTGCCTCGACCAACCCACATCGTTTTAGCAGGCGGCACTGCATTATTGATGTTAATATTCCCACCCCACAACATGATGGCCGGCAATAAACGATTCTTTACGTGGCTCTTTGGATCTTCCATCAACCGGCGTCTTTCTACCCAAAGCAACGAAGGGTCTTTCACCCGGGAAGCAAACCAAAACATAGCGGGTTGCAGTTCGCCGTTCTGGCCCGCATCCGAATAATTAAACGGCCTTCCCGAAGGGCCGGTCATGTTTTCCAAGAAGCCGCCTGTTTTTAAAAAGCCCTGTGAACGTGTACTTAAACCGAAATCGGTACCGAAAGCTTTTTCCAGCGCACTTAAAAACATCACGTTAAACGAAGTGCCATAACCCCAATAACCGTAGCCTTCGGGATAAGCTCCGTCAGGATTGTATTCGTTCATGGGAATGGTAATGGAGCGGAGTGCACGGTTCACAATGCGGCGGGAAAGTTCTTCGTGGTCTTCAAAGGTCGCTAACGCACCGTAGGTCATGCCGGTGTTGCACACCTGGTTCCAATTGTGTTCGGCAAGCAGCCAATTTTTGTTTTTTTCTTCATCAAGAGAAGGTTCCAACCCTTTTGTTAAGATGGCTTCTTTGACGGCAGCTTTGGTTTCCTTTGACAAGTCATTGAACAGCCAATCGTAACCAATGGACGCAGCCGTGGTCATTTCTGCAACGTCTAAGAAATGCGGCGGGTTCCAGTCGCGAAAAGCTGCTATCGTGACCAACTCTTTCTCGGCACGCTGCAGGTATTTTTTGTCGCTGGTGAGCCGATAGGCATACGAAAGAAAAAAGATGCGGCGAATGGCTTCGCGGGAAACGGAAAGCAAACGGCGGCCAATTTGAATGCGTTCGAGTGGCTTTACCGTTAACAACCCATCGCATTCCTGCAATATCGCCTTGTGCAAATCGCTCCAAACTTTATCACTGGAGATATTCTTTTTAAGCGCAGACTCTTCACCTTTCAACAACAACAGCCGCGGATGAGCGGGAACTTTTGTATCCGTGTTCAAGGAGTCGGTTTGTGCAAAAAGATGCGTGCAAAAAAGCAGGGCAAGCAAATTTGAAAAGACTTTGTTGAATCGCATGGAGAGGATTGATTTAAATGGGAGATGTACGTAATTAGAAAGAGACAAATTGAACCACATAGATTCATCATTACACAAAGTTTCACATGGAAAGCCTTTATCGATCCTGTGTTTCTATGATCTGATGTGGTTCCAATAAATACCAAATCGAAGAACAAGTTCAAACGAACTTAAACAACTACATCGCGTATCGCTTCATGCTGATTACGGCACTCTTCGTTGTGTTGTTTACAGAGTTCATGTAGATATAAGCCCTGTATTTCCCATCTGCCGTTTCTACCCACACACCCGCTTCTTGTTTTAAGTTGATGGCAAAATTCGGCGCCGAGGACATGTCTAATTTTTGAAAATCCAAATCATCAATGTAGATGCCGTATTGCAAACGAGCCAGGTTGTAATCCTGCAGATTAAACACCTTGATTTCTTTCGCACTCCGGTTTACGCCGGACGGCAACGATACGCCGGGCAAATAAGAAGGGTCGGCTGCAGGCGATACAAGCGAATGGTTGTAAGCGACGTTTGTCAATGCCCGGTAAACGTAAACCAAATCTATTTTCCCGGGATTTGCTGCAGCACCCGCCGCGTTGTACACGGTTGTATCAGCTATTGAGATATACATCGCATTTCCATCGCTCACGGTTAAGTTTCGCACCATGTCCATCTTTGCGATGGTGTAAGGACCGAGGTTATAAGAGACAGTTGAACCGTCGCTGCTCTTGGCCCGAAACGTGAACGACACTGTTTTGCCGCGGGCTGCTTCAGGGATTACATAATAGTAGCGCAGCGCAGCAGCGTTGGTGTCTTTTGAAAACGTCACCGTGGTTTTGGCGCCGCTGTTCACCGATGGTGTACCTACCAGTACGGCTACGTCTGCACCGTTGCTTCCAGTGTAATAAGAATTGTTTTCAAGATAGGTTGAAGACGCTCCGGGAATAGAAGCTTCTACTTCGGCCGAAACCAATTTGCCTTTCGCCTGCGGCATGGCCATCGCGTACACAAATTCAATTTGCTGGCCAACGATGTTTGGTCCCAATGTTCTTTTGAGCGCATCGTTTTGCAATTCATCTTTCGGTGTTGGAATGGCGTATTCCTCTTTCTTGCATCCGTTTAACAACAGGAAAAGCGAAAAGCAACAAGATATATAAGCGAGCTGCAAAAATTTTTGTTTCATGTCATCGGTTGATTTAGTGAAAGCTTAGTGTTGCACGGTGACGTAAAGCTTGTATGGTTTTCGAATCTGACGATTGCCCGAGACAACAGTGTAAGTTCTTGGATTTAGCGTGTCTGATAAATCGGTGCGGCCGGTAATCTTCGGGTCGAGCTTGCAGTCTTGGGCAAGTGTAAATTGCGGATAGACGTTTTTTAAATCGGTACCAAACAACACTTCTACTCGCACCGTTTGAGCCGTTGTGTCAATAACAGCAGCCTTGCTTCGCACGGTAACATAATCGGTTCCCAATAATTCGAAGCTGCTCACGTAGCATTCAGCCCGTGTAGTTATCAGCAAGCCGTCTTCATCTACTGGCCGGTCTTTTTTGCAAGCAGACCAGGTCATTGCCAACAGGTAACAAACAAGTATTATTAAACTGTATTTCTTCATGATTTTTTTATTGAATTGAATAAGCAAGTTCTTTTACCGCCAGGGAAGGTTTTGTGTAAGATTTGGGTTGCGGTCACGTTCGGCAGGCGGAATTCGGAAGATGTAATTCTGTTGATACGTCAACTGCGATGCATTTTGGTAATAAGGACCGTCTGTGTTTGCACCCCATGTATCCTGGCGCCTAACGCCAGTACTGCCGGGAGGACCCCAAACACGTTCCAATGCACGCCAACGACGCAAGTCAAAAGAACGGTGACCTTCTGCCAATAATTCGATGATACGTTCCTGCTCAATGGCATTGAAGAATGAAGTTGCATCCGCCGTTTTTGATGCAGCTAAAGCGGGTAAAGCTGCACGGCGACGAATCGTGTTCACCAATGCAATTGCATCTGGTTGTGGCCCGTTTACTGCGTTGGTGGCTTCGGCATACATCAGATAAACATCAGCCAGTCGTATAACCGGCCAAGCAAAATCGCCATCGCTTCGACCCTGCCCTGGATAATTGCGCACAAATTTGCGATAAACATACCCGGAATTACAACCGTCTGTATTGTAAGTCGTATACGTTACGCCGCCAATGGTTACCCGTCCCGCCCATGTTTGATAAATAAAAGGACAGTAACCTGTTGAAGCCAGCGAAGCAAGACCAATGCTGGTTTCGTAATCCCATTGGATGGAAGCCTTCATGCGATAATCGCGGTTGGCATAGCTGGCTGGATTTACCGCCGAATTAGGTGTTGTTCTGGCAACATTACCAGTGGCTGGCACAGTTGGATTCATCTGTATAAGCTTGGGTGCAAAATCACCGGTAGTGATCAATTGATAACGATCGGCAATTTCGTAACGCGGAGAAGTCCAACACTGCGAACCTTCGTGCGAACGGCCGGCAAAATCACGCATCAACTCTTCCCCTTGACTTGTGCCCGTGCCACCGTGGGTAAATACCAGAAGCATTTCCGGATCGCCGTTGGCTTTGGGCGTGAACAGGTAATAGTAGTTGGGTAGTTTGTCACACTTACCCAAGTCGTCAATCTCACCGGGATCACCATTTTTGTAGAGCGTCAGTCCAAAATCAGCAATCACTGATTTAAAATCACTGGCGGCTGCTTTATAAGCAGAATCGGCGGCCGAAGCACGAGGTGTAAATGTATCCAGTTCTGGCCAACCAAATCGGTTCCAGCAAGCCCAATACAATTGAACTTTCCCGCGCAATGCCAAGGCAGCGGGTTTGGAAGCACGACCAAGTGAAGCCTTTACGGGAAGCTTGTTGATAGCATAAGTTAGGTCAGCTAAAATTGAATCCTTTACTTGTGCAATGGGCATCCGGGGCAACGTAATCACTTCACCGTTGTCGTTCACCACGTGACTGATGTATTGCACATCGCCCCACATGGTAATCAACCGGAAATAACAAAGGGCTCGAAGCAACTTTGCCTCCCCAACCACGGTTTCCAACCCGGGTAGAGAGCTACTACTGGCTGTGGGCAGCATTTTCGCAACCACGTTATCAATAACATAATTCGCCCGGTCAACGCCGCCGTACAAATAGCGAAACATTTTATCAAAGCTGGCGCCGTATCCCGAGGGGCTGTAGTTGCCGCCGTTGTAAGCATCACCCAAACGAAGGTTACCGCTGGTGGTACTGGTACCGCGAACACGGGAATATTCCGCCTGTCCGTCAAAATAATAATCGCGGTCGAAGCAAGGCCGCACTGCAGCGTAGGCACCCATCAAAGCCGTCGTGGCATCGGCCTCTGTTTTCCAAAAGTCGGTAGCCGCCAATTCTGTTGTGGGCGCCTGATCAAGTAAGTTTTTGCGACAGGAGCCGAACACAAACGCAAGCCCAATCAAGGCGGTTAACGTTACTATCTTAACTGAATGTTTTGTCATGGCAAGAAATTTAAAAACCCATGTTTACGGAAATCGAATAGGATTTGTTTATCGGGTACAGGTTGTTGTTGTTTCCGGCCTTCTCGGGATCAAGGCCGCGGTAAGATGTGAACGTCGCAAGGTTTTCGGCCGTACCCGCAATGCGCAGGTTGTTGATGCCGATGTGTTTTAAAACACTCTTGGGAACGTTGTAGCCAATCTGAATGTTCTTTAAACGCAAATAGGTCATGTCATCGAGCCAGAAAGTTGTTTCTGCCTGGTTGTTTCCGCTGCCGCCCAGACGTGGCCACAAACCGTTTCGATTCTCAACCGACCAAGGATTGTCCCAATGTGCTTGCGTTACCGCGTAACGTGCCGTGCTGAAGTTTACGTTGTTGAAGGCATTGATCCAGAAATCTTTTCTGCCGGCAGAGCCTTGAAACAAAAAGGCTACATCAAACCCATTCCAGGCTACATAACCGTTCAGACCAAAGTATGTGGTCGGCCGGTCGCGTTGCGCATTAGGAAAAGCTTTTAAATCGTTTCCATCAATGCGGCCGTCGCCGTTCAAATCTTCGCGAAGAATGTCGCCCGGTTGCGCACCTTGTGGAGTCGCATTGTACACGTCCTGCCAGGTTTGCGCAATGCCCTTGTCTTGGTAGGCATAAATAAAGCGATAAGGCATGTTTAGAAAAATGTTTCCGCGGGTTAAAAACTCATTCCATTTTTCCAGGTTGGTACGGTTGTACGATGCGTTTAAGCTAACGCCGTAACTAAATTTTCCAACTCTGTCTTTCCAGGAAAAATCACCTTCAATACCCCTGTTGCGCATGTCGCCAATGTTTTTGCGAGGAGCCGGGCTGTACGCACCACTAATCAATAGCGATAAATCAGAAGGACGGTTCATCCCGGTTGTCAAACGATCATAATAATCAATGCTTGCCGTTAAACGGTTGCGCAAAAAACTAAGGTCTGCACCGATGTTTAGCACCGTTGTTGTTTCCCAGGTCAGAAATTGGTTAATCAGCTTGGTATTGACAAAGCCTCTTGCAACGCTACCCGCAATGATGTAACTGTTAGCGGCCAAAGTTTGTTGCTGCTCGTAGCGTCCGACACCACTGTTATTCCCAAGGCTTCCGTAAGAAACCCGCAGCTTGCCGCTGTTTAAAAATTTTTCAGAAAAGCGGTTGATGAACTTTTCTTCGGTAAACTTCCAACCTACTGCTACCGAAGGAAAGAAACCATAACGACTGCCGTCAAGGAATTTTGACGAGCCGTCAATCCGCCCGTCAAATTCAAATAGATATTTGTTGAAACCCGTGTAGTTAAAGCGTCCAACATAAGAACGCAGGCCTTCGGCGCTCGAGTTACCGCCCGTGCTTTGAATGTCGGTTAATGCCGCGTCTATCTCGCTTAAGGTAGGATACAGCCGGTCGTTTCGTGAGCTGAATTGATAACGGTCGTACCAATACTCTTCGCTGTACACCAACAGTGCGCTGATGTCGTGGTTTTTCTTAAAAATGGTGTGGTAGTTCAACCGCCCGTTAAACAGCGTTTTGTAACCCGTGCGGGTATCGTTGCTTATACCGGCATTGGGCCCTACATAAACGCGGCTTCCGAACGTATTTGTTTGAAAATTGAAAGCCTGGTTTGGCGTGTTGGCCTGGTATTGAAACTGGTTGTAATAGTTAACAGCATAATCTACGCTTGCGGTTAGACCTTTAACCGGCGTCCAATCGTAATACATGCTGCCGTTGGCTTCCTGCCGATTTTGATGTGTTAACGTGTTTTGATAAACGGTGTACGGATTGTACGCTTGCGGGTCTTCGCCGTAGGCCATTACACCGCCGTAGTAACCTGTTTTCGGATCATAAGGCAAGATGCCGGCAATAGCGTATTGCATATCGAAGCCGGCAGTGTTTGTTGGATCCGAATCTGTGAAACCTTCAGCCAAAGCAAAGGTGTACGTTGAGGTGTTTGCGTTGAATCGCACACCGGTATTCATGTTTGAGCGCAACTTGTAATCAAAATTGAAACGGGCATTGTACTGCTTGTAATCATTGTTGATCTGTAGGCCGACTTCTTTTTTTAATCCGACGGAGGAAAAGAAGTTTGATTTTTCGTCACCGCCTGATGCAGAAATGTTGTAGGATTGGAGCGAACCGTCACGCATGATGATGTTCCACCAATCGGTGTTGGGATAACGCACCGGATCAATCATGCCCAAGGCCAGCCACTGGTCAATGGTGCCGTTCTTAAAGAGAAGGTTGGACGGCAAGGTATTGGTCGATGCACGGCGCTGCTCCAGCGTCAGCGCACGTGGATAATTGGCTAAAAAATCAAAGCCTTTTGTAGGCTTGGTCAGCGCTGTTGTGCTATTAAACGTGATGGCTGTTTTGCGCTGGTTCTTACCCGACCGCGTCGTTATTAATATCACACCGTTGGCCGCTCGTGAACCGTACACTGATGCAGACGTAGCATCTTTCAAAACAGAGACGGATTCGATGTCGTTAATGTTGATGCGGTTAATGTCAATATCGGGCATGCCGTCAACAACGATCAACGGGCTTGCATTGTTCACCGTACCAAGGCCGCGAATGAGAAGACTAGCGCCGTTGCTGCCTGCCATACCGGAGTTTTGCGTAACGGCCAAACCGGGCACCAGTCCTTCCAAACCGGAAGAAATATTCGGCAAAGCACGACTGGTAAGTTTATCGTCAACATTTACGGCTGAAACAGAACCAACAAGGTTTACTTTTTTCTGTTTTCCATAACCAACCACCACTACATCGGCAAGAGCTTTTGCATCTGACAAAAGGCTTATGTCAATTGATTTGCGTCCACCGATTGCTACTTCCTGTGTGCCAAATCCAACGTAACTAAACACAAGGGTATCGCTGCCGCCGGAAAGAGTGAGAGAGTACCGTCCCTGGTTGTTGGTTGTGACACCTCCTGAGGTGCCCTTAGCCTGCACACTCACACCCTCAAGCGGTGAACCTTTGTCATCGGTTACTCTACCGGCAACCAAGTTTTGTCCAAACCCGGCCTGAAACAAAAAAAGGAAAACAAAAACCCAAACAAAGTGTTTAGTGAATTTTTTTTTGAACTCTTCAAGTTGTGGTAATCGTTGCGAACAATTGCGCGAAGAAGACGAGCAGAAACTGCTCTGTTTCCCTTTTTGGAATGCGTAAAACGACTTCATATAGCTGTCAATTTTCTTTTGTACTCTGTCCTGCAATGGCTAGTCCCGTAAACGATGGTTGCGTATACAAATCACCACGTGCAAATTGCAGTTTGAGTTTTTATAAGATGGCGGATTTACTTTTCGTAAAGCTTGTTGAAAGCATTAAAAGAAGTGTGCGATTCTGCACATGCTAACGCTTCTACTCATCCGGCTAAAAATGAAATAAGTGATGTTAAAACCTCGTGCGAAAGAAAACCTTGGCTGAGTAGAACAACGCTTTTGAAACCTTTTCTTTCTTTTGCGAGCATAGCAAGCTTTGATAGTTAAAAATTGGACTTTGGTAATCTTTGTCCAAAGTAAGTACTAAACTAATCCATTTGTTAACGGAGTTTAACAATTATTCCCTTTTTTTGGGCAAACGTTTGCCTTCGGTCGTTGAAAGGGAAACCTCTGCTAAAAATGGACAACAAAAAATCAAAAGCTGTCACCATTAAAGACATTGCCAAGGCGCTGAATCTTGCACCGTCATCGGTTGCCCGCGCACTCAAAGGCAGCTATAAAATCAGCAAGGCCACCACGCAACGGGTGAAGGCCTACGCGGTAGCGCACAACTATCGTCCCAACCTGATGGCACAGAGTTTAAAGAACAAACAAAGCCGCTCTGTGGGTGTAATGTTGAGCAGTATTCCCAATAACTTTTATGCAGAAGTTGTAAACGGCATTGAGTCCGTCGCATCAAGCAGCGACTATCACGTGATGATATCACAAAGCCATGAATCGTATCAAAAGGAAGTCAAAGGGCTTGAACATTTAAAATGGAAACTGGTAGATGGTTTACTGGTTTCGCTTTCGAACGAAACCGAAGATCTGCGCCACTTTGAGGAAACTATCCAGCAGGGCATACCGGTGGTTTTCTTTGACCGCGTACCCGAAAATATCCAAACACATAAAGTCGTGGTAGACAACGAAGGGGGCTCCTACCAATTGGTTGAACATTTGATCAAACAAGGATACAAACGCATTGCACATATCACCAGTTCCCAGCAATTGTCTATCACAAAAACACGGTTGCGCGGTTACGAAAAAGCTTTAACAGAAAACGGTCAGCCGATAAACGAGTGTTACATAAAATACTGCTCACACGGAGGAGGTAAAGACGAAGAAGTCCGCCAAGCCGTAGAAGAACTTTTGGACTTGCCAACGCCGCCCGATGCCATCACCACTGCTTCCGACCGCATCACCATAAAAGTGCTTGCCATTTTAAATAGCAAAGAGATAAAAGTTCCGGGTCGCATTGCCATTGGCGGCTTCAGTAATTTTGGTGAACCACAATTGTTTCATCCACCGCTAACCACCGTTGTGCAATCGGCCTTCGACATGGGAAAGAAAGCAATGGAACTTTTGCTGCAACTCATCGAAAGCAAAAGACCAGTGAAGAACTTTGTGAGTCTTACATTGCCAACCGAATTAAAAATTCGTGAATCGACGTTGAAGAAAAAAAGATGATTGAATACTAATTAACGAAACCGGAGTTTTACTTTACGTCGAAGGAGTCGAGCACTCCGGTTTAGAAACTGTGACTGTTTAAATGCGCTAAGCCAAAGCACTTTTATTTACCAAGGAACATCTTATGCGGCCAGAAAGGCATGGATAAGCAAACTAGATTGAATAACACCTCTGCCTTTACAGGAGGCTATTTATTTGCCGCGTTCAACATAATGGGATAGCCGATCACCGAATACCGCTTTAGATAGTAACACAAATCAAGCGCAAAAACCTACTTTACACCGAAGGTCCAGAAATCTCTGAGATAAGGCAAGCGGACAAAGGTGGAACTGCTCCTTTTCCACATCCATAAAATAGTACTGTATTCAACCCATTAGCTTCGATAATATAATTAAGTCCTCTAATAACTGGTTCGATCTTTGTCCGCTCTGCTCCACCAACTTTGAAAAGTCGAACTCAAGAGAGTTCGACTTTTTGCGTCTTGGCTGTCTTAGTTTATCCTAAAAAATAACAAGATTGTGCTTCAGGACATCTTTTTCAGCCATTTATAGCAGTATTTATTTAAATGAAATAGGGAAGGCTAGCGAGTTATTTAACCAATATAAAAGTTTGTACCCTTACAGTTTTACAAATCCCACAGCATTAGCCCCTACTTGAATGAAATAATTCCCCCTGTACAAACCACTCACATCAATTGATACGGACTGCGTATTGGGGTGCATTCGGAGAGTTTTTACAATTCTTCCGTGCACATCAAGAATTGACAGGGGCAAAGCTTCCCGACTATTCAATTGTATGTTCAGTTGATGCTCGACCGGATTAGGGAAAACGCTGATCGCATTTTTCAAATCCTTGCCAACACTAACAATTTGACTGTAAAAAGACGTTCCATCTCTGTCCACCGTTCTCAAACGGTAATAATTTGTTTTTTCCGTAGGGGTTCTGTCAACAAAGCTGTATTGCGAACCGTTGGCAGTGCCTTTCGGAATCGCTTCGCCAATCCTTGCAAAGCTTCTTGCGTCTGTGCTTCGCTCGATTTCGAAAACACGTACGTTATCTTCCATCGTGGTTGTCCAGTTCAGCTTCGTGCCGGCATTAATTTGCTGCGCGGAGAAATCAACCAACCTTACAGGCAGAGCCCCGGCAATCGGGAAGCCAGCCACCCAGTTTGATGAATTTCCCGAAAGCCCGAAGTTTGTCAACGTACCGTTCAATCCTGAACCCGTGTTATTGGTAAGAGAAACAACACCGCCGTTAGTGCCGCCAATCACTCCTTGGTTAAAGTTGTAATAAGCAACCAAACCACTTGCATTGCCCGGTATCTCACGTTGCCGGTCGGCTTGAATTTCTTCGGCTGTTCTGGCCACGCTCCAGATGCGCAGTTCATCCATAACACCGCTGAAGTATCCTCCGTCAAACGTGGGCGAAGAGACGCTGGTATAACCCGTTGGTGCACCCAAGCGAATCGGGCCCGTTGCCGATCCAAGAGGGCCGTCAACCGGGTCTTGCGTAATCATTCGTCCATCGTGGTAAAACCGCAGTGTGTTTCCATCCGAAGTGACCGCAACGTGATGCCATTGATTAAGAATGGAAAAGTCGTAAGAATAAACGCCGAAATCTTCCAGCGGGTAAGAAAGCGGATGATAAAAAAACAGGCTGCTGGCATTGTCCCATTTGCCGTTGTTGCCAATCTCCCAAAAGCTGTTGCCGCTGCCTCTTGAAATCAAAGTCTGCTCGTGCTGTGAAGCAGCCGTTGGCTTGTACCAAAGCTCAATGGTGAATGCGCTGCCGGAAAGAAAATTGTTCGGTGCGTTGATTTCAACGTAATCATCTACGCCGTCAAAATGAAGGCCGTTGTTTTGCGTAAAGGCGACGGCTGAAATGCACACGGCAAGGAAAAGGGTAAACATTTTTTTCATGATCTTGTTTTGCTTGTTTTTATTTGAAAGCAGTGCAAAACAAGAAAAGAGAGAGCATCTGTGTTTGCGTAGAAACGTTGGATTAAACAAATCAGCACAACTACGTAGCCGCTAATCCATCAGCCCTCGCTTGATGGCTTCCTTCACCAAGCCTGCGGTGTTTTTAACATCCAGCTTCTGGTTGATGTTGAGGCGATGCGTTTCTACCGTGCGCAGCGAGATAAACAGTTTGTCGGCAATTTCCTGGCTGGACAAACCTTCCGCAACCAACTTTAAAATTTCTTTCTCCCGCTTTGTCAGCGGTACTTCATAAATAGACCGCCGCTGACCAGTAAGACTTTCCTGTAACAAAATTTTCTTGATGGTTTCGTCCATGTACTCTTCGCCTTGCATGACGGTTTCGATGGCTTTAACGATGGTATGTTTGTCGCTGTTCTTTAACAAGTAGCCCTTGGCGCCGCTGCGAAAAATCTGCTTTACATAGTTCGAGTCGTCAAAGGAACTGAAGGCAATAATTTTTACGTTGGAATGTTGCCGCAAAACCTGCTTGCACAAATCAATGCCGTTCATTTCCGGCATTTGAATGTCCATCAGCAATACATCGGGAACAACGGTTCGAAATCGCTCCAAAAGCTCCCGGCCACTTTGCGTTGTGAATACCACATCCAGGTTATCGAATGCATTGAGCATGGTTTTTAAACCGTCAATTACAACGGCATGATCGTCTATGATTGCCAGGCGCACTTTAGTCATGTACTGTTAGGATTTCTTTTTTTAGTTCCGCAACGTCAAACTCAAGGTAAGCACTCACGCCGCTTTGTTCCGAGGCTTCTACTTCTAATTTTCCATTCATGGCCTTAATGCGGCTTTGCAGGCTGCGCAAACCCATTCCTTCTTTGCCTCCATCGTTTGAAAAGCCAACGCCGTTGTCTTCAATGGAGATGGAAAGTAGGTCCTTCTGTTGTGTCAGTTGCACCATGGCCTGCGTGGCTTGGGAATGCTTGATGATGTTGTTTACCAGTTCCTGTACAATGCGGTAAACCGATAGCTCGAAGCCGTCGTCAAAGCGATCGACCTCACCCCAACTGTCGTACTCAATGTGAAGCGTGCGGCTGTTGTTCACACTGGCACAATAGCGGCGAAGCGCTTCGTCAAGTCCGTGTTGCAACAGCACTTCCGGCATCAGGTTGTGCGAGGTCTTTCGAACCTCCTGGGTGGCTTCGTTCAACAACTTCATGCCTTGCCGGTAGCCTTCCGTACTTTCCAGTTCATCGGCCATCGGCATGCTGCTGAAGTGCATCTTCACCGCCGCCAGCATACCGGCTACGCCGTCGTGTAAGTCTTTGGCAATGCGGCTGCGTTCTTTTTCTTCGCCTTGCATTAAGGCTTGCAGCAACTGCAATTCTTTTTGCTGCTGAATTGCTTTCAGTTCTTTTTGATGCAGTCGCCTCTTGTGTCTTGCCCTGATGAACAACAAAGCAGCAATCAGCAGCGCCACCACAAGGGCAGCCAATGTATAATACATATAGTTACGGTTCTTTTGAAGTTGTAAATCTTTTTGCGCCAGTTGCAATTTGTTCTCGGAAATGACTTTTTCTTTTTCTGCCGTCTGGTATTGTGTTTCCAGTTTGGCAACCGTCTCCCGGTTTTCTTCGCTCAACGTAGAGTCTTTGTAAGCAATGGATTTTTCGAAAAAATCAAAGGCCGCTTTGTAGTCTCCCAAAGCGTATTTGGTATTGGCCAATTTTTCGTAAAGGTTCCGGCCGTAAAAAGCCATGTTGTTCACTGCCTGTAACTCTTTCAACCCTTGCATCAACAGCGCTTCTTCTTTTCGGTATTCCTTTTTTTCGTGGTACGCATCGGCAAGGTCAAGAAAGGAGGTTATGTAAAGCTGACGGTCGCTCTCCTTCGCCAATTGCATCGAACGTTGGGCCGCATAAATTGCCGAATCCAGATTGCCCAAACCCGTATAGCATATCGACAGCAAATGATAAGATTTGGAAAGAGCAATCGGCTCGTCCTGCAGCTTCGCCAACCTCACCGCTTCCCGTGCATAGTTTAAGCCAGACGCAAAATCTTTTTTCACTTCATTGGCGTGACTAACGCTTACCAGCGCCAGCACCAACTGCGACGTGTCACCCAGTTTCTTTGCCGCGGCAATTGCTTTTTCGCCGTACGCCAATGCTTTCGGTACGTTCTCCATTGTGCCGTACAAGGACGACACATTGGTATTCAGCAGCGCGTAGGTAGTGAGAAGGTCTTGCTTTGTTGATTTGCTTTCTTTTTCCAGGTCCGTTGCTTCAATCCTTTCAATGCCTTCCATGTAATAATGAATGGCGCTGTCCACCCGGCCAAGCTGCCTTAGGTTAGCGCCCATGTTGTTGTAAATCGCAAGAACGTCAGCAACATTTTTCGTGTTCCGGTAATAGTTCAAAGCCAGGCGGTAGTAGTTGATTGCATCCTGATAAGCACCTTCCTGTCCGTGTATATAACCAATGCGCTTGTAAGCCACAGCAAGCCCCAGATCATAATGGAGTTGTTCGCTCAGTTTTTGCCCTTGTTCTAAAATTTCGATGGCTTTCTTGTTGTCTATACCAAAGTAGGTTCTTGCAAAAGCCAGCAGACGGTTTGCCTTTGCAGTGTCATCGGGCAAACGTTGAAGGCGAAGCAAAGCGGTGTCCTGCGCAAAAGCTACAGAGCCAAGCCCAATTAGCAGGCAGAAAAACAACAGTCGTTTGGTTTGTCTTGTCATGATTGCTACAAACTTATTTCACGCTCCGTAAAAGCCGAAATGCAAATTTCTACCGTACAGCTTTTGCTCTTCTACGTAGTACTACGGATTTCAAAAATGCATAAGTAATACGGACAACGGCACAGCCATGAGCTGGTAGTTTTGGCCGCATTTAAAATAACCGGTTATGAAACTGAAATTGATTGCCGCGCTACTGTTACTGCAAACCATCACCCTGGCGCAAACAAAAACCTGCACGGCCAATTGCCCGGCGCTAAGCGTGCTGCTGCTGGACTTTGACGTGAAAGCTTTAACGGAAAATACCAACCCAGAAATCTATAAGCGGCTTTACTACATCGCACCAACCCTGCGCAAGAAAGTCCAAAGCGCTCCTTCCTGCCTGGAATATTATGACGTCAACGAAAAAAATCCCGAAACCATTTTTGCCGGTGGTGTTACTTCAGCCAACTTGTTTCTGCCTCCTGCCGGTGCCCTTAGCTTTTGCGAATACCTTCTCACCGGAAACATCACTGGAGAAGGCACCGTTTTCCTCTTGACAGTAAACATCGAAACGGCCATCACCCGGAAAAAAATTAAAACCGTGAACCTTCCCTTTTCTTTCTCCGAAGGCGAAACATACAACAGCGTTGCCGAAAAAGCGGCAGCGCTGTTGGGCTCATTGCAACAAACAATTACTGACTACGAGACAACCGAAAGAGAAACAAACGTGAAGGTTGTGTACGGCAAGCCGGTGGTCAACAGCGAGGAGGAAAAAGAATTGCTGGTTGTAAAACCAAAGAAAACCAAACTGGTTCTTGGTGAAGAAACAGAAGTAGAAATCAACTTGAAAGACTGCGATGGGTATCCGCTAAAAAACCGGCTCGTGTCGTTTAAAGCCGAAATGTACGACAGCGCTTTGCGCAAAGGCACTTACGGCGGAACGGTGACGCCATCAACCGTTACAACCGATGCAGCCGGCAAAGCCAAAGTAAAATTCAAGGCAGCGCCTGAATACGTGTTCGCCGCCATCGTTGCCCATTACTCGTTTGAACAGCCTTGCGGAAGAAAAGACGTGATAACAGGCAGTGCTGCCATTGACCTGCAGCAAAAGCCCTACAAAGTAATTGTGCAATACAGCAAGCGGTTGAAAGAAGACACAGATTACAGCAACGCTACATCGGAGTACACCGAACGAAGAGAAGGGACACACAACTACCTTGCACAATACCAAGCCGAGTTCTATTACGTTCCGCGGCACCCCTTGGAGAAGTTGGCGATTGCATCGAACGATGACGCAACGGACGCTAAAATTTACATGGCGGAGGAGAAAGGCAGGTCATCTGATATTGGCTTTTTGCATTACCTGCGTCGGTCAACAAAAGGAGAACTAATTGCAGACTATCAAAACGTAAACAACCTGCAGGGGCGGTTAACCGAAGACGAGAAAGCCGCCGCTTTTCTAGACACAACCGGCATTCACAACTTCGGCTTGATCCTGAACCTGAAAGTAACCGGAACCTTCAACAACAACCTTGTGGAACCGGATATTCTGAACGCTGCCACGGTTTCCGCTTCTTCGTTAAACAAGCCGAAAGAAGTGAATTATTATTCGCACCCAATGAACGATCCTGATTTCCCTTACCAGCGCCTTTGCCGTTTCTTGTACGAGTTTAATTCATTAAAAAACGACAACGGGGTATTGACCAAAGCGGTTGAATTTTTAAAAATAAAAGTGCTGATAGAAAAGTAATGCGCCTGTTGCCGAGCAAGCAGAATGATTGTCGTCGCAGTCGTCTCTTTCTGCATTTTTTAAGAGAAACAGAGACTCTGAAAGATTGTTACGCAACGCACGCTTATAAATCCAAACGCCCCTCCTAATTCCCAACGGGAAAGCGAAACAAAAACACGCATTCAAGCCATTGCAACAGATGATTGACCCGCCGGGCCGCTTTTACCGATATTGATTGGAAACTCCTTTGAGTTTCTTGCTCCCGTTGACGAATCTGGAAAGTATCTCTACGTTTCTAAAACGACTTTCGAGGCATGTGATTACACAACGACAAATCGCTTGGCTACAAAACCGTCGAAATGTTGGGTACCAATTGATTTGCCTACTTGAACTCGGCTGAATTGCCCTAACTGCCGGATCAATTCAGCAAATTCTTCGGGGGAGAATAGAGCTTTGTGTGCCCACTTCTTTTCGTAAAGCCGCAGACGAACGACACTGTCTGGAAGCCATTGTGATCAACCAGCTTTACAACCCGTCATCAACGCCGTCGTTGTTTTGGCAAGACATCACTCAACGGATAGAAACAGAAGAAAAATTAAAGGAGTTGCACCTGCTAAAAGCCGTCATGGAAGGCGAAGAAAAAGAACGCGGCCGCATTGCACAAGAACTTATTCGCAACATCGGTAAACATGCAAGTCCTGCCACCAATGCCCGGCGCAACTGAGCCAACAACAGCTTTGCTCAGCCTCACAATAGAAGATGATGACGGCGGTTTTAACGCCCACCGTCAAACAAACGTGACGGGTTTGCAATCAGTAAAAAGGCGAGTAGAAGTCATGAACTGACGCATGGAAATCCAAACGGGAAAAGGCAAAGGAATCAGCGTTTATTTGAAGTTCGAAATTCAGGCATAAAACTTTCTCCTCATTGCGCAGGTATCTTTTTAAAATTGTCGATAGCCTGTTCTGTAGCCAAACGGTTTGCAGCCACTTGGGTAACAATGCCGCTAATCCTGGCAGCAGTATAATGCAGGTGATAAAGCATTGCCATAACTCTCTCTTGTACGTCGGCTATTACCGGCAAAAGTTGTTTGTCGTTTCCGGCAAGGTTTTTACCAAAGTTTGTAGCCTGTAAGATACCGTCCAGTTGGGCCGCAGCGGTTTTAAAGCGGGCAAGGTTTACGCTCCACCAGGCGTATTGATCACGGTAATAGTCTCCATATTCTGCTTGTATTGTACCGCTCCATTTTTTTGTTACGGCAATTGATTTATCGGGGTCGGATACGTCGGCCAGTGCGTCAAAGCCTTCAAAAAGTTTGACCTTCTTTTTCGGTACGGCCGTTAGTTCTTTTGTATACTGTTCGTTCAAGACATTAATCTTCGGATCGGAAAGAATCATCGGCTCACGCTCCCGTGCTTCGTCAAAAAACCGCTCCCAGTTCACGCTGTTTTCAATACGCACAAGTTGTTCATGCAAGCCTTGTCCGGCGCCGCTCAGCGGCGCATTAATCTTCGTCCAGGATTGCTTGGTAATGCCGGGACGGTGGTCAATCCAATCGCTGAAAATAGAGAAGCTACTTTCTTCCCACGACGCATTAAGTGTGGCGAAATCACGCAGCAGCCTTTGCTCTTCGGCACTAAATTTTAAGCGGAACTTTTGGTCTGCGGCGGCCTTCTTTGCGTTGGCCTGGAAGTAATCGAACAAAGGTTTTAAACCTTGCTTTTTGATCGCTTCTATTTCACTCATTGCCGATTTGTAATCGGTGGGAATTTCACCAAAACCGAGTTTGCCGTATGCCTGCTGTGCTGCGGCCAAATCTTTTGGCAGCAAGGGCATCTTTTCCAGCAATTCCTTGAAAGGAATGTCTGCAATGCTTTGTGCACGGGATGAGCCAGCAAGAGCAAGCATCAAAACAAAAACGAAAAGTTTTTTATAAAAACGCATGAATATAAAATTGAAAGATTAGTTTTTGTACCAAGCAATATTGCTACTGCTTTATAAATTCCACCCGGCGGTTTTTTGCTTTGCCTTCTTTGGTGTTGTTGTCCGAAACCGGCTGCGCTTCGCCTTTGCCGTCGGTTTGCATGCGGCTTGCGTCAATGCCGAATTGCGTTGCCAAGGCCTGTTTAACCGAAGCAGCCCTGCGTCTAGAAAGGTCCAGGTTTTTGGCGTCATCGCCGTCGTTGTCGGTGTGCCCGACGATCTTCACGTTCACCGCAGCGTTTTCCTTCAACACCTTTGCAATCTCCTGCAATACGCCAAAGCTTTCGGGTTTTATTTTATCCGAATTCACATCAAACAAAATTCCTGTGGTCACTAGTTTTCCTTCGGCAATCAACTTGCTGCGCATGTCCGGGGAGCCTTGTGCAAACTTGATGTTGGTGATGTAATAGCCCACGTTTTCTTCGTTGTAGTTAGAGGACGCCACGCCAAGACCAATGCGGTTGAAAGCTGCGTTTTCGGGAACCGCCTGCGGTACGTCGTAAATTTTTTCGCCGTTCATCCACAGCCGGAAGCGCTCCTTCTGCACCCAAATGGCAAAATGCACCGGCTGGCCGTAATTCTCTCCCAGCCTGGTTAACGGTTTTGGCGAATTGCTGAACGTTTCTGTACCGGCTTTTTCACTTCGCAGGTAGATGCTTGAGTTGGCCTCAGCGGCTGGCCCAATCGCAATCTTCATGGCGCTCAGGCCTGACTGCGAATTAAAAAAGTTCCTGCCTTTTTCATCACCGGCAACGCTGTTTAGCAAGTAGAGGTCTAGCTCCGGAAAAACATAACTAAGATCTTGATCGGTATAATTTAAAACGAGGTCAAATTCAGCCGTAAAATTTTCCGGTAAGCTTTTGATGTAAGGCGAAAGAAACAAACCGTTTTGAAACATGCGCAGCCACTTGTTCTCCCTGCCTTTAATCGTTACGGTTTCGCCGCGGCTGCTGGTGGCCCATTTCAGGGGAAACTCGCCGATAACGTCCTGCGAAAAATCTTCGGTGTACACAATGTTTTCGCCGGGAATAAAATCGTAGTGCGAATAACTTTCAAAAGAAGCCGTTGTCGTCGCCGGTTTTGGTTCCCCCGCAGCGGTCCTGCCTTCGCTCTTTTCCTCTTTTTGTTTTGAAGCAGTGCCCTCTTTTTTTACGCCTTCTTCGGCTTTATCCAGCGCTTTGTCCATGCCCTCGTCGGCGCGCTGCTCTGCACGATCTCTTACTTTTTGCTTTAGCTTACCCAAGAGACCTCCCTGGCAAAAACCCGCCAGGGGCAAAAGCACAATAAGTGCGAAGAAAAATTTTTTCATGTTGGTCATTTTGCGTTGATAGATTTGGTTTGTTGGTTGTTGACAGGATCAGTTAACGGTGCAAAGAAATTTTGCGCACGACTAATTTTTATGCGTAGTAAAGCGGCTCTTTCAAAATCGGTAGAACTACGTAGAACGGTTGAACGAGCCGCTTTATCGGCTTCGCTTTATTGCGCAAAGCTGTACACGAACACGGGGTTTTGTTTAGCCGTGTCGGTGCTGTTGTAGATGTAAAGCAGCGGCTTACCCGAAGATTTATCAATCTCCCACAGCAACGTTTCCGGCTTCAGGTCAGCCCCTTCTGCTTTGCGTGTGGTGGTACCGTTTTCGGAGCAGCCTTTTTTCACCGTTTTAAAATTGCCTTCCACGGGATAAAACGTGAGCTTGTCGACGCCTTCAAAGACAACGGTTCCTTTCTTCGTGGTATAGATTTCCGTAACGCAATTGGAAGCATTGCGAAGGCCGAGGTATTGCGTAAACTCTAATCGTCCCTGCCCTTGCACCTCGGTAAAATTGTATTGTCTTGCCGCTTCTGTTCCGTTGCCTACCTCGTGGCCGTCACGGTCGTAATAAGAAACAGGTCCAATGCTGCCCCAGAACCACAAGCCGCCTTTTAAGGCTGCCGGTATTGACGTTGAGAGGGAGTTCTTGTAAAGGTCATCCTGTTGTTGAGCGTCGGTCGATTTTTTACAGGAGAGGAATGAAACCGTAAGGACGACAAGAAACGTCTTGATGTAAAAGCTGTTTGGCTGAAAAAGAAGCACGATGTTTTGTTTTTAAAATGAATAAGATGAACGAGCAAACCATTTTCAAACAGGTCGTAAACCTGTCGAAGCAACTACGTATTGTTTGAAAAATTTTTAGTCTAACGAGAAGAACCACTGTCGCGTCTTTCATCACAAGGTTCCTAATACAAGACTGCAAAACAACTTTGTAATTGGATTCTTTTTTTCAGTAAGAAACATGGTTTTTCAAACTCAGTGGTAATACGTAAAGTGAGTTTGTTTTTCATCAGGTTCTGCTGACATTTTCTGGCACGTTTGAGATGGGACAAAATAGAATGAGGGTGAAAGAACGATGCGAAAAGCCATTTCATGATGACCGCGCAATTTCATGAAGGCTTGGATCGGTTTTTAAAGGTGATTACGAACGTTGAGCCAAGAATTACGTTGGCGCTAAATGATTTCAGGTTACCGATACGGGGAGAGGTCTCACCAGCAAAGGGAGGTCAAAAAGAAAGCCAGTAGCGGGGTTATCAGAGGAGAGCATTGAAACACTTTACACCGTCAGCAGTGTACCGATGCAAAGTTATGAGACACCGAAACCGGTATCGAGTAACCGCTGGTGTTAGCAATGTCCAGCCGTTTGTAAAGCAAGTAGCTGCACCTACGGGTTGACCCGAAAAACGTCGTTGCTTTTGCTCGTTGCGTTGGAAATAATTGCTGACCAAAAGGGCACGAATGTTTTATTTATTTCGTGTACGTCCCACCCATTAAAAGTTCTTGTATCCATGTAAATCGAGAAAGCAAACCTTCGACAAGCGGAAGGTAAAAACCGACAAGACAGAATACCGGACAAAGGTCGAACCACCTTCAATAAAAGCTTATAACTGTTGAACAGTTTAAAACCAATCAATTAGTTTGAATAATATGATTAAACGCTCTAATAACCGGTTCGACCTTTGTCCGCTCTTTCTTCCACCAACTTTGAAAAGCCGAACTTAATAGAGTTCGGCTTTTGCGTCTTACTTCCACTCGTGTTATCGCCGGAAATAACATACGTCGTTATTTCCGGCGATTTTGAATTGGACTTATATAGTTCGTCTTAACTCCTGCTCTTTACTCAAGCGCAACTTTCACGTTTTTAACAGTGTTGTCAATGCCCCTTACCTGCACTGTGTAAACGCCAGCCGCTAACCCGTTTACAACAATTATGCGTTTACTCTCTCCCCCTTCGTTAATGAGGACTGTTTTGCCTTCCGCATTGAGCAAGGTTATCCTTGCCGTTTTCATCCCTTCAGGTAACACAACGTTGATGGTGTTTTTCGCCGGGTTTGGATACACCATCACGTCTGCGGTTCCCGCACAATTGCTGAAAACTTCCCGCACCGGACTGTAGGCATATTTCCCGTCCTTATCAACAATGTGCAGCCGGTAAAAAATTTTTCCTGCGGGATTGTTTTTGTCTACAAAGCTATACAGCTTGCCTGCGGAAGCCGTCACCCGGCCAATTTCATCATAGTCCTGCGCATTCAGGCTTCGTTCAACGCCGTAGTAAGCCGTGTTTATTTCCTGTGCCGTTTGCCAGGTTAAGGTTACGTTGCATTTCTTTTCCGCGGCGTCAAATCGTTGCAGCAAAACAGGCAGGGGTATGGCAAGTTGAATTATTGAAAGTGCTTCACCGTTGCCGCTTCCGCCGTTGAGCGGCGGGCCCGTATGCGTGTTGGCGTAAAAAGGCGCAGGATAGTTTGTAATGTCGCCCAACGTATTGGGCTGAAAATACCAATAGGCATTTTGCGTTTGGCCACCGCCCGGCAGACTGACCATCTTGACGGCACTGACACCGCAACCGGCGGTGCAGCCTTCGAGTGCAATGCGAAAGATTAACTGTTCAACATCCGCCGTCCAATCGTGTGCAGCGTTTGCCGTTCCGGCAAAAATAAAGGTGTAGATGTAGTGGGAAACGCCGCCAATGTTTTCCTGCGAAACCACAACTTCCCGTGCGGTGCTACCCAAGTTGTTCACCAGGAAATTGGGACGAAGCCCCGTTATGCCGGGCACAAGGCCGACACCGTTGGCCCCAACACCCGATGAGCCCAGGGAAGGCGCCGGTTGGGCACTGGCCGGTATGGCCAGCGAAAAGGTCATCGCTTCGTCTTTTTGCGAAAACGATGCGGAAGGCTTCAGGTAAATCTCCAGAACGCCGGCGGCCGTTCCGGGTTTGATGGTGCCCTGCATTTTGGGTTGGCTCCAGGCCGGCCACGCAAGGATGATGAAAAGCGGAATCAATATCTTTTTCATAACGATTGTTTTTTAAGTGTTTTATCCTTTTCACGACAGTAGTCATCTTTTATATCCGGCCAAAAGCCTTCAGTACCGAAACTCCTAATTTGCCCATTGCTTATTGCTTATTGCCAATTGCTCTCACTGTTGTTCCACCAACTGCGTGCTGAGCGAACCGGATAGCACGGTATTGAGCAAGAAATTCTGGTCGTTGCCCGGCCCGTTCCACTTGATGTTGCCGTTCATGTTTACATCTTCCGGTGCATATACATTGCTGATGGTGAGCGACAGCGAACCACCCAATTTGTTGTTGAGTATCTGGTTCTGGTCGTTGTTGGGACCGGAATATTTTACCACCGAAGTACTCAACGCATTGCCGCCCCTCATGCACCACACCGTGCCCACCTGCACCGGTGAAGGATAGGGTTGATTGCTGAAGCTCTTGTAATTCGCGGTGGTGAAATCATAGCTGCCTGCACCGGCCGTAAAATCCACCGCTTCTGCGCTGCGAATGGCAAGATGATTACGGTGCCTGACGGTAACGTAGTAAGCCCCCGAAGCAATGTTGGCAAAACTGATTTGGTTGTTGCTGCCGTCTGTTTCTACGAGGCTTCCATCTTGTGTAACAAAAGCGGCTCTTCTGGCAACAACCGAGGATGGTGCGTTGGGATCTCTTAACTCAATGAGCACCCAATCGACAATTGAAGGATGCGCAGCAAAGAAACCAACGCCGACGGCTTCTGTGCCAGCGTAGTTAAAGCCAGCACTGTTGTAAGGTTGTGTAACCGCATAGGTTTGTAAGATGCCCAGTGTGTTGAGGTCGTTGTTCATCTGGCCCGTGCCGGTGTTGTATGCTCCCTGCAACAATACTTTCCCGCTGAATGTTACTCCATTGCCATTGCAGGCAGCCAGGGGATAATCCATTACACGAATAGCGGCATAGCTGTAAAAGGGACAAGTGCCGATGGTCTGTTTTGCCTGTACGCTGACCGTGTATTTGCTGCCGGCTGTAACAGGGATGGTGGCCGTGCAATTGTTGGCCGCATCGCAGTTGATGGCGGTTGCAGAGATGCTATCCATTGTATGGGTTGTGGCGTTGTTGTAAATGGCGTTTACGGCGTACTCCTGGTTGGCAATACCATTCCACTTAACGACCATGGTAGAACAGGTGGAAGAAACAAGGCTGACACCCGTTGGCGGTTGCACCGAAGGGCTGATGACCTTGCCATTGCTACAGGTAATAGGCGGGCCACCCGCACAGGATTGTGCTATGGATTTGCTGCTACCGAGCAAAAAAATTATTAAGCTAATTAAAAAGTATTTCATGTTGAGGCGTTTTGTTATGATTGAATTAGTTTTTGTTTCGTGGGGTTGGGATTGGTGGAGTTGTGTGTTTTTCGATGGGTCTGCCCGCCTACTCAGAGCCTTTGTAAGGTGCGATTTAAGGGGAAGGAAGAGAGATCGTTTAGATTATTTTTTACATGCACATTTGGGCCTAAAATTTCCACTGCAACGCCATAAATCTTCTTTACCGTCGTAATACCGGTAACAATCAGCGTCGGTGGTCTCGACCTTAACCAAGACGCATTTGCATTGTTTATCTTCACATGTAAAGGATGCACACTTCTGACTGAATTCGACCCAAAACTTGCTAGTATAAGCATTTTCAAATGCTTGTAGAGCTTGCCCGTAGTAACTCATATCATTAAATGGTAATGTAGAAGGCCATTTCCAAAAAGTTGAAGAATGGTCAACTTCACACAACATGTCTGGTGGCACTAATCCTGTCGGGTCAGAAACATTCACAGTATTGTTTTTAGCAATTCTATAAAGATTATAATCATTTGCATCAAACCTTATTAGATCTGTCTGCATAAACCTTCCTAAGGTTTGGTGGTACATTCGATTTCGGTAGTCATACAAGTCAACCTGTGAAATGTATTCTCTACCAGTAAACATGAAGCGGTTGCTATAGTTGCTGAAAGGAATAACAGTGCCTGCAGCATTTTTAATTGTTGCTGCTCCAAATACATCATAATTATATTTCTCAACCACATTTCCGGCATTATCTGTTAACCGCACCACGCTACCCAGTCCATTATAATGGTAATAAACCGTATTGGCAGGCGATGTCTTTGAAATAATTTCATCTATCCTGTCGCCATTCAGATAACTGTTTATAACTGCACCTGATCCATCTCTTTCTTCAATCAAGCTCCAACCGTCGTAGTAGTAATAAACTGGGTTACCAAAGGAGCTTCGCTTTACGCAGCGGTTCCGTCCATCGTATTGGAACTCGATCACACTTGGCCCTTGTTCTGCTCTAATCAGGCGGTTCTGTGCATCGTAGGTATAGGTCCAGAAGTTATAAGTTGCCAGGTTTCCGTTAGCGTCATAGGTTGCCGGGTTAGCACCAACGGCTGTGTACTGGTTTAAGATATTGGTTAGATAATTGGTCGGCACACTGTTGTCGGTAACGGTTGTGCGGTTACCCGCCGGATCCCACAGATAGTTCACTGCTCTTGCCGGTGCGCCGGGTGTGCCATCGGGATTGGTCACATTGTATTTTACATCAGTTACCTGGTCAATGGGATCGTAAGCATATACATCACCATTGGCGTTATCATACTGCACGTATTTCCGCCGGTGTACTGCATCATAGTCATAATTGTATTTTGCAAAAGAGACAGTTCCCTTGCGGTTATCGAGGCTTAGCAGGTTGTTGTCATCGTTGTACGTGTAAAGCGTGTTGGTTCCGTTGTTCAGTACTTTACCAATCCTGTTCCCGTTAAGATCATACGTGTAGCTTGCAATGCACGGTGTCGTTAACGTACCAATCGTGGACATCTGGTTTCTGCCGGTATAATCGTAATTAACCCATAGCCCCGATGGTTCAATTAAGATACTTCTTAGCCCGTCGGCATTGTACGAATACGAAACCACTTTTGGCCCCGTGCCTGTCACGTTGGTGCTTTCGAGCAGCACTTCGTTGGCATCGCTGTAAGTGTATTGCATATCACTTACAGAACTGGCGATTCGGGTAATCCGGCTGGCCGCATCGTAAGTTTTACTAACATCCGGTGTGGCGTCGCTCCAGTCGCTTAAAATTTCACGGTTGCGGTTGTCGTAAGTATAAGTCCTCACATCCCCTCTGCGGTTGCGGTAAGTAGCCAGGTTGCTGACGGCATCGTAGGCATATTGCTCAAAGCTTCCCGCCGGGTAAATCATCTTCGTTTTCCTGTTCAAAACATCATACGAAAAGTTGTATTCATTGCCTTTAGGGTCCGTGAGCTTGATCATGTTGCCCTCCGCATCATAAGCCCATTGTGTTTGCTGCGCTTTTGGGTCAACCTCTTTTATCCGGCGGTCCATCACGTCGTAGGTATAGTTGGATATACCGCCATCAGCCCGTCTTAATGTTAGTTGATTTCCCTTTGCATCGTATGTGTATTCGGTGCGGTGGTTCAGGGGATCAACGTCTGCTTTCAGCCGGTCTCTTGTGTCGTATTCTTTCTTCCACAATCTACCTCGAGGATCAACTATTGTGTCAAGGTTGCCTTTCAAATTGTATTGATAACTGGTTGTAGCGGCATCGGCTGAACCTGCACCAACCATTTCGCCAATCTTTCGCCACTCCACATCATAGGTATAAGTGGTCATTCTGCCACTGGGCAACGTAATCTTGGTAGGAGTATTCTTTTCATGGCTGCAGCCGCAAACGCCGCCCGGCAGGTCGTAGGAGTAAGTGGTCATTCTGTTTAGCGGATCTTTCTTTGTCTTTGGCCGTTTAAATTCATCGTAAGAAGTTGACCATGTTTTGCCCAGTTCATTGGTTTCCGTCAGGCGGTTGCCAAAAGCATCATAGGTATAAGTTTTAAAGCTGTTATCAGCATTGATCATCTTTGTCAGCAGGCCTCTTTCGTTGTATTCATATTTGGTAGTGTTATCTCTTGCATCGGTTACTTGCGCCAGACGGTCGGCTGCATCGTATGCGTAAGCAGTTACATTTCCTGCACAATCCGCAAAGCTGGTTTTAAGACCAGTGGCATTGTAAGCGAAATGTTCTGTACAGCCGTTTTTCCGGCGGTGATCCAGCACCTCGCTAAAATTGTTATAGGTGAAGGTTTCAAAGGTTCCGTCGGGATAATCAATCCGGGTTGGCCGGTGCCGGATGTCGCGGGTGTAAGTGGTCATCCTTCCCAGATGATCCTTGTAGGTGAGCACAAGGTCCAGCGTATCTCTTGTCCATTCTTCCGTGCTGCCATCAGGATAAGTAATTTTCAAAGGATTGCCATAGATGGTTTTCGCATTATAAGTAGTGGTTCTACCCAAGGCATCGGTAACCGTTTGCAGAAATCCCAGTCCATTGTCGTCATAGGTATATTGTGTGGTAGCCCTCGCGCCATCGGTGCGTTTGTTAACGGAACCCGCCAGGCTGTCCGGCATGTTGATCGTATGAATACTGCCATTGGCGTACAGTACCTTTCTGTCGTCGCCACTTGCATCCAGCGTAGCCATCACTTGGCCGGTTAGGCCATTTTTTTCCTGGTGAATAATGCCGGCAATCCCCACACCGTTTCCGGCATAGCTGTATCGCATATTGGTGGCTTCATTATTCAGGCGGGGATCAACAGCATGTGCCAGATCGAATTTCATCCCAGGAGCAATCTGGCTGTACTCGTATTGCGCCTGCGTGCCATCTCCATAGGCTGCTGAGCGCAACCGGATATGCTGGAGCAAACCATCGCTTACCGTATCGTAGTTGTAGTGTAAGCTGCGCCCATCGCTGGTAATTGCCTGCAGCGGGTCGCTTATCTGTGTTCGTGGCGAAAAGGTGATCTCCAAATACCTTCCGGCCGGCTCTGTAATCCGTTTTTTGTAGTTGATATTGTCGTAAGTAACGGTATAAACATTCTGGAACTGGTCGCGGAGTTCGCGAAGAAAAAAATGCGTTGCCGTTCCAATCACGACTTTCTCAAACCGGTAACGGTGACCGTTAGCCAGTTGCAGGTAAAAGTCATTGCCATATTGAAAAAGACGGCTATCTACCCCCGGTAGAGGCAACCATTTTGTGGGGTCTGAAGTACTCTGGGTAAAAGTAGTGGTCGCATCATCATCCGGGTAATGCAGGTCTATTTTTGCCTGCCCGGATGAATTTGTCCCGGCATCAAAAAGCAGGTAGTTAAAGGCTGGTTGCCAGCTACGGGGAATGTCACGGCTGTTGTAATGCCTTGTCATTACCATCGGAATTTCTCCCACAGCTCCCCATATTTCCAAATCACGCATGGCACGGGTAACATTCCCGTTATAAGGGTCAAAAAGGTTAATGCCTTCCTCTTCACAGGGTATACATCTGTTCTTTTTGTTGTTCCCGCAAAGCGGGCAGCTACTGGAGTCTGCGGCAGTTCGGTGATATTGGTGCGCAGTGCCGTTCACCCATACCTGTATCACTTTTTCGTCAAAACCATTGGTTAGCAAAACCCGAAACAAGCCCAATTGGTCCGTTGTAGTAAAGTTGAACACACATTTTTTGTCTGCATCCAGGGAAATGGCTTTTACAAAAACGCCTTCATCCAGTTTGCCGCCATCCAGTACCTGCGCTACTACTTTTTCCCCGGCTTTTGCATCGGGATATGCTACTTCAATAGGCAGTACGCTGTTGGGCTGCACACCGTCGAGCCGCTGAAAGTAGCCGCCGTCCGTAGGTTTAAGCTGGTAGGATTTACCGTCATAAGCAATCTTGCATTCGGCCTTTTCAATTGTTTGCTTTTGCTGGCTGAAAGTTTTCGGCGGAAGCAGGAAAACGCCAGCCATAACAAGGAGAACCGGCATAAGCAGCGGTTTGGGCGGTTTTGCCCATAGAATTGAATAATGTTTCATCATTGTAGGTTTTAATGATGGTTTTAAGAAAGCAGCACCGGCATTTAAACAGAGCGGGATTAAGAAGTTTTGTTTCGGAAGGGATTGATCAACTTTGCGAATTCGAATATAGATTGTTGAATATGTATTTTCAATGATGGTCGTCAGTACAAACCATTGATTGTGGTTAGTGCAAGTAAACTTCTTGGTAAGCAAACAAACGACTGACAGCGGCGGCCATCGAGAGTTGGCCAATGTTGGCGATGGCGTGATATTGAGCCGAAAAGGTTAACAAGATCGAGTTGATACTTTGCTAAGCTTCCTCTGTCACCGTGGGTTTGAATGCGTTCAAGCGGCGCTCTATCTTACAATAGGGTTTGGACTCGTATTGCTTTTGTACGTACAAGCGAAGGCGAAATGGAATGCACAGGTCTGTGGCAAACCGCAACGCAAAGCATAAGAGAACTCAATACAGCCAATTAAACAATTCGAAAAAAAGCGTTCAAAAATCTTGGTTAGTTCGAAACTATTAGACTGGCTTTTGCCGTACTGTTATCAACACAACTTGAGTGCATTGACCTTCAATATATCAAAGGCTCCAAATTCACCCGGATAGAATGGGAGACAAAGCTCGAACCACCTTCAAGGTGAGCCCCGAAACTCTAAATAAATATTAATCAACTCATTAAATAGGATAATATCACTAAGTCCAGTAATAACTCGTTCGACCTTTGTCCGCTATGCTCCACCCGATGCGCTGTTACGCTTAGGAATGTAGACATTGAGTAGCGATTTCATTTTTTGCGAACAAACCAGGATGATTTGGTTGTTGCGTTACTTTGTGTACTTTTAACGAAGTGCATTTGATTTCTTAATCGCAAGCATTCACAATCCTGCCCTTGCCGATTCCTCCCTTTTGAAAGGATTGCTGTTGACCTTACTTCTTTTGCTTTTTTAATCGGATTGTTCGCCTAAGCACTTTGATACAACACCACCCACAGATGAAAGCTGTTGACAATTAAAAAATGGTTTATGGCCATATATTTCAGAGGCGCAGAAGCGGTTCCCTTGAATGGGAAACAAGCACACGTCGCAAACGGCATTCACAACAGCGAGCCTACGGCAGAAGCACTCGAGACATTAACCGGTGATGCAGGGAGTCGGGCGGGGCAAAAACTTCGTTGGATACCATTGCATCCAGCAAAACGAGGAATTAAAGACTACTCTCTGCCGCTAGTTTTTTTCGCAGGCCTTGTCGTTGGCTGCGTGGCTTCAAACGCATCAAAAAAAGAACGCGACGTGTACAGCGAACTGGCACCGTCGTCGGAGGTGGCCTACAAGATGAAAACTACCCTGCTGAAGGCAAATTTGCTTTTACAGGGCATGGACACGGTGATTGAAAACGCAAACAAAAATTCTTACATCGAAGAGGGTAAATAGCCTTCCCTATTTTTTAATCAATTTAAAATTATGCCGCATCATGAGTGAAATTAGAGTACAATATTGGCACAACGGCCAGCCTTACCGCCTCGACGAAGGTCAATTTAAAAGGGAAGATCTTCTTTCTTATGCAAAAGAAATACAAGCGAAGTACAAACCGTTTGCCGACAGAATTAATTCCGAGGGAGGTTATCTTGACGTAACGCTTTCACCCAATTCAAAATCAAAAAACGGCATTTGCTTCGAACCCGAATTAAGTGCCGTTACACCGGACTTGAAAAGCGAGATTGAAAAAACAATTTCCTCTCGTTAGCCGGTAAAAAATAAACTACAGCAGAGAAGGATGAAAAACCTGCGACGGCTTTCCTGAAATAAAGTGACTTAGAAGCAGCCTGTTTTTACAGGGGCTTTTCGTTTAAAGTCTTTTCCTGCGGAGTCTAAGCCCTGATTAAACCAAGCGCTTCGCTTTTGGTCTTACCTGCTTTTGTAATGACCATTTACCTCGTCTTTAAATTGCACACACCAAAACACGAACTGATGAAGTATTTCTTGGCCTGCCTGTTTTTGTTGAGCAGCGTAGTTTTCTTTGACAGGGGCCTCAGGAAGCCTCACCGCTATCGCAGCAACCACGCAATTATCATCGGTATCCTTTTAATCATTTTGGAGGTTTTCACGGTCGCCTATTAATCTTGTTCAATGCTCGGTAATTGATTTAAACAACGTGAAGAAAAACGCCGCTGCCATAAAAATGCTGCAAGGCGAGCAAGCACATTTGCTTGAAAGGTACCCGCACCGATTGCCGTTGTCTTAATTGTGTTTAGGACAAAACAACTGCAGACAAGAAGATTTTAGAAAATTCGTTACCGGCAACATGCAATTATTATCTTCAAATTCTTTCCCTTATTGCGCAGTTGTTTTTAGACCAGCTCCTGTTTTTTACGAAGGCTTTTGTTCCCAAAACGGATGGTTACTACCGTGAATTTTCCCGCTGTACCGGGGAGAATCCCCGGATTGTTTTTTTTAATGCAACGCCCATCTTTGCGGCAGGTTTTTCATAGGATATTGGATTTTTCTCAGGCCTTCGTTTCTACGAGGGCTTTTTGCTGCGAAAACACAAACAGTTCACTGGACTATTCCTTTTTATCTTTTTTAGTTCCGGCTCTTGCATATACAGGATGCGCATTGTTCCTTTGCAACGGGAATTCCGATCAATACACCTCTATCCTGCCCGAAAACACCCACCACCGATTCTGCTGCTAATCACAATCCAATGTTTTCGTGGTTGCCAAATGCGCCCAACTAAAAATTCAATTTGCATGACGGTGGAAGAATTTACATTGTTGCCATATGCGGAGCGGCTAAGCGCCCTTACCGAACAAGCTGTTTGCGTTGCCGGACGCGACTTGCCCAAGTTTAAGGTCCTGCTTTATCAATTGGGTAGCTTTTACGTTGAAGTGTTTTACCACGTAAATTACAATTACATCACCGAGCTCATGCCCTTTGATTCCACCGACCTACTCAGCCCTTACCTTGCGAACATTCCGCTGCCGTTTTAACTGAGCTGCCTTCCCTTTTACAACTACCTTTTTTATACGTCGGCAAGCAAACTTCTGCAGTTTTTGCAGTATACAAGGGGCGGAGGAAATGCGAGTCCTCCGGACAAGATTTTTCTGTATGGGTGAACAAAAGGGACGTCTGCTTTCAAACCAACACCCTTGTCCGCCAACTTGATTACACCAATGCTGCAATACGCTTATGAGGCGTGGTTTTGGGCTTTTATCCTTTCAGGCTACATCGAAAAGAACAAACCAAGAGGGTGTGAACTGCTTCTCTTTAAAAATAATTTGCTAAATAGTAAATGAAGGCAAAAACTTCGCTGAAAATGCGGAAGAAAAACCTTTCATAATTGAGTACCACGGCAAGATAGCAGGTGGGCAGTAAAAGCAAAAGCGGATCTTTATCGTTGTCAGAATTTGATCGTGAGGACGATTACAAAGAAATCTATTCTGGCTTAATAAAAAGGATAGGCTGCTGCTTAGAATTTAATGTGTTTACCATTATGAGGGGTAGAAACCCTTTGAAGTCAGAGGCCTATCCAATAGTCAAAGGTCTATAAATTTCTCTGAGTAAATGCGGGATGTCCTGATTTAAATCCAGTCCGGGTCGCAACCGTGAACATTTTCAGGTTGCATCCGGCTTTATAATCATTTAAATTGCTTCTTGCAACGCTTCTTTTACGACTTCTTCTGGCATTTCATTCAGCTCACGAAACCTGTTGACGTCGAAGGAAGGGACAAAGGTTCCGAGGCCAGTGGGATGAGGAAGAGAGGGATTATCCAGTTCTACAAGCGTTACAGCTTTGCCCCTGCGGGTAATGAGTACCTCGTCAACTGTGTAATGCTGATCAAGCACCGGGCGGCTTGGTATCATTGCCTTTTGTTCTTCTGTGAAAACATCGTTGGTGCACACCACTCTTGTACCAAATTTTATCATGCCCGCAAAGATGGGAAAAAGGGCCGTATCTCTTCTTTACATTCTCGTTAAATCTATCGCCCTTATTTTGTATAGATTCCCCTCACTTTCTCCCAACCGTTTGCGAAAACTAAATTGAGACCATGAACCGCCGATTGGGCTTTCTGTTTCTGCTATTTTCCCTTGCAGCGCGAACAGATTAGCTGCTCTCTAAAGCGCCGTTGACCGGGCAACGTATAAGTTTTTGTGATATGGATAAAGGTAAAGTGCCTGGATAAAATCTCTTGGGTACCTCCTAACGCCGCTTGTTTATGGCGATACAACACAAAGCAGCAACCGGCAGAAAGATATTCGGCTCAAAGCATCAATGCATAAATACACAGTAAAATTTAATGCGGAAGCATCAAGCCAAGCTTCAGCGCAATGCGGCGGAAATTGTACGGCCTTGAAGAAGTAGTCGCATTTTGTCCGGTTTTCGACACAAGATCGTAATCGTAACCAGCGTAGCCAAGGGCAAAAAACAAGTGCGTTCTTTGCTGCGAAGTAAGCCTTACGCCAACGCCGGTAAAAAAGCTCAGACGTCCTTCCATGGTTTGCGAACTTGTGTTACCATAATTGTCTTGCGAATAAAACAACTTGCCCACTTCAAACAAACCGAATGGAGCGATTTGCGTTTCATCACTGGCCGTAAAAAATGTAATTCTTGCCGAAAGCGGCACAGTTAATTTATCAACAAAGGGCTGCATCTTCAGTACACCGGTTGAGAGACCGCCGTACAACTTTTCAACCAATCTTATATTCCCGCTAAAGTTAACGCTGTAGCCGGTATAAGAAAGATATTTGCCAAAATTTGCGCTGCCATCGGGGGAAAAATAAGTTGCGGTTTGACCAAAGCATAAAAGCGGTAAAAAGAATAAAAGAAGCAGGGCCTTTCTCATTGTATGGTTGTTCTAATATGAATGAAACCTCTCAAGAAGCGGCAAGGGTCATGCCACAGTTCGCTGTATTCGCGCCAGTTAATGGAAATTAGCCGGAGTAGAATGCCGGACAAAGGTCGGACCGCTTTGTCTTAAAATAAGAACGCATCAAATCACTTCGAATCAACCAGCCTTGCCAACCTTATTAAATCATCTTATAACCGATTCGACCTTTGTCCGCTCTTTGTTCCACCAACTTTGAAAAGCCGAACTTAATAGAGTTCGGCTTTTTGCATCTTACTTCCACCAGAGCAGGGGCGACAAATTTGAACCAGTCTATGGTTGAGGACTGTATGGTCATATATTGGTTAATAATTACAAAGGCACAACCTCCAAATGAGTTTCATATAACTTTAAAGAAAGATTACAGTCAGTAAAAGCTTTAGTAAAGTCACTTCGGCAAAGGAAACGCCGCATGCAGCTTTTCAACATAAGACCAATTCATAACTTTCCGTTGTAAAGAATTTTAAAAAAATACGTAATTAAAGTTTATTATTTAATTACAATCCGGTAGCTTAGCTACTGGTTCGTCTTTGCTTGTGTACGCAAAGACATGGAAAGCCCCAAGATCCTCACTACAACCGCTTTTATTACAAATAGCCTACCTAAAGCACCTAATAAGCACCCCTGATCAATGCCAATCGGCCATCGTAACCTTTGACGGTATGTGTTCGTATGCTGTAATTAGGTAACGTCCTACAATACGAGGATACACGTTGATTACGCAGTGTGCATTGTTTTGCAACCGGTACTGAATTCTCATTAATTGTTTTAATAATTGTACCATGACGAATCGCAGGGACTTCTTAGTAAGGTTCACTATGGCTGCAGGTGCTGTTTCTATCTTAAAGCCCCTGAATGCTTTTGCAAGTGTCGGCGGCAAATGTCTGCCTCCAACACGCACAAGTATGCTGACCATTTTGCATACCGCTAACATACAAGGCCAATGGTCATCATTAGGAATAACTGAAAAACTTTCCGGGTTAGGCGGCTTGCAAAACATTACTGAGAAATTAGCAGGCATAAGAAATGAGAACCCATCGGCCGTGGTAATCGATGCAGGCAACATGAGTGGCTGCCGGCAAACGAGAGAAGAACGGTTGAACTTTTATAAAAGAGTAAGCAATGCAGCGTATGACGCAGTAGTTCCAGGGTGGACCGATTTAGCCTTAGGAACAACCTGTTTTGCGGAGATCGTAAATGCAAGCGGGGTGAAGATTGTTCCCTACATTAAACAGCTTGGCATTAACACCGGCTTGTTACCTTACTCCATTCTTAAAAAAGGCAAAGCCTGCATAGGCATTATCAATGCAGGAATACCTGCTTTAAAAGGCGCTCAAAACACATCAACCTTACCTCTTGCGGTAGTTATTAACCAAACCGCTCAGCTATTGCGGTCATCAAAAAACTGCACATTAATTATTTGTGTCGTTCAGTCCTCAGACAAAAAGTGTTTGAAATTAGCTGGTCTTTCCGCCGGTATTGATGTGATGATAAGCACAGTGGGCAAGACTTCGCTGCACAACACAGAAGTAATAAGAAACAAATCCAACCACGAAGTAATCATAAGTTATGCAGGTGCTAAAGGCGCTATGATAAGCCGCATTGACTTTACGTTTAACGAGTGTGGAGAAAAAATAAACGTGGCTTCCAAAGCCATCTTTACCGGTGCAGAAGACGAAAGTTACGCCGGCATTTTAAAGAGATACGCCGCGTATAACGCTTAAAGAAACCGCAGTTAATTAATATTTAATGGTACTGAAGTTATCTGATCCGCTGCTTCATCTGCGCACCATTACCGCTAATGATGAAGAAATTTTATGTCAGATTTATTCAAGCACCCGCACAGAAGAACTGGCGCAACTAACCGATTGGACTGCAAGCCAGAAAGAAATTTTTTTAAGGTCGCAGTTTACAGCGCAGCACAACTATTATCAAAACAATTATGGCGGCGCCCATTTTTGGGTAATTGAATACGGGTCGCAAACTATTGGGCGGCTGTACCTCCATACGCATTACGAAGGCGCAAGCATGCGCATCATTGACATTGCACTTTTGCCCGGCTGGAGAAATCGAGGCATTGGGAAACAGATTTTATTAGCCATAATGGAATTGGCAGAAGATACGAATCGCTCGGTAACCATCCATGTAGAAAGCTTTAACCGGGCAATGAAATTATATAAAGGCTTAGGCTTCGTGTTAGTGAGCCAGACCAATGGCGTATATCATTTATTAGAGTGGAAAAGCAACGCTCATTCTTTCCAGGAAAACGTATTATGTAAACAACAAGCAACCAATGGAAGTCGCACTACAACTTTTAACAGCCTCTGATTTTCAGTCGCAGGTGAGTAAAGATTTTTCTATCCATTTTCCCAATGAGGTTGCCACTGCGCAGTTAGTAAAAGTAGTGGAAATGCCGCCTTATGCTAACGTGGAGCGTAAGCCTTTTTCTATTCTACTTCAGACCACACAAAAAGATCATTATTATCAGCAAGCTATTTATACCATTGAGCAACCTGCATTAGGCAGTATGCAGATTTTTTTAGTGCCTGTCGAATGCAATGAAGCGGGAATGCAATATGAAGCTGTGTTTTCTTAGAAGTGGTATTGGGGGGACGATAAACGTGGCCAAAGATTTAGAAGTGCCGGTAAGTAAATTTTGAAAAACGACGCTGAGAATTAACGATAGAAGTTTATAAGAACGTGAATTCAATTTGGCAATAAATAACTCTTTATATGGCACAACCCTACGTTGGTGAAATAAGAATGTTTGCCGGCAATTTCGCACCCGCAGGATGGATGTTTTGCAGTGGGCAAATACTTCCCATTTCAGAAAATGAAACGCTCTTCAATTTAATTGGCACTACTTACGGAGGAGATGGGCAATCGACGTTTGCACTACCAGATTTACAAAGCCGCGTGCCCATACACATGGGGGGCGGAGCTGGTTTATCTGCACGCACTCTTGCGGAAACAGGCGGTGTTGAGCAAGTAACATTAACCGTTCAGCAGATTCCGTTACATACACACCAGCCTTTAGCTAACACAGTAGGGGCAAGCGATAGCCCCAATGGCAATGTTTGGGCCACTGCAAGTGGTGGAATAAAACCTTATGGAGCCGATCCGGGAAATGCTGCAATGAATGCGGCTTCGCTGGCACAGGTAGGAGGCAGCCAGCCACACGACAACATGATACCATACTTGTGTGTGAGCTTTATCATTTCACTATTTGGGGTTTTCCCTTCTCAAACCTAAACTGGCATTTTAAATAGAATAGTAACCTAAAAAAGATATTATGTCAACAGAACCATTTTTAGCACAAATAGGGATTGCCGCTTTCGGTTTCCCACCAAAGGGATGGGCCTTATGCAATGGCCAATTATTACCTATTAACCAGAACCAAGCGCTTTTCTCGCTGCTCGGTACCACTTATGGTGGCGACGGGCGGGTGAACTTTGCTTTACCGGATTTGCGAGGCCGGGTCCCTATGCACATGGGGAATGGCCATACCTTGGGGGAAAAGGCAGGAGAAGAGAATCATACCCTTACCCAAGCGGAAATGCCGGCGCATACGCATATCCCGCAGGGAAGTTCCAATTCGCCTGATGCAAGCACACCGCTGAATAATTTCTGGGCAAGCAATACCGGCTTTAAACCCTATTCGGGAACTGCAAACGAAGCCATGTCGGCAACGGCAATTTCAAGTGTTGGCGGAAGTCAGCCTCATTTCAACATGTCACCGTTTCTTACCCTCAATTTTTGCATTGCCCTGCAAGGAATATTCCCTTCGCGGAATTAATAAATAATTAAAAGAAATACAATGGACCCCTTTGTAGCAGAAATAAGAATTTTTCCTTTCAACTTTCCCCCAACAGGTTGGGCAACATGCGATGGACAGCTATTGCCTTTAAGCCAGAATACAGCTTTATTCTCCTTATTGGGCACAACCTACGGCGGCGACGGAAAAAGCAATTTTGCGCTTCCCGATTTGCAGGGCAGATCGCCAGTACAACCGGGCCAGGGGCCGGGGCTGTCGTTATATGATCTTGGTCAATCAGCGGGAGAAGAGACCGTTACCTTACTCCAGACTGAGATACCGATGCATAGCCATACAGTGAATGCAAAACTTGCAGGTACTGCCGCTGATCCCAATGGTTTGCTTTGGGGAAATCCTGGTGGACGGCCTGCACCTAATTTCTTTGCTACTGCGCAAGGAACGGCGCAAAATATGAACCCATCGGCCGTATCAGTATCCGGCGGTAGCCAGCCTCATAATAGCTTAATGCCCTACCTCACATTAAATTTTTGTATTGCGTTGCAGGGAGTATTTCCACCACGATCATAAGGGTATAAGTGAAGATGTGAACATTTATTGTATCGTTTGGCAACCGCCTATCTGATTATTAAAGTTTTAAATACGTCATTATGCTCCATTCTTGCGACCAAAATCTGAAGCAACTTGTACAAAGCAATTTTAAAACGGTAAGTCTATTTCTTTTTTCTGTTCTGCTTACTTTGTCAGCTTCTGCAGCTACTATTACGGTCACCACAACCAACGATACGCATGCCGCTAACCCAGGTGCAGGAACTGGTCTCGATGCTTCTAACCAAATCTCTTTCCGTTCGGCGCTAGAGGCGGCCAATGCTGTTGGTGGTTCACAAACGATAGTTGTTCCCGCAGGAACGTACAATCTTACGCTCGGCATGATAACCTTGAACGATATCGTCGAGAATATTACCATTAACGGTGCAGGAGCATCTACAACAATCGTTCACATGACGACAACGCTGCAAGGCCGTATTCTGTTTATAGGCACGTCTGGGCTGCAGCCAAATATGATAACCACGATAAACAACATGCAGTTTACCGGGGGTAATCTTACCAGCGATGATTATGGCGGCGGCGCTATTATTGCCGGGGGCCCATCAAATAGCTTAACCCTGAATGGTTGCATTTTTCAAAACAATACTGTTCCGTTTGACAAAGGTTCCGGTGGCGCTGTTCGCTACAATGGGGGAGGAACATTAACTATTGACAATTGCACTTTTACTAATAATACAAATGCTGCTGCTGATGGTGGCGCTGTAAGTTATTTTCTTGAAAACCTGGTAAGTGCTGGAAACGGATCGGTTAGCATCACCAATTCTACATTTACCAACAATACAGTTACCAATACCGCTGTTGGCGGTGCTGGCGGTGGCGCTATCTATGTTTCTGCACAGGGAAGGATCAATGCCGGTGTTACATTCAGTGTTTCTATTTTAAAAAATACGTTTACAGGCAATGCAACGAATGCCGTTGGTGGCGCAGGCGGCGCATTAGAAATAAACAATGCATTTGATGTTGGTAATACAGCCCAGGTGCATTATAACCGCATAGTAAATAATACTTCTACCATTGCGCCAAATGGTCTTGTTATGCCAAGTTCACAAGGCAATGTAGATGCAAACGACAACTGGTGGGGTTGTAATACAGGGCCAAATGTTGCCGGAGCTTGTAACATGGCTGCTATTGGTGGTAGCGGTGGCACGGGAACGCTGACTACAGGTACCTGGTTGCAACTACAAACCACTGCTTCACCCAACCCTATTTGTAATACTTCCGCAGGGCTGGGCAATACATCTAACATTACAACAAGTTTCCTTAAAAACTCAGCAGGTACTTCAATTACACTGGCCAACTTAGTTACTTTAATCGGTCGTCCTGTTACCTGGAGTTCAACGCTGGGAAGCCTTTCCAGCCAGCAAGGAACCATCCAGGCCAATGGACAGGCTACGGCATTATTCACTTCTGACGGAACAGGGGGTACAGCAACTGTGAATGCTGTGGTCGATAATTTAACGGCTACAGAAACTTCTCCTTCCAGGGCAAATATTACTGTACATACAATTCCAACTGTCACCAACCCGGTTACTACTACGGTTTGCAGAGATGGTACAGCCACATTTACAGCAACCATAACAGGAACTCCTGCACCTACTATACATTGGCGTGTTGGTACAACAAATCTTGTGGATGGCCTTCAAGCTTCCGGGTCTACCGTTTCGGGCGCCGGCACAGCCACGTTAACCATCACCAATGCGCAAGCAGGTGATGCGTTAGCCAACTATAATGTACAGGCAGCCAATGAATGCGGAACAGCTACTTCGACCGATGCCGCGCTTACAGTAAATATTCCATCCGTGGCACCAACAAGCATTTCCGGTACAAACATTTATTGTAACCCGGGATCCACTACATTAACCGCTGAAGGAGGCACTTTAGGAACGGCCGCCAATTACCAGTGGGGAACCGGAAGCGTGGTCGGAGCGTCACCATTACCGGGGCAAACGGCTTCTACCCTTACTGTATCACCAACCGTCACTACCACTTATTGGGTGCAGATTGAAAATACGGCTTCACCTTGCACTGTAAATACAGGCGGGCCAACGCAGGTTGTAACGGTTAACCAGCCATCTGTTGCACCATCGGGCATTTCTGGTACTACAACTATATGCAGCGGAAGCCTCACTACCTTAACTGCTACGGGAGGTATCTTGGGAACAGGGGCAACCTACCAATGGGGCACAGGCGCCGTCGTTGGAACCTCGCCACTAATTGGAGAAACAAATTCGACTCTTACCGTATCACCAAGCAGTACCGCAACTTATTGGGTACGGATTGAAAACACAGCTTCACCCTGTACACCAACTACTGATGGCGTAACGCAAGTCGTAACGGTTTATCAACCTTCAAGTGCCCCATCTGGAATTACAGGAAATACAACCATCTGCAATGGCGGTTCCACCACGTTAGCGGTCACCGGCGGTACGTTGGGTACAAATGCACATTATCAGTGGGGAACCGGCACTGTTGTAGGAACGGCACCATTATCAGGCGAGACTTCTTCAACCCTCACTGTATCGCCAACAAGCAATACCACTTATTGGGTGCGAATTGAAAATACGGCTTCACCTTGCACTGCAAATACCGCAGGAGTAACGCAATCTATAACTGTTAACCAGCTCTCTATGGCTCCAACCGGTGCCACCGGAAGTACATCTATCTGTAATGGCGGCAGCACTATATTGACTGTAGCGGGTGGAACAAAAGGAACAGGAGCAACTACAGAATGGTTCACCGGTTCTTGCGGAGGCACTCCGGCAGGCACGGGAGATGCCATCACTGTTTCTCCAAGTACTAACACCACCTATTTTGTAAGGTATAATGGTACATGTAACACCACCACCTGCGCAATGGTAACGGTTAACATTACATCAACTAATAGCATTGTACTTACTTCTGCAACGGGTACCGATGCGCAAGCAGCTTGTATCAATACACCAATAACTACCATCACCTATGCTACAACCGGGGCCACAGGGGCCAACTTTAGTGGTTTGCCAGCAGGTGTAAGCGGATCATGGTCGGCCAATGTTGTAACCATCAATGGTTCGCCATCATCATCGGGTATTTCAAACTACACGGTCACACTAACAGGCGGCTGCGGAAATGTATCCATTGGTGGATCTATAACAGTGAACCCTGTACCAACAGTTACTACACCAACCGTTACCCAACCAACTTGTGCAGCGCCTGCCGGAACGATTGTCGTAAACGCATCAGGCACCGGCACACTTGAGTACAGTATTAATGGTGGTGCTAACTGGTTTACATCCAATACATTCAGTCCTGGAGCAGGTAATTACACTATTGCAGTACGTTCGCAAAATTTCCCAGCCTGTGTTACCAATTATAGCGGGAACCCAGTGGCCTTAAATGCAGCAACCGGTTGCACCGTACCGCCGACAATTACTTGTCCGGCTACTATAACAACAACTGCTGCTTCCGGCCAGTGCAGTAAGTCAGTTTCGTTTAGTGCATCAGCAACAGGAGTACCGGCACCAACGATAGTATATAAAATTGGAGCTACGATAATTACTTCACCTTACACTTTCCCTGTCGGAACAACCACCGTGAACTGTAGGGCATCTAATGGCACTTTGCCTGATGCTACCTGCAGCTTTACCGTTACGGTTAACGATGACCAGCCGCCGGTGATTCACACAATCACAAATCCGATTGTTCTGTTATGGTCTCCCAATCACAAATACCAAACGATAAGTGTATCGCAGTTTGTAACCTCGGTAACGGACAACTGCGGTAACATACCTGTCGGCTATGTCGTTATTACCAAAGTAACAAGCGATGAAGCGGACGATGCACCGGGCAATGGAGATGGCAATACTACGCAGGACATCAAGATTGCTTCTGATTGCAAATCCGTGGATCTGCGCAGCGAAAGAATGGATGGTGGCAATGGACGGGTGTATACAATCTACTTCTTTGTAAATGATGGCAAGGGCAATACTGCCACCGCCACCGCTACCGCTATCGTGGCTCCTAATCAGAGTGGTACTACAGCCATTGATAACGGCCCTGTTTACACCGTGAATGGTAACTGTAACACTGGCAGCTTCATGACGCAAACCCAGTACATAGGAGAGTCTATTACTACGGTTAAACCAGAAGGGGTCAGGGTACAAAACCACCCAAATCCATTCAGTTCATTTACTACCATCCGTTACTGGCTTCCGGCCGAGGCACAGGTTAGTCTTGCAGTGTATAACTCGCTGGGTCAAAGAGTCTCGCACCTGGTGAACGGCCGGATGAGCGCAGGCGAACACGCTGTTAGGTTTGAGGCATCGGATAGAACTGCGGGTATTTACCTGTACACCCTGAAAACGACTGATGCAGAGGGTAAGCCAGTTGTGTTCAACGGGAAGATGGTGATTGCGAAGTAAGAAATTTTCTGTTGGGCCATAAAAAAGGAGGCTGTCTCTCACCAGACAGCCTCCTTTTTTATTCGGGTAATACAGGCTTACGCTTCATGAATGATGGTACCATTCTACTGTTTAACGTGCTGCAACACCCTAGCTGCCGGACAAATACTGAGGCGTCCCAAGTTGCAGCAAGATCAACGATACAACTCCTGTTTCTACCCGAATTATCATTGGAAATAGCAATGCACTGTTCTTTTCTAAAACACCAGCGGTCCAAAGCATTTCTTTAATTCCTTCGTTATATGCCGTTCGCCAATCGCACAATTGCACCAGCGTAACAAAGGCCAGTGCGGCAAGATTGTTAAGCATCGGAAGTAACCTTTGTCTTGGTTATAACTCATCGGGAGTTGATGATTGTCTTCAGGTTTCTCGGGGCTATACGAAAATGATCATTAAAAAGAACAACCGCAAGCATGACATATACAACGAAACCAACAACAATGAGAACGTGTGCGGGTGCTATCCTCTGAATAGTTTGTTTTTGCCTTGTCCCGCAAACTTCACCCGCACAATGTCGAGCCTTCTCTTTATAAAACAAACCGTAAACCAGGCATCCCAGGCAAATGCCAAACGCCGATTCAAAGAACAAGAAGACCAGACAAGCCAGGCAGGTTACGCCAGTTATGATGCTATAGGAATTTAACAAGACCAGAAGAAAGAACATTAGGCCTGATAAAGCCAAGCCTATTTTCCAGGCAAATTTTTTCTGCGGCGCTCCGACGTATTCGGGAACCTGCCGGCTGACGATCAACCGGCCGATGATTAAGACAGGAGAAAGCCTGGGACTGATAAAGACGCGAATGATAAAATCTGTAAGAAAGACAACGATCACGTACTTGACCAACAAGAAATCCTGCTTAAACAGGATCAGCATCAGAGAGAGAAACAAAACCAAAAACATAATTCCTGCCGATGCTCTTATTTCCCGCTCATTTAAAACCGGGAGGGCATATCCCTCTATGTCGTCACCAAATTTTATAACCTTGTTTTTCTTTTTCATCTTTTGTTTTTATTGTCGCCGTAATAGGCAATTCATCGTCGTTGACACCTAAATATGCAAACGGACACGAAGGTTTTGAAGTATACAAATTCAAACAACCCTCAAAGCAGTAGACGCCCAATACGGTCCCGCCAAGCTTTTTAAAACGGCTCATGCGTTTACCATGAGCCGAAATCGTTAACAACAAGGCAGCGTTACAGCAAGGACAATGATGGCAAGAATAATCTGTTTCATAATGAGTGGTTTTATCTATTAGTAATTGCAGAGCCTATCACCGGCTTGGGTTTCGGGAAAAAGCATTTCAATAATTCTGTTGCAAGGTTAGGGCTTCAAAACAAGCAAGAATGTCTCCTGTCAACCAACAGCGGATTATCGTAAACAAACAACATCCAAGGCGTAGTCCGCTGAGATAAACCATGATATTTATACCAGGTATGTGCATAACGGCAACCGAAAGAAACCAGTCGCATTGAAAGGCCTGAGAAATTGTGTGTGTTGAACCGTGCGAACGCAGCCACAGATACTTTAAATTCAAATCTCCTCTCTCTCTTTCTTTCTTTACAAAACGGCCAACCGGCTTCAGCGCAAACATTTGCAGCACGAAAGCCTGAATGACGACAATCAGCGGACACGCTAATGCGCCTCATCGTTTCGGGGCTAACAAACACAATAGCTTTAGTAAAACTTTCGTCATGGAAAAGATCCTCCTCGTTATAAACGCACACAAGCCAAACCTTGCTTCAATAAGTTTTGCCTGCAAGACGGCAGCAGAAACGGGTTCAAAAATCACGGGTTTGTTTATTGAAAACCTTTTTTACAGGCCTGCCGCGCAATTGGATGAAGCATCCTACTTCAGTAGCATCAGCGAAAACGAAGCAGCAACCGAGGTAGTGACCGACTCGGAACAAGCGGTGCAGCTTTTTGTGCAGGAATGTGCTTTGCAAAAAGTGCAAACCGAAACCTACGTGGACAAAGGCGAACCGATTCAGGAAGTGATTTTTGAAAGCCGCTTTGCCGACCTGCTTATTGTTGATCCGCACCTGAATTTTTACGACGGCGAAGAACAAATTCCTTCGCATTTTACCAAGGAAATTTTGGCGAATGCAGAATGTCCCGTGTTGCTTGCACCCGATGCTCCAGAAGAGATAAACCAGGTTGCTTTTTGTTACGACGGAAGTGCCTCGGCCGCGTTTGCCATCAAACAGTTCACATATCTGATGCCCTCCTACAAAAACAAAAAAGCAGTATTGCTGCAAGTCTCCGGTAGCGGCAAAAGTGAATTGGGCGAAGACCACCGCCGCCTGATGGCCTGGATGCGTGCGCATTACGATGTTGTAACTTTCGAGTCTCTGAAAGGACAGGCAAAGGACGAACTGCTCACGCATTTCTTCATGCATACCGGTGTGATGGTAGTGATGGGTTCCTATGGCCGCAGCCTGCTCTCAAATTTCTTCAAACACAGTGCGGCCGAAGGTCTCATCCGCACGGTTGATCTACCCATTTTTATCACGCACCATTAACGCTTTGGTTATGAAAAAATTTATTGCCGCTTTTGACGGCCTCGATTTTTCGGAGAGCACTTTACAGTATGCCATACACCTCACACAAAAAGCAAACGCTCATTTGGTAGGCGTCTTTCTCGAAGATTTCACACGCCGGAGCTACGGCATGAACGAGCTGGCGCATTACAGCGGCGAGGACATGGACTCCTACGTGCACGAAATGGATGAAAAAGACAAACACGTCCGCGACGAAAGCATTGATCGTTTTAAAAAGGCTTGTTCGGCTGCTGGCATTTCGCACACCATACACCGCGACCGCAACGTAGCCCTGCAGGAACTTTTGCACGAGTCAATCTATGCCGACTTGTTGATCATTGGCTCGGCGGAAACATTAACCCGTTACGAGGAAGGTTTGCCCACGCGGTTCTTGCGCGACTTGCTCAACGATGTACAATGCCCGGTAGTTGTTGTGCCCGCAACCTATCAAGCATTCGATAGCCTCATTTTGCTTTACGACGGCGAGCCTTCTTCCGTTCATGCGGTGCGAACTTTCAGTTATCTTTTTGAAGACCTCAAATCCTTACCCACGGAAATCGTCAGCGTAAAGGAACAAAGAGAAGCGGCCGTGTTGCCCGATGCACGCCTCATTCGTGAATATGTAAGAGGACATTTCCCCGCAGCCGATGCCGTCATTTTAAAAGGCGATCCTGATGATGTAATTATCGGCTACCTACAACGCAAGAAAAATTCCTCGCTGGTTGTGTTGGGTGCTTACCAGCGAAGCCGTTTTTCAAGGTTGTTCAAACCCAGCATGGCCGATCATCTTTTACAACACCTGAAGCTGCCGCTCTTTATTGCTCACAATAAATCCTGAACAATGGTTTTGCAGATTGACGACAACCTGAAAATTGGGGAAGTGCAGGAACGTTTTCACGACTGTTTTCCTTATTTGAAGATTGCGTTCTACGCCAAAGCGCACAAGCGTTTTGAACCCTCCGAAACAAAGTTTCTGCTGGATGAAAAGTCTTTGCTGGCCGACATTCGCAAGACTCACCAAAACGGAAACCTGGAAATTAAATCGTGGCACACCGTGGCCAGAGTAGAACACGAGTTGAAACAAAACTTCGGCCTCAACGCACAAATTTTTCGAACGGGCAAAAAAGGCGAGTGGGTTCAAACGGCAGAAAGCGACGCACTGACACTGGAAGAACAAAGCCGCTTTGCTTACGATTGGCGGCTCAATAAATAAAAACGTTTTCAAAACAAATTCGTTATGACAAAGCTTGTAAAAAAGTTTAGCGAAATATCGCTGGCCGATTTACCCGAGGTAGGCGGCAAGAACGCATCGCTGGGTGAAATGTTCAGCAAACTGCACGAAAAAGGCGTTCCCGTGCCCGACGGTTTTGCCACCACCGCCGCGGCCTTCTGGCTCTTCCTCGATGAAAACGCCTTGCGCCTGCCGCTTCAAAAATTGATGGACGAACTGGACCGAAAAAAATTTTCTAATCTCAAAGAAACCGGCGCAAAAGCAAGGGCTTTGATGATGCAGGCAAGTTTGCCCCTTGTTGTCAGCGATGCCGTCCTGTTTCAGTTTCGTGAGCTTTGCGAAGACGAACACGCAGGCTTTGCCGTACGCAGCAGCGCCACTGCCGAAGATTTACCACAGGCCAGTTTTGCCGGGCAGCACGAGTCTTATCTCAACATCAATACCGAAGCAGAATTATTACACGCTGTGCAAAAATGCTTTGCCTCGCTTTATACCGACCGCGCCATCAAGTACCGCGAAGACAACGGATTTGCGCACGAAAAAGTGGCGCTGTCCGTCGGCGTTCAGTTGATGGTTCGGGCCGATAAAAGCTGTTCCGGCGTCGCCTTTACCCTCGAACCGGAAAGCGGCTTTCGCAACGTCATTCATCTTAGCGGCGTGTGGGGCTTGGGCGAAAACATGGTGCAGGGAACAGTAACCCCAGACGAATTCCTCGTCTTCAAACCAACACTACGGCAGGGCAAAAACGCCATTCTGCAAAAGCGGTTGGGCGACAAAGAGCTGATGATGATTTATGCAGATGAAGCCTCTTCTTCTCCCGTAAAAAACATTCCTACACCCAAACACCTGCAAGAACAGTTTGTGTTGACCGACGAAGAAATCAGGCAGGTGGCTGAATGGTGTCTCTCCATCGAAGACCACTACGGCAAACCGATGGACATTGAGTGGGCAAAGGACGGCGTCAGCGAAAAGATTTTTATTCTGCAGGCACGTCCCGAAACGGTGCAGTCGGCAAAGACCACAACCCTTGCAAGCGAATACCAGCTAACAAAGAAAGGCAACCTGCTGGCCAAGGGTCAGGCCGTTGGCAACAAAGTCGCCGTCGGCAAAGCCCGGGTATTGCATTCTCCTTCGGAAGCAGCCGGTTTGAAAGATGGGGAAATCGTTGTTACGGAAATGATCAGTCCCGATTGGGACCCGCTGCTTAAAAACGTTGCCGCCATTGTTACCGACAAAGGCGGCCGCACCAGTCACGCTTCCATTGTGGCGAGAGAGTTGGGCGTGCCTGCGATTGTGGGCTGCGAAAACGCCACGCAAAAAATCAGGCCCGGTGATGTCATAACGGTTTCCTGTTGCGAAGGCAAGGCCGGTTACGTGTACGAAGGAGCGCTGCCTTTTGAATTGGAAGAAGTGGACTTTTCTTCCGTGAAGATGCCGCAGCGCACCAAAGCAATGCTGATTGCCGCCGATCCCGACAAAGCCTTTAAACTTTCGTTTTATCCAAACGACGGCGTAGGCCTGATGCGGCTTGAATTTATCATCAATCATTTTGTGAAAGTGCATCCAATGGCGTTGGCAAAATTTGCCACTCTCACGGACGAAAAAGCCAAAGTGCAAATTGAAGCCCTTACGCATCATTACAAAGACAAAAAGAAATATTTTGTTGACAAGTTATCGCAGGGCATCGCCACCATTGCGGCGGCGTTTTATCCGAAAGATGTGATTGTGCGCATGAGCGATTTTAAAACAAACGAGTATGCCAACCTTATTGGCGGAGCCGCTTTTGAGCCGGCCGAAGAAAACCCGATGATCGGCTTTCGCGGCGCTTCGCGATACTACAGCGACTTGTACAAAGAAGGTTTTGCACTGGAGTGCGAAGCCGTAAAAAAAGTTCGCGGGGACATGGGATTAAGCAATGTGAAATTAATGATACCGTTTTGCCGCACGGTGAACGAAGGAAAGAAAGTAATTGAGGTCATGGCCCAAAACGGTTTGGACAGAACAACGGATAAAAGCTTAGCGATTTACATGATGGCCGAAATACCAAGCAACGTTTTGCTGGCCGGAAAATTTGCCGAGCTCTTCGACGGCTTTTCCATTGGCTCAAACGACTTAACGCAGCTTACGCTTGGCATTGACCGCGACTCCGGTTTGCTGCAACATCTTTTCAGCGAAAAGGACGAAGCGGCACAATTGATGATTGGCATGATGATAGAAAAAGCTGTGAAGGCCCGCGTCAAAATTGGCCTGTGCGGGCAAGCGCCAAGCGATGATCCATCCTTCGCAAAATTTCTCGTGCAAAAAGGCATCGGCAGCATTTCGTTTAATCCCGATGCCTTGCTGAAAGGCATAAAAAATATTTGCGACGCAGAAGCCGCGCAGGATAAAGTTGCGGCCGCAAGCAAATCGCCGTTAAACGAAGCGTATGAAATCTTCTGAAGTGAAGAAACGCGTAAAGAAACATTTCGAAAAATTACAGCCGCTGTACGGCAACGTGCTGGAAGATTTTGAATTGGAAAAAATACACGACTTCAGGTTGCGCATAAAAAAACTCAATTCGTTTTTGTGGCTGCTCAACGGCGATAAACCGGCAGGCGATTTAAAAATTAAACAGCCGCTTCGGCATTTTTATCACACCGTTGGCAACGTTCGAAACCTGCAATTGCACAACCAGCGGATAGAAACATTGTGCAAGCAACTTCAGCTATCACCGCCGCTGTATTACCTGCAATCGTTGCAACAGAAAGAAAGAGAAGAAAAGGCGTCGGCACGCGAAGAAGCCTTGCATCTCGACGTAAAAAAGCATTCGAACAAATTAACCAAAGCGGCGCCGAAGAAGTTGAAAAGGGCAAGGATAAAAAACTTCATCATCAACAACTTTACGGCACTCCTTACCTTGCTGAAACAACCCGTTCTTCGCAACGAAGACCTGCACGAAGTGCGCAAGATTTTAAAACGCTTTTTGTACGTGTGGCCCTGGATTAAAGACGGGCTGAAGACAGAATTTCAGCCGCCGCTTTTAAACAAAAGAACCTGCGACAACCTTTCCGCCATAATTGGTGATTTTATGGACAACATTGTTGCGGTGAGCTTTTTTGAACCGCCGTATTCGCTGCTGGAAACCAACGCAGAAGAAATCACCGTTCTACAGTCGCTGCATGCACACATCGTCGCCGACAAGCAACGCCAGTACAATGATGTGGTAGCGGCGTTGAAAAACCTTTTGCCTTCAACTGAAACCGGCCGCACTTCCGTTTCTTCACCATCCACCACCGTCTTGTTATGAAAGTTATTATTTATAGCACCAAGGTGTTTGAAGGAAATGAACTGACGCAATTTTTTCCGAAAAAATTACCGGATAAAATTGTCGTTCGATAAGGCAAAAAACCTTGCAGCAGAGGTTTTCATTCTTCATCTTAAAAGAAAGCAAAATGAAAACAAAAAATCAGACGATTAATGAAATGCGGAACAGCACAAAGGCCTTGCTTCTTTGCGGTGTTTTTGCTTCCGTTTGGTACACTGCTTTGAACATTTTTGTACCGATGCTGTACAACGGTTACAACGTTGCGTCGCAAACGGTAAGCGAGTTATCGGCCGTTGGCGCTCCAACAAAAACGGTGTGGGTCATACTCGGCTCTGTTTATACCTTGCTCTTCCTTTGCTTTGGTTGGGCCGTTCGCATTGCGGCCGCAGAAAACAAGCATTTGCGCAAGGCGGGAAATCTTCTGCTGTTAAACGGCATCGTGAGTTTGTTCTGGCCGCTTGCGCCCATGCACCGCCGCGAAATCCTGGCAGCCGGTGGCGCAACCATCAGCGACACGATGCACCTTGTTCTTGCTGCCCTTACCGTTGCACTCATGTTTCTTGCCGTTTGGTTTGCCGCAAAGACATTGGGAAAACGGTTTCGTGTTTACTGCTACGCAACGCTGGTTGTTTTCGCCGTGTTCGGAATGCTCACCGGCATTGACGCGCCAAAAATTTCCGTGAACGCACCGACGCCGTTCACAGGTGTTTGGGAGCGCATCAACATCGGCGCCTTTATGCTGTGGATGATGGTGCTTGCTGCCTTGCTGTGGCGGAGGGAAGACGCAAAAATCCACAACGAAAACAAAAATCGCAGGCGGGGCCAAACAAAACTTGTCACGTCGCGAAAAGCGTTGCGGCGATAAAACAACAATCGCCAAATGGAAACATTTCTTGCCGTTTCAAAAAATTTGATTACGTAAAACAAAGCTTATGCGTGTTTCATCTTCTTCTAAATATTCTCCGAAGCGTACACCAAGGCCCTCGACACACCTGGTATTTTACGCGGTCATCATCATGGTCGTTCTTTTTCTTGTGTTTTATTTTTTGTTGCGAAACCATGCGCACTAAACGCTTTGATCCTTCTTGAAAAGCGACGCTTCGGTGAGTTGTGCTTTGCTGACGGCATTCACCCTTTTTCCTGACCGGCATCATTGGTAGCCGGCTTTCGCCAATCTTACCTTGCACCGTTGCCTGGATTGGGAACACAATTCGAACAAGCATTTACTCATCAGCAAATTATTTTTATGCAGCTCACGATTCAAAAAACAAAAACGGTTGGCGAAGTAAAACAAGAATTTGCCCACACTTTTCCCAGCCTCAAAATTGAATTCTTCAGAACGGCGCATCAGAAAGAGGAAGGCTCGCCTTTAAAGCAAATGTTACACGACGACAGCTTGCTGTCGGTGGCTTACCCGATGCTTCGGCAAGGCATCTATTTTTTCTTTCCCACCACTACCGTCGCCGACTTTGAGCTGGGCCTGCAAAAAGAGTTGGGTGTTTCTGTGCAAGTCTTTCGTTTGTCAAAAGGCGTATGGCTGGAAACAACAAAGACGGATAACTTAACGCTGGCGCAACAAAACGCAAACGCTACGGAAGTTGTTTCGAGAATGCGGTTCAACGTCAACAGTCTTTTCCTTTAAATAATTTTAACCGCACAGTAAAACCTATGCAGGGATTAACTGAAAATGAGGCCGCGGAGCGGTTGAAGCAATACGGAAAAAATGCCGTGCATTTAAACGAAGGCAAACGCCTGCTGCACATTGTGGCCGGCGTGGTAAAAGAGCCGATGTTCCTGTTGCTTGTGCTTGCCTGCGCTTTGTATTTTTTGCTGGGCGAAAGCGCCGAGGGTTTTATGATGGTGGTGGCACTTTGTTTCGTCGGCGCCATTTCGGTTTACCAGGAAGTGCGAACATCAAATGCATTGGCCGCATTAAATGATTTAACCGAACCGCAAGCTACCGTTGTGCGTGACGGCGTGCGAAAAAGCATCGTTGTGGAAATGATCGTTCCCGGCGACTTGCTTTTGCTTAGCGAAGGCGAAAAAGTTCCGGCCGATGCCGCAGTGTTGCACGCAAACGATTTAACGCTGAACGAAGCCATCCTTACCGGTGAAGCGTTTCCCGTAGAAAAAAATGCAGAAGAAAAAATATTCCAGGGCACCGTTATCAATTCTGGACAATGCACGGCAACGGTGACGGCCACCGGCGTGCACACGGCCTTGGGCAAGATTGGCAAATCCATCATTACCTACAACGAAACGCAAACGGAACTACAGCTTCGGGTGAACAAACTGGTAAAACGCCTGGCTTTGTTTGGCCTGTCGGCCTTCCTCCTCATCTTCTTCGTAAACTTTTTTCACAATCACAATTTTGTCAGCAGTTTGCTCTTTGGCCTTACACTGGCCATGTCGGCTATACCCGAAGAAATTCCCGTTGCCTTTTCGTCTTTCATGGCGCTGGGTGCGCATTCCATGTCAAAGTTGGGCATCGTTACAAGGCAACCGCAAACCGTAGAGAACCTTGGTGCGGTGAACGTAATTTGCCTGGACAAAACCGGCACCATTACGGCCAACAAAATGTCGGTGGATGCAGTGTGTCCTTTTACCGGCAACGAAAGCAATTTTTCTGCGGCAGACCTGTTGTACTACACCTTTCTTGCCAGCGAAGCATCGCCTTTTGATGCAATGGAAAAAGCCATTGAAGAAGCCTTTGAAAAAACAGGCGATTCACGAAAGCGGCACGAGATGGTAAAAGAGTTTGCGTTGGAAGGCAGGCCGCCGATGATGACGCACGTGTATGCCGAAGGCAATGGTTTTCGTGCTGCGGCCAAAGGCGCGGTGGAACGCATTCTTGATGTTTGTGCCCTTACCGCCAAACAACGCGAATCCATTTTGCATCAGGCGTATTCACTGGCGTCGAAAGGTCATCGTGTTTTGGGCGTGGCAACGGCCCTTCACACCGACGAAGCCTTTCCGCAAACGCAGGATGAATTTCACTGGCAGTTTACGGGCTTGCTCTCTTTATACGACCCGCCAAAAACTTTTGTCAAAGACGTGCTGCAAAAGTTTTACAAGGCCGGCATCACGGCGAAATTGCTCACCGGCGATTATGCGCAAACGGCGCACGCCATTGCCACTGAAATTGGTTTGCGTAACGGCGTGCCGTCGCTCTCGGGAGACGAGGTAATGCAAAGCAACGATGAAGAATTGCGAAAGCTTGTGCACACCACCAATGTTTTCACCCGCATGTATCCCGAAGCCAAGCTGAAAGTAGTGAACGCCTTGAAGGCCGAAGGATTTATCGTGGCCATGACGGGCGACGGCGTAAACGATGGCCCCGCCTTGAAAGCGGCCGATATTGGCATTGCCCTGGGCAAAGGCGGCACCGAAGTAGCGCGACAATCAGCGGACCTTATTTTAACCGATGATGACCTGCGCAAGATTGGCGATGCCGTTGAATACGGCCGCAAGATTTTCAGCAATTTCAAGAAAGCGGTGCGTTACATCATTTCCATTCACATTCCCATCATCCTGATTGCGTCTTTGCCCTTGCTGCTCGGCTGGAAGTATCCCAACATTTATACACCCATTCACGTGATTTTTCTGGAGCTGATCATGGGTCCCACCTGTTCTGTTTTTTACGAACGCGAACCCGCGGAGGCCGCCATAATGTTACAGCCGCCGCGCCGCCGCAACGAGGGCTGGTTTGCACGCGATGAACTCTTTATCAGCATCTCGCAGGGATTGATTATCGCCCTTGGCATTCTGCTGCTTTACTATTTTTATTCAGCTACCGGCGCCTCCATCACAGAAGTACGCACCGTTGTGTTCATCACGCTCATTCTTTGCAACATCTTTCTAACTTATGCCAACCGTTCCTTTGAGCAAACGATCCTAAAAACAATCCGCTACAAAAACAACCTGGCATTACCGACCATGGTTCTTTCCATCTGCTTTTTGCTGCTGCTTTTGTTTGCGCCTTTCGCGCAAGGTTTCTTTGGCATGACGAACCTTCCTCCGCTGCGTTTCTTTGTTTGTCTTTTTACGGCGCTGCTTTGCGTAGGTTGGTTCGAATTGTACAAAGCCAACCTGAAAAGCTTTTCCCTGCCGGCTTTTCCTGACCATAAACAGGCCCTTGACTGATACAAGTCTTTGCTTAAGGACTTATTAGAAAACTAACTTTCGTGTGTCAATCTTCTCCTCACAAAAGGAATTGTTATGTCACCGCTAAAGCTTTTAGCTGTATAAAATAGCTTGTAGCGGAAAGGGATTGCTACGTGTTTTATAGCCGGTAATTCTTGTCCAGGCATTTGTAGAGACATCAAAAAAACATTTATGGCAACGGAAAATTTTGTTCAACAATTAGCCTCCATTTTGTCGCAGGGCGCAACGGTTAAAAACGTATTTGGCGAACCGATACAAGCGGGCGATAAAACCATTGTTCCGGTTGCCCGGATTGCCTATGGTTTTGGCGGCGGATTTGGGCAAGGGAAGAGGCCAAAGAAAGAAACCTCTTTAACCGAACAAACCGCCGAAGGTGAAGGTGGCGGAGGTGGTGGCGGACTTAAGGCACAAGCAAAAGGTGTGTATGAAATCTCTCCGGCAGGCGTTCGCTTCATTTCGGCTTCACCCGGAAAATTAGTTTTCATCGGCGCGGTGATTGGCTTTGCGCTTAAAGCATTGCTCTCTTCAAAACACAAAGGCCATTGCCGAATGCAATGCTTTCGTAAATAAAATAACTTGCCGAATAAGCTAACCAACAATTTCAATAAACAAATGCAATGACCGACAAGCAAAGAACATACGACATTCGCCAGCACGATGCGGTTTACGGCTTCGGTTTTTTGGGAGCAGCTATTTATTTCATTCAGCACGCCGCCGGCTTTTGGATGGGCGTGCTGGGCTTTTTGAAAGCCATTGTGTGGCCGGTGTTCCTGGTGTACAAACTGCTGGAGTTTTTAAAGCTGTAAGCCGGGCTTGTTGCTACGTTGTTTATTGTTGATCGTTGTATGCATATGGTCAACTTGCCTTCTGACGGCTGTTAGCCAGGTTTGGGGCGAAAAAAAATAGTTTGGCAACTAAACAATGGGTGTGGAAACATCGCAAAGCTTTTGGCAACAAACAACGGATACCGCCTTTCTCAACTTGCGATCGTCTGTAAATGGCTTATCGGCTGAAGAAGCGCGGAAGCGCATGGCGGATCAGGGCGAAACAAAAACCCTTACAAAGCCGTGGATAGCCGACGCGAAACTTTTGCTTTCGCAGTTTAAAAGCCCCTTGATTTTGCTGCTGCTGTTCGCCGTTATTGTGTCAACCGTTTTGGGCGAATACTCCAACAGCTTAATTGTGTTGCTGGTGTTGTTGACCAGCGGCGTTTTGGGTTTTGTGCAGGAACGAAACGCGGGCCGTGCCGTGCAGGCTTTGCAAGCGCTGATACACACCAGAGCCACGGTGCGGCGGGATGGCAAAGTGCAGGACGTGTTAATAGAAGAAGTTGTGAAAGGCGATATTGTTTTGCTTCGGGCCGGCGACATGATTCCCGCCGACGCCTTGGTTTTAGAGGCAAACGATTTGCACGTAAACGAATCGGTGCTTACCGGTGAATCTTTCGCCGTCGAAAAATTTGCAGGCGAAAGTTTTGTTTCGTCGTTGAACAAGGCATCCAATGCCGTGTTCAAAGGCACAAGCGTTATTAACGGCACGGCTACGGTGGTTGCCGTTAAAACCGGCAGCGATTCTGAATTGGGAAAGATTGCCGGCTCTATTCAAAAAGCAGCGCCGCTCACTTCCTTTGAAAAGGGAATTACCTCTTTCGGGAAATTCCTGGTTTGGCTCACGGTCATTATCTCGTCCGCTATTTTTGTTTTCAATCTTTTCTTTCACCGTCCTTTTTTTGATTCCCTGCTTTTTTCATTAGCCCTTGCGGTGGGCATTGCACCGGCTTTACTGCCCGCCATTCTTACCCTCACGCTTTCTGCCGGTGCCAGGCGGATGGCGGCGCAAAAAGTAATTGTAAAGAAATTAAGCGCCATTCAAAACCTGGGCGAAATAGACGTGCTGTGTTGCGACAAAACCGGCACCATTACCGAAGGCGTGGTGCAGTTACAAACGGCCGCAGACAGCGATGCAGCGAAAGAACAGGCCTTGTTGCGGTACGCTTATCTCAACGCTTCGTTTGAAAGCGGCTTCGCCAATCCCATTGACGAAGCCATCCGGCAACAAAAGGAAATTGACATCACCGGCTATACCAAGTGCGACGAAGTGCCGTATGATTTTATCCGAAAGCGATTGAGCATTGTGGCCGAAAAAGACGGAAGGCACCTGATGATTACCAAAGGTTCTTTCAACACGGTTCTTGACGTGTGCACAACGGCAGAAGAAGGCAGCGATCTTGTGCCCATCACCGCAAAAAAAGACGCGTTAAAAAAACAATTTGAAGCGTACAGCGACAAAGGCTTTCGCGTATTGGCCATTGCGGTAAAAGATGTAACCGGCGACCCGGTGATTAACAAAGACGATGAATGCGAGATGATCTTTGCAGGCCTCTTGCTTTTTGCCGACCCGTTAAAGGAAGACGTTCTCGGCTCCATTCAAAAGTTAAGAAGCAAAGGCGTTTCGCTAAAAATTATTACGGGCGACAACTACCGCGTGGCGCAATACATTGCTTCGCAAATTAACCTGAGCCCGGAAAAAATTGTAACAGGTGCCGAACTCGCAACAATGAACGCGGAAGAACTGAAAGCAAAAGTTGCCGCCACGGATTTATTTGCCGAAACCTTGCCGGCGCAAAAAGAAGCCATCATCAAAGCCCTGCAAAACAGCGGTTGCTCCGTCGGTTATTTGGGCGACGGCATCAACGATGCCAGTGCTCTCAAAGCAGCCGATGTCGGTATTTCGGTGCAAGGTGCGGTGGATGTGGCAAAAGAAGCCGCCGACATGGTGTTGCTCGACCGGCATTTGGATGTCATCAACAATGGAATTGAAGAAGGCCGCAAGACGTTCATGAACACGTTGAAATACATCTTCGTCACCACCAGCGCCAACTTCGGCAACATGTTCAGCATGGCCATTGCTTCGCTGCTTTTACCTTTCATTCCCTTGTTGCCCATACAAATTTTGCTCAATAACTTTCTCTCCGACATCCCGGCTTTCGGCATTGCCTCCGATGCGGTGGACAAGGAACTGGTAAGGCGTCCGCAAAAATGGAACATAGCCGCCATCCGCCGCTTCATGGTGGTTTTTGGCCTGCAAAGTTCTCTGTTTGATTTTGCCACGTTTGGCTTGCTGTATTTTGTTTTTCGTGCAACGCCGCCAACGTTTCGCACGGCCTGGTTTACCGAAAGCCTGTTAACGCAAGTGATGATTTTATGGGTGATAAGAACAAAGCGGCCTTTCTTCAAAAGCAAACCCGCAGGCTATTTGCGTTATGCAACGCTGGCAGTGTTCGTGGTCGGCGTATCGCTTTCTTATTGGCCCTTCGCCAAACTGTTTGCCTTCCTTCCCCTGCCGCTTTCCCTGCTTGCCGGTATTTTACTGATTACGCTTGCTTACCTTCTTCTTTCCGAACAAACGAAACGCTGGGTGTACAAACGACTGTGAACACCTAACCGAAAGCAAATCTTTTTTATCCTGCCATGTGCGGCGATTGGGTGGAGTTTTCGAAGCGTCCGCTTTTTTCTTTGATGGCGATGCGAAACACGACGCCCTTGATGGCATCAATGTTTTCTGAGTGAAAGGGCCAGTGATCGCCAAGGTGCGTGGTGGTGCTGGAAATGATGGGCAGGTAACGGTTGAGCAAGGTTTGCATTGCTGCTGCACGCAGGCCGCTGTTGGTTAGCTCCTGGTAAACACCTTGCACGATCACGCTGCGCCAGTTGGCCATGTTCTGCATCTCATCTACCTGAAGACAAATGCGCGGATTCCTGCGCATAATGTCCGTCTTCATCCCCTCGTGGGTGTGGCAATAAATGTATTGTCCATCGTAGGCAAAGCTGATGGGAACCACATAAGTTTCGCCATCGGCGCTGCAGCCGATGCGGCCAATCAGACCCGATTTTAAGACCGCTTCGATTTCAGAAGCGTTGAGCGTGCCAAGCATGACAAATTTTTTGTTGAATGTAGCGCCGCATTTTTCTTGCAGCGATGATTGTCGCCATCTTTTCTCCTGATAGAAATCATTGCTCGAAACCTAAAGATGCAATGCTGACATCTGTCAGCAGACTCGCTACTCCGCATCAGTTTTATCGCCCCGCGGCTTGCCTACTTTGTGGACAAAACCACAATCATGAAAAAGGTCATCCTTGCCGTTGACGGCACCAACTTTTCTACTGGCGCCTTCGAATTTATTCGCCGCCTTAACGAATTGCAACCGTTGATGGTAACCGGCGTATTTGTACCGCAGCTCGACTACGCCAACCTGTGGAGCTATGCGCCAACGGGCATGAACGCACCGGTTTTTATTCCGCTGATTGAGGAAGAAGAAAACGTTTACGTTATAAAAAACATCGCACGGTTCGAAAAGCTTTGCCAGGCCAACGACATCAGCTATCGCGTACACAAAGATTTTTCAAACTTTGCGCTCCCCGAATTAAAAGAAGAATCCCGCTTTGCCGACGTGATGATACTGAGCGGCGAACTGTTTTACAAGCACGTTATCGGTGCCAATCAATACGACTACATCCGCAACGTACTGCACAATTCAGAATGCCCGGTATTGGTGGTACCGGAGAAATTTACCTTTCCGGAAAACAACATTCTGGCATACAACGGCAGCGAAGAATCGGTGTACGCAATGAAGCAGTTTGCTTATGTGTTTCCCGAACTGTCCGCTAATAAAACGCTGTTGGTGTATGCCGATAAAAACGTGGAAAAAGAATTTCCGTCAAAGCACCAGGTAATTGAACTGGCTTCGCAGCATTTCAAAAACCTTACGCTTTACAAAGCCGACATCAACCCCAAAAAATATTTTCGCGAGTGGATTGGCGAGCAAGAAGCTTCCATTTTGGTGAGCGGCTCGTATCACCGTTCCATCATTTCCGAAACCTTTAAAAAAAGTTTTGTAGCGGATTTAATTCAGGATCATCAACTGCCGGTTTTTGTCGCACACAAGTAAGGTGGCGGTTGAATGAGTACAAGGGTTATGAAAACAAATACTTCATCGCTTAAAGAAAGATCATGGCAACCTTCATTTACGCCAACGATGCGCTTACCGCGGGCAAATACGCTGCCTGGATTGCGGCCAGCGTTGTCGCCATTTTCGGGCTCTTGTTTGCACGGCAGCACGTTGCCGAATGGTTACTGAAGTTGTACCAATACTTTATTCAAAAAAATTAAACGCAACCGTTCCATCAGGCAGCGGCTAAAGCTGTTGCAAAGCGTTGGAAAAGAAAAAGCAGAAGCCGCAACATCAACGGATTCGTTAACACAAAACAGGAAAAGAAAATGAAGAAGGTGCTTGCGTGTTTATTGATGCTTTGGGGCCTGCTTTCAGAAGCAAAAGCCCAATGGTTTACGGCGGAAAAACTTGAGTCCTACAAGGACTGGCCCCGTTATTCAGTGGTCAAACAATTTTACGAAGCCCGCGGTTGGCAACCGGCGTGGATTGGCCGCGATTCGCTGCAAAAGGAATTGCTCACGTTACTGCACAAATCGGGTTCACTGGCGCTGAACGAAGGCGATTACCAGCAAGGATTCATGAGCGGGTTTTATCCTGAGCGATTAACTCTTCGCACGGTTGATTCAACAGAAACAGAACTGCGTTTTACCGATGCGGCGCTTCATTTTTTTTCCGAGCTAAAGGTTGGCAACAAAAGCCCTTCGCTCGGCTACAACGGCCTTCCTTCTCCCAATGTTTTTCCTTCAATCGCTTCCGCCCTGCAAGCGCATTTGCTGCCGGGCGAATTGTACAGCCTGGCAGATGATTTACAACCGCAGGCAAAAGCTTACAAAAATGCGCTTCAGCTTTACAACCGGTTGTTGCAAACAATGCAGGCAAAGGGCTTCGGTGAAGTCAAAATTGTTTCTTCCAAAACCGACAGCACAAACAAGGCCTTGCTGCGCAAACTTTACCTGTTAGGATTTACGGATTCGGTTGAAAACCGCAGCACGAGTAATGAATTACAGAAAAGAATAAAAGAAGCGCAAACAGTTTTTGATTTATTAAGCGATGGAATCCTGCGCAGCACCACACTCTCCGCACTTAACGTTCCGGTAAGCCAACGCCTGGAAGAACTGAAAGCCGCCGTCAACTTGTTTCGCTGGACGGCGGCAATGAAAGAAGCGACGCCGGTACTTTTTGTGAACATTCCTTCCGCTAATTTCCTTCTTTACGACGGCGAAAAGCTTCTTCTTGAATCGAGAGTTATTGCGGGCAAACCGTCCACGCCAACACCAACGCTTGCCAGCACCATTAACGAAGTGATTTTATATCCTTACTGGAACGTACCGAATAAAATTGCAACAAGAGAGTTGCTGCCGAGCATCAAAAAAAATATTCGCTTTCTCGAGCTTGGCAATTTCCAGGTATTGAACAAAAAAGGGCGAGTAGTCAATCCTTACAACATCAACTGGCGTTCGTTAAACGCCGCTAATTTTCCTTACGTCATTCGCCAATCAACCGGCTGCGACAACGCACTGGGTCTCGTCAAGTTTAATTTCCCCAATCCCTTCACGGTTTACCTGCACGATACGCCGGGCAAGATTTTGTTTTCTTCTTCAAGACGGTTTTACAGTCACGGTTGCATGCGGGTAGAAAAGCCAGAAGAATTAGCGCATTATTTATTGGGCGGCAACCGCATCGCCATCGATACGTTAACGGCAAAAGGCTGCATTAACCAGCAAGCGCCGGTTGTGGTGAAAGCAGAGAAACCCTTGCCGGTTGTTGTTCTTTACAGCACGGTGTGGCACACCGCAGAAGGCACCATCCGCTTCTACAATGATGTGTACAACAAATTAAATTTTATCAAAGCCACCGCATACGACCCATGATTGTAACGCTTACACTCAACCCTGCACTTGACAAAAGCACCGGCGTGGCGCAACTGATGCCGGAGAAAAAAATGCGCTGCAGCGATGTGCTGATTGAAGCAGGCGGCGGTGGCATTAACGTAAGCAAAGCGGTGAAAGAACTGGGCGGGGAAAGTCTCGCTGTTTTTTTTGCCGGCGGCCTTAACGGCGAAACGGTAACGCAGCTTCTGAAAGAAAAAGACATCGCGGTAAAAGCCATTCCCATTAAAGGCGACACAAGAGAAAATTTTGTCGTGAACGAAACGGCTACGGCCCGGCAATATCGTTTTGTAATGCCGGGGCCATCCATTTGCAAAGACGAATTGAAAACGATAGAGGAAACAATTTTCGGCTTGCCGCAAATTTCTTTTCTTGTTTGCAGCGGCAGTTTACCGCCCGGTGCTGATGCTTCTTTTCTTGGACGACTGGCCCTCATCGCAAAAAAGAAGGGTGTCAAATTTATTGCTGACAGTTCGGGTGCCGCTTTGGAAACAATCATGAAGAACGGTGCTTACCTCGTTAAGCCAAACCTGACGGAGTTGTGTTTCTTGGCTGGTAAAGAATACCTGGAGCCAAGTGAGATTGCAACGTTCGCAAAAGCCGTTTTTCACCAAAGCAATTGCGAGGCAATCATTGTTTCGATGGGGCCTTCGGGTGCAATGCTGGTAACGAAAGACGGCGCAAAAGAATTTCATGCACCCACGGTAAAAAGGCAAACAACCGTTGGTGCGGGCGACAGCATGGTGGCTGGCATTGTGTGGATGCTGGGAAAAGAGGAAAGCCTGGAAAACGCCGTTCAATTTGGCATTGCCTGCGGCACCGCAGCCACCGTCAACAAGGGAACGCAGTTGTTTAAAAAAGCGGATGCCTTGAAGTTTTATGAATGGATGAAACAGAACAGCGCTGCCATTCATGACTGCAACGAGGCGCTGTAGCATTCGTGTGGTTTAAAAAATATTTCATGCTACGTAATCTTCTCCTGGTTATCCTCTTCTTCCACGGCGCACTTCATTGCATGGGCTTTGCCAGGGCTTTCGGTTACGAAAATTTTGCGCAGCTAACAAAGCACATTGCAAAACCGGTTGGCCTGCTGTGGCTTTTTACGGCGTTGTTGTTTTTTATAGCAACGGTTCTGTTCTTTACAAAAAACAATGTGTGGTGGATGGTTGGAATTGTTGCGGTGATGCTGTCACAGTTTCTTATTTTTTCCGTGTGGAAAGAAGCCAGGTTTGGCACCATCGCAAACAGCATTATTCTATTGGCTTGCCTTCTTTCTTTCGGAAGCTGGCGTTTTGAAAAAAGCTACCGGGAAGACGTTGCCAGCGCACGGCAAAAAACAAAAACCGAAGCGGATACTATCGGCGAAGCAGACCTTCAACACTTGCCGCTTCCCGTTCAAAAATACCTGCGGTACGTTGGCGTTGTGGGAAAGCAAAAGGTTGGGTGCTACAAAGCTTTGTTCGATGGTCACATGAGGGACAAAGGAAAAGACTGGTTTCCGTTTACCTCGGAGCAGCACAATTTTACCGGCGAACCCACACGATTATTTTTTATGAAAGCAAAGATGTTTGGTATTACCGTGCCTGGTTACCACCATTACAAGAATGGCCGTGCAGGAATGCACATCAAACTCTTTGGAATTTTTCCAATGGTAAGCGAAAGCGGCGGTGTGTTGAACAAAGCGGAAACCGTCACTATTTTTAACGACATGTGCATTTTAGCACCGGCTACGTTGATTGACAAAAGCATTCAATGGAAAGCGATTAACGATACGGTTGCAAAAGCAACGTTTACCGTGAGAGATGAATCCATTACCGCACAACTTCTGTTCAATGTAAAAGGCGAACTAACAAATTTTATTTCTGATGACCGTTATGCCATCGCCGATAAAAAACGATACCGGTTTTCAACACCGGTAAAAGATTACAAAAACTTCGACGGCTACAACCTGCCTTCTTACGGCGAAGCCATCTGGCATTACCCCGACGGCGAATTTGTGTACGGACAATTTCACATAAAAAAAATCGTGTACAACGTTCAGTAACCGAGGCAATGAACTTGATTTTTAGCTTTCAAAGCAAATGCAATTCTACTCCCATAATCAACATCACTGGCCCCAATAAGCCGGCTTCCAAAAGCGGGTCAGTTTTCTTAAAAGGCTTCCATGCGGAAAAGGCTTTTCGTGCGCCTTGCTTGGGGTTATTCTGCAAATACCAACGGGGAAACTTTTTGATGAACCCGTTGCCGTCGTATTCGTTTTCCGCCGGGAGATATTCGTCGCCGATCATCCGATTGGGCCAAAGATTGGTAACCTCAACTTCCAAGTCATTCTTCCCAAAACGTATCGCGGTTGTTATATCCACAACAAACGGTTCTTTCCAAAAAATACCCAGATCTTTTCCGTTCAATTTTACTTCGGCCATGCATTCCACGCGGCCAAGATGAAGAAGGATACGTTGTTCCGCGGAAAGGTTTTTCTCAAAAAAAGAAAAGGAAGTTTGATAAACAGCCGTGCCGGAAAAATGCCGCACGTCGAAGTTTGAATGTTTGTGCAAAGAGATGAGTTTTTCTAACACAATTGAAGACGGCCCAGGATAAGCCGAAAGAAATTTCACCCGCCACGGACGTTCAACCGCAAACGTCTTGCAGTGTTTCACTTCAAAAGGTTTTGTTTGGCCGTTGCTCTTCATTTGATAAGAATCGTTTGCAAAAATCCTTGCCTTTACTTCGCCTTTCTGCGTCTGAAAAACAGTGACGGCGGATGGGCCTTCAGGCGGAGGTAAACCTCTTTTATACAAGCCGTAAATTCTATCCGCAGACAATGCTTCACTAATCAGTTCAGCCTTTGTTTGAGCGCCTTCAAAATAAGCAGAAAATGCTTCGTCGGTTGGCGGCGTATGAAGGCCGGGATGAACAATTTTACCTGATGATTTTCCTTCTGCAGCCAGCTTGCCGTTGATGAACAAAGACGGTTTTCCGCCTGCATAAAGCAAGGCAAGGTGCGTCCATCCTTCAATGGCTTGTGCGTGTGCAATAACCGGTATTGCATCTCTGTTTGGGCCTTTTGTTCTTTCGTAAACACGAACGCCGTCTTGCCCTGCCGCCAAACCGCAAGCCGCGTGATTAAATCCATAAACCAATTCACCTTCGGGCGGAAAAATTAAAATGCCTTTTGGATGTTCGGAGGGAACATCAGGTTTTATCCAAAGCGTGATGGTAAAATTGTTGAATGTTGCTTCACAAAGATTTTGCGGAGTTGCATGGAAAGGTTTTGTTGAAATGATTTCAACGCCGTTTTGCAAAACGCTATCAAACAAAGGTCCTTTATCATTCTTGCGAAAGAGAACAAACAAAGAGCCGGCGGGTTCGAGTTCGAGCGGCACATTCGTTCTTTCTTCATCAAAAGAATACAAGGCCGCCTTTTGTATTTCTCCTGTTTGCGGATTCCAGATTTCGGTTGTTTTGTTGCTCACACGAAAAGAGCAAACAATGCTTTCCATTCTGCGAAGATGATTGCTGATAAAATAAAGATCGCCTTCGCTTAGTTTTCGGTGTGTATAATGAATAGCCGCATCCGCGTTCCGTGAAGTGAACGTAAAATCAGGATAGATTTTTAGTTCATTTAGTATCTCTTCAAAAGGCTTATTCCAATAAATTTCGCCTTTGCCAACGCTCCGCTTCTTCACGCTTTGCCCATCAAGATTGTTCCATAGCTCATTGATAATTGTTGCCGCATTACCGTCTTTCAACCCTGGCGTGTCTTCTGGCTTTACCGACACGACAAGCGTCATTCCCGCCTCCAACAATTCCTTTAATCGCTGCAATATTTTGATTGAAATTTTTTTAAGCGGAGCGAGAATCATCACACCGTAACTCATGCCATCGGGGAAAACAATTTTACCTTCTTCAACTCGCATTTGCTTCAACAAAACGTCCGGGCCAATCACATCTCCCGCAAGCGTTCGCGGCACAGGAGGATTCACATAATTCACATCAGGTATGCCCGATGACACGTCTTCGCCTTTGAAATAACAAACGTCTGCAACGGGCAAGCCTTGTTGCAATAAATACTGCGTGCGGCAGAGATAAGCCACCCAAGACTTTGCCTGTTTAGCCCAGGTAGAATTCCGGTCGAAGTGCGTGCCGTAAGGGCCCATCGTCATGCCCGGAAAGCCCGTGGTGTAAGGCTGATGAACGAAAACATGAAAAACAAAACAATTAATGCCGAGCGAATAAATATAATCGCCCTGCGTTTTTAAGGCATAAGGATATTCCGTCCAGTGTGACGTTTGCGGCATTCCCGTGTATGCTTCTGCTGCCACAATCTTTCTTCCGTAACCGTGTGCAATGGAAACGGCCTGCTTGCAAACGTTCAACGTGCCGGGCACATTTCGCACCCAAAATTCCGCCATCGGTTCTTCTAAATTTTTACCCACCTCTAAACTATCAAACACGCCGTCCCCATTGGGCTGCGCATAAAGTTGTAAGCTGTATGCTGCGCAACGTTCTTTAAAACGGCCGTAATAATTATCGGCTACAAGCGATGCTTGGGTGCGGCGCAAATCCCACAAAAATTTTTCCGTGTCGTTTGTATTTTGAACAATGCGGCCGGTTAATGTGGGTAACCAGGGCACGATATCATAGCCGCATCGTTGTATAAATTCAGTTGGAAAATTTACTGACCAGTTTTGCTTGCCTACTTCCCAACTGTCAATAAAAATTCCGCTAAACGTTTGCGGAATAAAGGGCTTCAACTTTTGTAACAGCGTATCGAGATAAAGGCCAAAATAACCGTCAACGGCTTCTTTGCTGAACTTGTCAATCTCCAATCCTTTCGCGCCATCGGGCGAAGAAACGGTTTGCGCACCGGTACATGTATGTCCAATGCGAAGGATGGTCCAATAGCCTGCTGGTGCGTTCCAAAGCAACCGTCCATCGGCGCCTAATTTGTCCGTGATGTTTATCACCGACGCAGGATCAATGATGTCTTCTTTTGCAAGCATCTGCTCATCTTCTCTCCCATTGGTTTCGGTGAAATTTATTTTGCCCGGCCAGCCTTGCAATCGCGGCGCTGCATGCAATTCAACAACAATTAACCGCACCGCTTCTTTGCTTAGCAACCGGAAATATTTCGCCTTCACCGCAGGAAAGCTTTGCGCACCGGGTGCATTCATGTAGCGCAACAAAGGCATATTGATGGTGCAAACGGTTTCAAAATTTTTGCCGTCGTTGGAGCATTGCAGAAGAAGAGAAAGCGGGTGATTGTATTCTGCGTTAAAGCCGGCTTGAGAAAAAGCGGCAAGCCTTTTCACGGTGATGGCTTTTGCTTCAAACGGCGCTGCAAATTCAAGTTGCAGCAAAGCAGCTTCTTTCGCCACTGGCAGAAGTTCAACAAAAGTTGACGGTTCTTTTGAACGCAACAATTCTTTGTCAATTTCCTTTCCGTTGAGGCTTGCGCTTACAAGCTTGTTTTGCGCAGCATTGATCTCTGCCGCAAGCGAAGGATAAGCGATTACAAAAGCATCTTTGTAATAATTCAGTTTTGTGAACGGTTGCGGCAATTGCAGGTCAATAAGACCGTTGCTTTGAACAACTTTTTCGCTCCAGGTTAATTCCTGCATGCTCATTTCGGGATAAACTTTTGCGCCGCCGGTACTGGAAAAGCCCGGCGAATTGTGCATAAAAAGTTTTAGCCCCAAACGTTGCGCTTCGCTTGTCGCGTGCAGCAATAAATCCGTCCATTCTTCGCTGCCATAAACAACCGGACCTTGCGGAACGCCTTCGTTTGTATTGTAAACAAAAGCACCTGCAAGGCCCATATCTTTCATCGTTTGCAAATCAAGCGTGATGCCTCTTTTGGTAATGTGACCGTTCATCCACATCCAGTAAGCTTGCGGCCGCGCTGATGCGGGCGGATGCAAAAAACCTTCTTCCAGATTGCCGTTGATCGCCTTGCTTTCAAAACGCTTTTCATCAAACGAAAGAAGCGGCAACACCAACAAGCCGGTTGAAGAAAGAACGGCGTTTTTCAGAAAGCTTCTTCTGTCTGTCATTTGCAACGTTTTAAAATCTTAATGTAGCAAATCCAAGCGATAGCGAAATGAAGCGGTGTAAAGTTTTTGTGCAAAGAGGATTGCACACGACGCAGAGAAAAGCCTTCTTAAATTTATCCAACTTGCAGAAGCAAGTGAAGAGACGATACAAATTTTATGACGGCAACACCAAACGAACTTTACAAAACACTTCGCGTAAAAGAGATCAGAGAGGAAGTGAAGGATTTCAAAACCATTGTGTTTGAAGAAGGCCACGGCATTTCCTACAAAGCCGGACAATACCTGACGCTTGTGCACTTTGAAGGCGGTGAAGAATTGCGACGCTCTTATTCCATCACGTCTGCACCAGCATTGAGCGAACTCCTTTCCATTGGCGTGAAGAGGGTAGAGAACGGTGCGTTCTCGCGGATACTGATTGACCGCGCAAAGCCTGGTGATGAACTTTTAACTACAGGCGCAGGCGGCTTTTTTGTTTTGCCGGATGACGTACATCGCTATCAACAAATTTTCTTTTTCGCGGCCGGCAGCGGCATTACACCGGCTTATTCCTTGCTCAAAACAATTCTTTACACACAGCCGCATTTATCGGTTGTTTTAGTTTACAGTAATGCATCAGTGGAGAAAACTATCTTTCTTAAATCCTTACAAATACTGTCAGGAGAATTTGCGGAACGCTTTCACCTGGAATTACTTTTCAGCAACGCGGTTGATCTTTCCAAAGCAAGGCTGCACCGCAGTTTGATTCTTTCTTTGCTCGAACGTTATACCGCAACGGAAAAAGACAAAACGCTTTTTTACACTTGCGGTCCCGAAAACTACATGCGTTTGTGCGTTTATACGTTAGAAGAAGCGGGCATGAAACCGGCTCACATAAAAAGAGAAAATTTTTATTTAACGACTACAACCAAAAGAGACGCAGCGCCACCGGACAAGAACGATCACACCGTTGTTATCAAAACGAGAAACAAGCTTTACACCGTTCTGGTTCGCTATCCCGATTCAATTTTAAAAGCAGCAAAAGGCGAAGGCATTGTACTGCCTTACAGTTGCGAGAGCGGCCAATGCGGTAACTGTGCGGCAAGATGCTTACGCGGAAACGTCTGGCATTCGTACAACGAAGTATTAACGGAAGAAGAATTGAGAAAAGGTTTGGTGCTCACCTGTGTCGGACACCCGGTAGGCGGAGATATCGAAATAGAAATTTAATGTAGGGAGAGAAGTTCAGCTTGTTGTTTACCGCTCGGTAGCAGCTTCTACTTTTGCTTCGTAAGCGTGAATGGCCAGTTCAATTTCCGACTCAGAACAACAACAAATCAGGGTGCGTTTTGTGCATATCGTTTTTACCACACTTTCGCGGAAACTCAACTTAAAATCCCAGAGCTTAAACAGCGACGGAAATACAATTCTGACCTTTGCCATAAGTCGCTTCCGTTTTCATTTTAAGGGTACGAGGGTAAACGAATGTGTGGTTGGGGAGTGAGGAAAAGTGCTTTCTGAAAGATAGAGAAACAATTCTCAATTTGAAAATTTTGTACGCTAATTCCTTCACCTCATCCGTAATTATTGATACCCTCTTGCCTGCAGTTGAAACAGTTCGGCATAACGTCCGGCTTTGTTGATTAGTTCGCGGTGACTGCCTTCTTCCAGCAGCTCGCCTTTGTCTAAAACCAGAATGCGGTCGGCCATGCGTACGGTAGAAAAGCGGTGCGAAATGAGCACGGCGGTTTTGCCTTTGGTGAGGTCGGCAAAACGTTGAAAAACTTCGTACTCGGCTCTTGCGTCAAGTGCTGATGTCGGCTCGTCCAAAATCAACAATTGCGTGTCTTTCATGTAGGCTCTTGCCAGCGCAATTTTCTGCCATTCGCCGCCCGAAAGTTCTACACCCTGATTGAAACGCTTGCCCAAAGCCTGGTCATATTTTCCTTCCAGCCGTTGCACCAATAAATCGGCAAGACTTTTTTTCGACGCATCTTCAATGCGTTCGCGGTTTTCCTTTTCGTCAATATTGCCCACGGCGATATTTTGTGCAACGGTCATTTGATAACGGATGTAATCCTGAAAGATGATGCCCACGGCCTTTCGCACGTCGCGCAGATCGTATTCGCGCAGGTCGTAGCCGTCAAGTAAAATTCTTCCTTCGGTTGGATCGTAAAGCCGCGCTAACAATTTCACCAGCGTTGTTTTGCCTGCACCGTTCTCTCCCACCAAGGCCAATTTTTCACCCGCCTTTAGTGTAAAATTTAAATGCCGGTTGGCCCATTTATCCGAATGTGCATATTTGAAACCAACGTTCTCAAACCGGAAGCCTTCTTCAATTTTTTTGGGAAAAGGCCTTGCGTTTGGCGCCGGTTTTATTTGCGGTTTAATCTCAAAAAAATCAAAGAAATCTTTAAGGTAAATAGCGCCTTGCGAGACAGCCGTGAAACGCGAAAGAACACCGTCGAGCAAGCCGCGCAACTGGCGAAAAGATCCGGCTAAAAAGGTAAGACTGCCGATGGAGATGACGCCCTGAATGGTTTTGGAAATGATGTACGCATAGGCGCCGTAATAACCCATTGTGCCGAGCAAAGAAAAAAGTGTTCCCCACAACGAACGCCTGATCGCAAGCTGTTTGTTGTCGGTGTAAAATTTATCCGACAACTGCCGAAAGCGATCAATTAAAAAACCAGAGAGACTAAAAATCTTTACTTCTTTGGCCGTTTCATCGCTGGCGCCAATGTAGCGGATGTAATCAAGTTCGCGGCGCTGCGGCGTTTGCCGGCGGCTTAACGAATAATTCTTGTCATTGAAATAACTCTCGCCAATAAAAGATGGAAGAACGGCCACAAAAAGCAGGAGCAAAAGCCAGGGATTAAATACCGCTAATCCTGCCGTTAAAAAACCCATCGTTATTAAGTCCTGCACCTGACTGAGCACCTGCGAAAGCAGGATGGTGCGGCCAATGGTTTGTTGCCTTGCCCTTTCTAATTTGTCGTAAAAGGTTGTGTCTTCAAACTGCTCCAAATCCAGCATGGCAGCGTGTTCCATAATTTTTACGGAGGTATAGTTGGAAAACAAATCGCCGAGCAAACTGTCTATGAGTGTAGTTGCTCTTCCCAAAGCATCGGAAAGAATGGCGAGGCCGGCTTCAGCGGCCACCAACTCCCACAAGTATTTGTGATCAACGCCTGCGCCGTGACTGATTTGCACAACGTAATCAACAATCAATTTACCCACGTACAAAACCGCAACGGGAATGGCCGACCGAAAAATGCGCAGCACGGCGTTGAGAACCGTAAGCGAAGGATTGGTTTGCCACACCAATTTGAAAAAGGCCGGTAAATTACCCAATGCCGAAAACCGATCTTTTATCGTCACATCTGCCATTGGCTAAATGTAGGCTACGAACGAGAAAGGACAATTGGCAACAAGCAATGGGCAATGCAAAAGCAGGCGCAATAAAATTTACAGCTAATGGCAACAATAAGCTAACGATACGAAAGACTCTCAGCTTCCTTCGCTGAACTTGTCGTAATCCTTCAGATGTGTAAAGGCAGAAAGCACTTGTGTTTTTTCTTCGTCGGAAGGCTTTAATTTTTCCATCAGGCGGCAGGCTTGTTTCCAGGTTGATTCATGCGAACCTGTTTCGGTGCGGGCCAGTTTGATTGCTTCTTTGTACGTTTCGCCGGCTTCGGCGTATTTCTTTTGCATCAGCAACACTTCGCCGGCCGTAGCCCATTCCCAATAATCTTCCTTCACCTTCGTTTCACCGTTCGCCCTTGCTTCGGCTCTTTTCTGCAACAGGTCTTCCACTTGCTTTGCGTAAGTCATGCCTTCGTCCATAGCCTTTTGCGTGCCCATGAAAATACTTTTCGCGGCAGCGTTCACACCGGTGTAATAATCATCAGGCGCTCGTTTAAACGCTTCGGCATAATAATCTCTTGATTGCTGCAAATCGTTTACGTCATTCGACAATGCATAACGGTCCATCCAGGTACGGGCATAAATACCAAGCGTTTCGGGATCGCCTCCGCCGGTGTCGTATAGTTTGCTCAGGATGCGCTGCGCTTGTTTCAGGGCTGCTGGATCTCTCGTGTCGGCGCCAAGGCGGGCAACGGCCAGTGCGTGAAGTTGTTTGGGCCGTATCGCTTTGGGGAAACGCACCTCAAGCTTTTCCAGAATGGCAATAGCTTCTGTATTTTTTTTGAGTTTGATAAGGCTTTCCGCTGCCTTACATCCAAGAGACGGCGTAGTTCGCCAAGGCAAGCCATCTGACTCTGAAAGAGCGATGATGTCTTCGGGATAACCGTTTCGCAAAGCTGATTTTATGTCCTCATTTGCTTCATCGGCGGCTTCGTCTTGTTCGGCCGCAAAGCGAACGGTTTCCGGCGACATAGGCTGCCCAACAATGCCGTGCAAAAGACGCAACAATTCGCCGCCGTTCGGCCCGTCGGGATACGACGAAAAATCCATGAAGATGCGGTTCATTGCAAACTCCGGCAGCTCGTTCGCATCCAGTTTGATGGGGATGAATTTGAAGTCCTTGTTCGTGGTTGCCTTGCGTTCCATTGTGTTGTATTCTTTGCGCACCCATGCCGAATCTTCAGCGGCATTTGACCACATAAGTACGCCGGCCTGGCTTGTGGCAAGAGCATCTTCCAAAAGATCAATCAATACATCTCCGGGCTTCAACACAAATTGATCCATGAAAACTTTGTAGTCCAATTCAACCAGGATGTCGTAAAGATTTAATACCCACGTGCGGTTAACGGAACGGTAAGAAAGAAATACGTTCCAGTTCTCGCCTTTCTTTAATTCGCGGGGTTTGGGTGCGTGTTGCAACCATTCTTGCGGGATGCTGCTCATACAGGTAGTTTTATTGATGACGTAAAACTTTCAATGGGTATGGCGCAGCAATCAAAAGGTGCGGCTTGTTGGCACAAGCAAATTCGGTTGGCTAAAACTAACCCAAATTTTAATGCGCTTCTTTATGAAAACTGCATCACGAAAACCGTTCCCTGCCCCTGCTTCGATTGCACTTGTATCGTGCCTTTGTGCAGCATTACAATTTGTTTGCAAAGGCTAAGGCCAATACCGCTGCCGGTTTTCTTTGTGCTGAAAAAAGGGATGAAGATTTTGTCTACCACTTCATCGGCCATGCCGCTGCCGTTGTCGCCCACTTTGAGAATGATTTTTTTATCAAGCAACTGACCGGCGGAAAGAATGATTTTGGGTTGCGCCGCTTCTTTTACGGCTTCGAGTGCGTTTACAATAAGATTGATGAAAACCTGCTCCAGCAAGCTTGGGTCAGCCATCATTTGCAGATCGGTATTTTTGAGAATGATTTCCAGTTCAACGCCTTTTTGTTCAAACGTTGGCTGCATCAGTTGGTGCAAGTGCGCAAAGAGTTCGCGAACGTAAATTTTTTTAAGGTTAAGCGTTGTGATCTTGTTTAGGCTTCGATAAGTTTCGGCAAACTTTAAAAGGCCTTCGCTTCTTCGCTTGATGGTGTCAATGCCCAGTTCCAGATCTTCCACCGCATCGTCTTCAAGTTGCGTGCTTGCCAGTTGCAAGCGATTCTTCAATGTTTCGGCCAGCGAAGAAATGGGCGCCACGGAATTCATGATTTCGTGCGTCATCACGCTCAACAATTTTTGCCAGGCTTTTGATTCGGTTTCGTCCAAGGCTTCGTTCACATTTTGAAAGGCGATAAGCTTTGAACCCTTGCCGTTGATTTGAAAAGCCGATGCCGACAACAACGCTTTAAAGGTTGATTTCTCCAGGTGAACCGTTACGATGCGGGTTTCGGAAGGACGAATGGCCTGCAGTTCGGTAAACAAAGCTTCGTTTCGTTTTTGAAGGGAATGAATGGTGCGCAGGTACGGAAGTTCCAACAGTCTTTTGAGCGTTTCGTTCATCCAAATCACTTCGCCGCTTTCCACTTCGTAAGAAAGAATGCCCGTGTCCACCAACTCCAATATTTTTTGCAGGTATTGATACTGCGTTTCTTTTTCCTTGCTGATGACTTTGAAGGTGGTGTTGATTTCATTGAAGCCTTGCCGCAAGGGTTGAATATCGGCGGAAGCATGCTTTACATCAAACTGCCGGGAGAAATCTCGGTAATGAATGGCTTCTAAAAACTGGTTCACTTCTTCGTGCGTCTTTTTCTGAAACCGAAAAAATTCAATCATCTGGTAAATAAGAAAAGGCGCAATGAGCGCCGCCCATAAGTACCAGGCCTTCACCAAAAAAAACGAAGTTGCTGCCAGCGTCACAAAAAGCAAAATGCTCCGGAACAAAATGGCGGTGTATGAAGTTTTTGCAATCATGGTTTTTGTTTGGCGATGGGCCCTTAAATATCGTATTTACTTAGCCGTCTGTACAAAGCCGTTCTTGTTATCCCCAGTTCTTTTGCGGCTTTTGAAATGTTGCCGTTGTTTTTTTCAATCACTTTCAGGATGGTGTTTTTCTCAACAGCACTCAGGTTCGATTGGGCCGCTTCTTCTACTTCTACCAGCGCCGATTCGATGGGCGAGAACAAAATGTCTTTTGCCGACAACACATTTCCATCAGCCATGATTACCGCACGTTCGATGGCATATTGCAATTCGCGAACGTTGCCGGGGAAATGATAAGACTGTAACTTTTCTTTTGCGCTTTTATCCAGTTCCATTTCCGGCTTCATGTATTTAGACCGGTACATTTTAATGAAATGATTGGCGAGCAATAGCACATCAGTTCCGCGTTTGCGAAGCGGCGGCACCACAATCTCCACCGTATTGATGCGGTAAATTAAATCTTTGCGAAAGCGATTTTCGTTGGCCAACTCCGCAAGCGGAACGTTCGTTGCACAAATGAGACGAATGTCAATCGGCAGCGGTTCATTTGTACCAAGACGAACAATTTGCCTGTTCTGCAACACACTCAAAAGCTTTGCTTGTTGGTGCAGCGAAATGTTCCCGATTTCATCCAGGAACAAGGTGCCGGTGTTGGCGGCTTCAAAGCGTCCGGCGCGGTCTTCGCGTGCATCCGTAAAAGCGCCTTTTTTGTGCCCGAACAATTCGCTTTCAAACAGCGATTCGGTTAAGGCACCCACATCCACTTTAATGAAAGGCTTTGTCACCCGCAACGAAAATTGGTGAATTGCTTTTGCAATGAGTTCCTTTCCCGTACCGTTTTCGCCCAGGATTAAAATGTTGGCATCGGTGGGTGCAATCTTTTGAATCTTGTAAAAAATATCCTGCATCACCTCCGACTCGCCCAGCAATTCTTTTTCAAAAACGGAAGCTGTGTTTGACGCTCCGCCAGCGCTTTTGGCTTCCTTTTGCCGAACGGCTTCTTTGATGGTGGCGATTAGTTTTTCGTTGTGCCAGGGCTTTACAATAAAATCATAAGCGCCTTCTTTCAGCGAACGAATGGCAAGGTCAATGTCGCCGTAAGCTGTAATCATAATGACCGATGCCTTCGACTTAAACTCCTTAATTTTTTTCAGCCAGAAGATGCCTTCGTTGCCGGTGTTGATGGAGGCATTGAAATTCATGTCGAGCAGAATGACGTCAAAATCGCGTTTGCTTAAAAGGTTGCGGATGTTTTCGGGATTTTTTTCAATTACGATTTCTTTTACCTCCGGCTTCAAAAGCAGGCGCACGGCCGTAAGTACGTCCACGTCATCGTCAATTACAAGAACAGAAGCAGTCTTTAGCGACATATTGTTTTACAAAATTGGACAACTGCGAATCTAACAACATGCCATCACATAAGAATTTGAAAATGAAGACCGGTTTTTTTATGAGCGAAACCCTGTGTATCAAAAGCGGACAGTATTTGTTCGCATCCGAACACCTTCGTAGATTGGCGCTTTGCTAAATTGCTGAAAACCAATCTTCGCTTTTTTGGCACTTCGTTGCGTACAAAGTGTAGGGTTAAAACAAAACACTGTGGACAGAGTTATTGAAAAAAAAGGCTGGTCGAAAAAAAAGACACTTACACTTTCAGGCATCACAGCCCTTGCGATTCTCGTTGGCGGCAGCATTTACTTTACTTCCGGCAAATCGAAGGTGAACGTGGAGTCAGAACGCATTACGGTAAGCGAAGTAAAGAAAGGCCTGTTCCAGGAATTCATTCCCGTGAACGGAGTGGTACTGCCCCAAACCACTATTTATTTGGATGCCGTTGAAGGCGGCCGTGTGGAAGAAAAACTTGTGGAAGACGGTGCCATGGTGAAAAAAAATCAGCCCATTCTTCGTTTATCAAATACCGATTTGGAATTGAGTTTGGTGAACCAGCAAACAGCGGTTTATAATCTGCTCACGCAAATGCAGATTGCCAAGAACGCAGCGCAGCAAAACACCACGCAAAAACTTAATCAAAAAACCGACGTGGAGAATGCGTACAAAGAAGCCAAGCGTGTTTACGATCTCAATAAATATTTGTACGAACAAAAAGCCATTGGCTTGCAAGAATTCAAGCAAGCAGAGAATACGTTTAATTACCAGGTTGCACGTTTGAAACTTACCGATGATATCTTAATGCAAGATGCTTCATCGAATGCACAACAGGTTTCGCAAGCGGCACAATCGGCCAAAGGCTCGCAAAATGCACTGAACGTAATGCGCAAGAAAGTAGGTGACCTGATTGTTCGTGCGCCGGTTGACGGACAACTAACATCGCTGGATGCGGAGATTGGGCAAAGCAAAAACAAAGGCGAACGGCTTGGGCAAATTGACATCATCAGCGGCTACAAAGTTCGCGTTGACGTGGACGAGCATTACATTTCCCGCGTGTTCATCGGCTTGTCGGGCGAAACGACCGTTGCGAACCAGGATTACAAACTCAAGATCACAAAAGTTTATACCCAGGTAAACAACGGCCGCTTCCAGGTGGACATGTTGTTTGACGGGAAAGTACCCGATGGCATTCGTCGCGGGCAAACCTTGCAGATACGCCTCGCACTAAGCGACGAGACGCAAGCGTTATTGCTGAACAAAGGCGGCTTCTTTCAGCAAACCGGTGGCAATTGGGTGTATAAATTAAGCGCCGACGGCAGCACGGCTTACAAAGTGGACGTGCAACTGGGCCGCCAAAATCCGGACTATTATGAAGTGTTGAGCGGCCTGCAACCGGGCGATAAAGTGGTAACGTCGAGTTATGAGAATTACGGTAACATGCAGGAGTTGGTGATAAAGAAATAGCCGTCAGCAATCGGTTATCGGCTGTTAGATGTGAGCTAAAATTTAGAGGCGTCAAACCGATAGCTGACGGCTCAGAATTTATCACAGTAACAATAAATCATTTTTCTAATTTGTACGACTTCATCGCTAAGTTCTTTGTATAACTGTTCGGACAAATAACTCAGGTCTTTGCTTAAGAGTAGTTGATAGTGAAGTTCGGAGGAAGAGCCGGCCGCGATTGAAAAGAAGCGTTTGAGTTCAGCTGTTGATTCTCTTCCGCAACCTTCTGCGATATTGGTGGGAATGGAAGTGGAAGATCGGCGCATTTATGACGTAATTCCATAAACTTCTTCCTTGGGAAAGGTTTGGGTGGCCTTGTAAATGCGCAGTGTAAGCCGGTGACTTTTTTGCCAGAAATCAAGCAGTTGATAATTTCTCATAAACAGTTTATTATAAACTGAACTTAAACAAAAATCAACAACCAGGAGACTATAAGCTGAAAGCGGATGTCTCTGCCAAACCAACGATTATGAAATTGCTTCTATTGCTTTCGCTGCTTTGCATGCACAACGCTCCACTGCAACCGCAACAAGAGAAAAAGAAAACCGACAGCGTTAAAAAAGTTACAAAACCCGTTAAGGTGCACAAAGCATCGGCGCCACTCTATCCTTCTTTTTTAATCGTTGACATTTATTAAGAAGCCGTCAGCTCAAAGTTCAAACCCATCAACATGATAAAGATTCGAAACATGGAAAAAATCTACCGTACCGAAGACGTAGAAACGGTAGCCCTGAACAAATTGGACATTGACGTAAAAGAAGGCGAGTTTGTCGCGGTAATGGGGCCTTCGGGCTGCGGCAAATCTACCCTGCTCAATATTCTTGGCCTGCTCGATGATCCTGATGGCGGCAGCTTTCAATTTAACGGCATCGAAGTCGCCGGCTTCAACGAACGCAAACGTGCCGACCTGCGCAAGAAAAACATTGGCTTCGTGTTTCAAAGCTTTAACCTCATTGATGAATTGACCGTTTTTGAAAACGTAGAGTTGCCGCTCATTTATCTCGGTGTTTCTACTGCCGACAGAAAAGGCCGCGTGGAAGCCGTGCTGGATAAAATGCAGATTATGCACCGTCGTAACCACTACCCACAACAACTTTCGGGCGGGCAACAACAACGCGTAGCCGTAGCAAGGGCGGTGGTAAACAACCCAAAGCTGATTCTTGCGGATGAACCGACGGGCAACCTTGATTCAAGCAACGGCAACGAAGTGATGCAACTCTTAACCGATTTAAACGAACAGGGAACCACAATTGTAATGGTGACCCACTCCGAACACGATGCACGTTACAGCCACCGCATCATTCGCATGTTGGACGGACAAACGGTGTTGGAGAACATCATGGTGTAAACCGTTTGAAAGAAAGAATACACAAGCCGAAAGAATAACGACTTCAAATTAATTTTATGTTCCGCAATTATTTGAAAATTGCCCTGCGCAATTTTCGAAAGTACAAGGCCATTTCCTTCATTAATCTTTTTGGGTTAACGGTTGGCTTAACGTGTTGCCTGTTGATTTTGGCTTATATCCTGAACGAATTAAGCTATGATCGCTTTCGCAACGCAAAGAACATTTACCGCGTCGAACGCACCTTTTTGAACCCGCAAACCAAAGACGTCAACTTAAGCCTGTCGGCCATTGCGCCGCCTTTTGGTTCTTTGCTGCGAAACGATTTTAAAGAAATCAAAGTGCTCTCGCAGCTTCTGCAAAACTTTCCGACGCCCTTTCGCTTTGAAGAAAAAATGTTCAGCGAAAACAATTCGTTTTTCGGCGACGGTGATTTGCTTAATCTTTTCGATGTACACGTGTTGCGTGGCAATCCGGCAAAGGCTTTGGCCGAACCTTTCTCCGTAATGCTGACAGAAGAAACGGCAAAAAAATATTTCGGCAACGAAGACCCGTTGAACAAGGTCATTCGCATGAACAATCAGTTTGATTTGAAAGTAACGGGCATTTACAAAGCCTTCCCTTCCAATGCGCATCTTCATCCCGAAGTCCTGATTTCTTTTCCAACCCTGATGGATTCGGCAGTTTACGGCAAAAAGAATTTTGAAAACAATTACGGCAATAATGCTTTTTATACCTATGTGCTTTTGCCAGATAATTATGATCCGAAAAAATTAGAAGCGCAGTTGCCGGCCTTTCAAAACCGCCACATTCCGCCCGACAACAACGGGCTGACAAAAGCCTCCGATTATTCGTTGCTCACGCTGCGCAAGCTTACCGACATTCATCTCCAATCACATACGGACGACGAGGTTGAAGAGAACGGCGACATTAAACGGGTTTATATTTTTTCGATCATCGCCCTCGTCATTTTGCTCATTGCCTGCATCAATTACATGAACCTTTCCACGGCCCGTTCGGTGTTGCGCGGAAAGGAAATCGGCATCCGCAAAGTAGTGGGCGCAGGAAAAAAAGAACTCATTGCACAATTCCTGAGCGAGTCGGTTTTAATGTGCTGGATGGCCACGCTGCTCGCCTTCTTTTTCACCTGGCTTACGCTGCCTTTTTTAAACAAACTTTCGGGACAAAATTTAAACATCGCCATCTTGCTTAACTGGCATACGCTGTTGCCGTTGTCGCTTGTTCCGTTCGCCGTAGGTCTGCTTTCCGGCTTATATCCCGCGTTGTTTCTTTCGTCTTTTCAACCCATAAAAGTTTTGAAAGGCATTCTTAAACCGGGCAGCGGCGGCTTGTCGTTTCGCAAGGCGCTGGTGGTGGTGCAGTTCTCTATTTCCATTGTGCTCATCATTGCCACAGCCGTTGTTTTTCAACAGTTGCGGTACATGCAAAACAAATCGCTTGGCTTTGACAAAGACCGCATCGTAACGCTTTCGTACAACGGCGGCCTTACGCCCAAATACGAATCGTTTAAAAGCGAAGTGCTTTCCAGTGCAGCGGTTAAAAGCATGGCCCGCTCGTCGCGTATTCCCACGGGAAGATTGCTTGACAACATGGGCACGCAAATTAACAGAGGCGACAGCCTTACGCCTACACAAGCCGATATAAAATATGTGGTGGCAGACGAAGATTATTTATCCACTTACGGCGTGAAAATTCTTGCGGGCAGAGGCTTTTCAAATGCTTACGGCATGGACACGTCTTCGTTTTTGTTAAACGAAGCCTCTGTAAAAATTCTCGGCTTCAACACACCTGAGCAAGCCGTGGGCAAACAAATGGTTTACGGCGGAAACAAGGGACAGGTTGTTGGCGTATTCAACGATTTTCATTTTGAATCCATGCACCAACGCATACTGCCGCTGGTCATGTTCATACCAAAAAACTCAAATTATTACGGATTGACCGTAAAGCTTTCCGGCGATGTGCACAAAGGCCTTGCGCATTTGGAAAATACCTGGAAGAAATTCTTGCCTGAGGTTCCATTTGAATACACATTTTTGGACGACCGCTTTGCGAAGCTTTATCAATCAGAGGAAAGACAAAAAACCATCTTCACCGTTTTTGCCCTCATCGCCATTTTCGTTGCCTGTCTTGGTTTGTTTGGCCTTTCAGCTTTCACCATTTCGCAGCGGGTAAAAGAGATCGGCATTCGCAAAGTTTTGGGCGCAAGCGTCAACAGCATCGTTGGCCTTCTTTCCAAAGATTTCTTGTTGCTTATAGGCGTGTCAGCACTCGTTGCTTTTCCGGTTGCGGGATGGGCCATGTACAAATGGTTGCAGGATTTTGCTTACCGCATCAACCTGCAATGGTGGGTGTTTTTGTTAGCAGGTATGGTTGCCGCAGCCGTTGCCTTCTTCACCATTGGCCTACTGGCGGTAAAAGCAGCGAACAGCAACCCCGTAAAAAATTTACGAACCGAATAAAACCTTACGCATGTTCAAGAATTATTTGTTACTCGCCGTAAAACATCTGCGCAAGCAAAAAATATTTTCCGTCATCAACATACTTGGTTTAACGGTTGGCATTACCTGTTGCTTTCTCATTTATCTCTTCATCTTAAATGAACTGAGCTACGATAATTTTCACAAGAACGGGAAGAACATTTACCGCATCATGCGAACCGGCAACATGAACGGCGAAATGCGGGAAGTGCCTTACGTCTCTCCAGCTTATGCACCGGCGCTGGCCAACGATTATCCCGACGCCATTCAGAAAGTAGTGCGGGTGATGAAAGACAACGATCTGATTAGTTACAAGAACGTTTCCTTTAACGAACAAAACATTTTCATTGCCGACAGCAACTTTTTCAGCTTCTTTGATTTTCCGCTCGTCAGGGGGTCTGCGGCTACGGTGTTGAAAGACCCGAACAGCATTGTGCTGACGCAAACCGCGGCAAAAAAATACTTCGGCAACGATGATCCCATTGGAAAGGTTGTGCAGTTCAACAAGCAACAACAACTAAAAGTAACCGGCATTTGCGAAGACGTTCCGGTGAATTCGCATTTGCAATTCGACATGGTTGTTCCCATTGAAATTCTGCGCCCCGTTCAACCCGACTGGTTTACGCAATGGCCCAACAACGGGCTGTTTACTTATGTGCAATTAAACCCCGCCGTGGACCCGTCGCAACTAGAAAAAAAGCTCCCGGCTTTCATGGACAAATACTTGGGTGAATTTTATGCAAAATCCGGTTTTAAAATGGGGCTTATCATAAAACCGTTAAACCAAATTTATTTTGCTTCGGATGTTTTTGACAGCGTAAAGCACGGCAATAAAAAAACGGTGTACGTCTTTATGTCCATTGCCATTTTAATTCTGATCATTGCCTGCATCAATTTCATCAACCTGGCAACGGCAAGAGCAAGCGACCGGTCAAAAGAAGTAGGCTTGCGAAAAGTGCTCGGCGCCGTGCGAAAGCAACTCGTGGCACAGTTTATTCTCGAATCGGTTTTGTACGCCACCGTTGCCTGTCTTCTTTCCATTGGCCTGCTGCAATTGCTGATGCCGGCTTACACAAATTTGCTCGGTTATAAACTTCCTTCCTACTGGACAAATCCGTTAATCTGTGTTTTTATCATCGGCGTGATTCTGGTGGTTGGCCTGCTGGCCGGAAGCTACCCAGCGCTGCTGCTTTCCTCCTTCTCGCCCATTGAATCACTGAAAGGAAAATTAAAGCGCGGCAAGGGTGGTGCGTTTTTCAGAAAGGCACTTGTTGTGTTTCAATTCGGGATATCGGTTCTCCTTATCATTAGCGTGGTCGTAATCATGAACCAGATGCGGTACATCCACAACGCCGACCTCGGGTTCAACAAAGAACAGGAACTGATTGTAAAGTTTGACAACCTCGATATAGCAAACCACAAGACCCAATTCAAAGACGCCTTGTTAAACCTTCCTGCCGTACAAAGCGTTTCTCTTATGTCGGGCGAACCCGGCGGCTTTCACGACAGTTACAGTTTTGAAACCGAAGCAAACGCCGCGGATAAATTTTTATTCAACACCGAGTTTACCGATTTTGATTTTGTAAAAACACTCGGTCTTAAAATTATTGCGGGAAGAGATTTTTCGGAAAGCTTTCAAACCGATTCGGCGCAAGCGGTACTCATTAACCGCAATGCGGCAAGTAAGCTTGGCTACACACCGGAACAAGCGCTAGGCAAATGGATACGCAACCTGAACCGCGACAGCCTTCGCCGCACCATCATTGGCGTGGTGGAAGACTATCATTATGTTTCGTTGAAAGACCCCATCGGCCCACTGGTAATTTCGCCAGGAAGAGACAAGAGGCTTGCGCTCATCAAGCTAAAAACAACAAACCTTTCGTCAACGCTTGACGGCATCAAAAAACTGTACGCAGCAGCAGCGCCGGATTATCCGTTTGAATACAATTTTTTAGACGACCGGTTTGATCGTTTGTACCGCACGGAAGCAAGGCAGGAATCGGTGCTGAGCATTTTCTCCCTTATTGCCATTTTCATCGCTTGTTTGGGTTTGTTTGGTTTGGCTTCTTACACAGCCATCAAGCGAACAAAAGAAATCGGCGTGCGAAAAGTTTTGGGTTCTTCGGTGCAGAACATTGTGTTGCTTCTTTCGAAAGATTTATTAAAACCGGTTTTACTGGGAACCATCATTGCCGTTCCGCTGGGCTACTACGCCATGAACAAATGGCTGCAAGGCTTTGCGTACCGCATCAGTTTTCAATGGTGGATGTTTGCAGTTGCCATTCTTACAGCTGTAACCATTGCCATGCTGACGGTTGGTTTTCAGGCATTGAAAGCGGCGTTGGTTAATCCGGTAAAAAGTTTGCGAACGGAATAATCAGGAACTTCTATCTCATTGCACAATCGCACACAAGCTGTATCAAAAGCGTACATTCTGCGTTGTCGCCAACTGTCAAAGCACTTGTATTTGAGGCAGAAAAGAAATTGGTACAGCTTTGTACAAAAACAAACCGTATGATTCAACTGCAACATATTTCGAAGTGGTACACAATCGGCGGCAAACCGAACTTTATTTTAAAAGACATTAACCTCACAATTGCCGAAGGCGAATTTCTTTCGGTGATGGGCCCATCAGGTTCGGGTAAATCGACCTTGCTTAACATCATCGGCATGTTGGACATGCCCTCGGAAGGACGTTATGAATTTGCCGGACAATCGGTATATGATTTAAAAGAAAAACACCGTACAGAGCTTTACAAAAAAAACATCGGCTTCATCTTCCAGGCTTATCATTTGATTGACGAACTGACGGTGTACGAAAACATTGAAACGCCGTTGCTTTACCAAAACATCGAATTAGCTGAACGCAAAGCGATGGTAGCCGATACCCTTGACCGCTTCAACATGGTAGGCAAAAAAGATTTATTTCCCTCACAGCTTTCGGGCGGGCAACAACAACTTGTGGGCATTGCAAGAGCACTCATCGCCAAACCAAAGCTTTTGCTGGCCGATGAGCCAACGGGCAACCTCAACTCGAAACAAGGCGAAGAAATCATGCAACTTTTTAAAACCCTGAACGAAGAAGAAGGCATCACCATCATCCAGGTAACGCATTCGGAAAAGAACGCTGAATACGGCAGCCGGAAAATTGATTTGCTGGACGGACGCATTCAGCAACACATAAAAGAGAACCTTAGTTTATGAAACGGCGTGTAATTTTTGGAAGCTTCTTTTTTTTCTTGTTACGGATAACCGCATGGGCGCAGCATTTTACCTTGCAACAGTGCATCGACACGGCATTGGCAAAAAACATTTCCGTAAAGCAAAGCAGTTTGCTTGCGGAAACAGCCGAAGTAAATTTGAAACAAGCAAGGGCCAACCTTCTCCCCGACTTAAACGCAAACGTTAATCACGGCATAAACGAAGGCCGGAGCATTGATCCGTTTACCAATGCTTACGTAAACCAATCGGTGAATTACGCCAACTACGGCATTAATTCCGGCGTGGTTTTATTCAACGGCATGAGCCTGCAAAACAGCGTGAAGCAAACCGCATACGCATACGACGCGTCGCGTATGGAATGGCAGCAAGCAAAAGACAATCTTACGTTGAACGTGATCCTTGCTTATTTGCAAGTGCTGAACAACGAAGACCTCGTTTCTTCGGCCACAAAGCAAAAAGAACTGAGTGCAAAGCAACTGGAACGCCTTGACATTTTGGACAAGCAGGGCGCCGTCGCTCCTTCGCAGGTTTCGGATGTAAAAGGACAATTGATGAACGATGAACTGAACATTTTGAACTTGCGCAACAGCCTTCAAACAGCAAAGCTGACGCTGGCGCAACTGATGAACGTTCCGTACAGCGAAGCAATGAATCTTGAGCGCATCAACACAGAAGATTTTTTGACGGCTTACGCAAAAAGCAGCAGCGAAGTTTATGAAACAGCTTTGCAACAATTCTCACTTGTAAAAGCCGTTGAACTGCGCAAAAAAAGTTATGAATACGCGGTGAAATCCGCACGAGGCTCTTTGTATCCTTCGCTGGTTTTGGGTGGCAGCGTACAAACCAATTATTCAAGTGCGGCACAAAACGCCGGCGGAAAAATTTCGTACAAAGACCAGCTTTCAAACAACGTTTTTTCGGGCCTTAACCTTGGCTTGCGCATTCCTGTTTTTAATTCTTTTCGGGCAAAGAACAATATCAGGCTTGCCGGCATTGCATTGCGCAACAGCGAACTGGTAGAAGAAGGAACGAAGCTGCAATTGCAACAGCAAATTGAACAGGCGCACCTGAACATGACCAACGCTTACGAACGCTACAAAACGCTGCTGGAGCAGGTTTCGGCCTACACTACTTCGTTTAAGGCAGCGGAAGCAAGGTTTACAGCCGGCGTCGGAACATCGGTGGATTATCTCATTGCGAAAAATAATCTTGACCGCGCCAACATCAATTTAATCAGCACGAAGTATGATTTTGTGCTGCGCAAAAAGGTTTTGGATTATTACCAAAATGCAAACGCAAAATAAGGCAGGCTTCGCCGTAACAATCAGGAAGCCTTGTTTGTTTCTTTCGTTGATTTTGCGGCCGCATCTTGCAGGCCCGCGTCGTAAGGCAGGTAAATAAAAAAGGTTGTGCCTTCGCCGGTCTTGCTTTCCACATCAATGCAGCCTCCGTGGTTCTCGACAATTTTTTTGCAAAGCGCAAGGCCAATGCCGGTACCGGCGTATTTATCAATGGGGTGAAGGCGTTGAAAAATAGAAAAAACTTTTTCGGCGTATTCCTGGTCGAAGCCGATGCCGTTGTCGGCAAAACAAATTTTTAGAAAAGTATTTTCATCTTTTTGCAAAGAGTCTTGCACAAATGCATTGCGCGGCGTTACACTGTGTTGAATGGTGATCACCGGTTGCTTTTCGGAAAACTTCAGCGCATTGGTAAAGAGATTTAAAAAAAGCTGGTTCAGTTGCAGGGGAATGCCTTTTACCACCGGCAACGGTTCTGTGCGAATAAGGGCCTTCTTTTCTTCAATGTACAATTCAAGGTCGGTAATAACCTGGCGGATGACGTTGTTCAGATCAACAGCCACCGGCTCCGATTCGGTGCGGGAAAGACGGCTGTAATTCAACACGGCCTTGATCAAATCCGTCATGCGTGTAGCGGAAGAACCAATCTTACTCAAATACCGTTTTAAAATTTCGGGGTGTTGCGTGTTTCGTTCGCTCAACTCCGAAAAGGTTTTGATTTTACGCAGCGGTTCCTGCAAATCGTGCGAGGCCACGTAAGCAAATTGTTCCAGGTCGTGGTTTGATTTTTCCAACTCCGCGTTGACCTGTTTTAATTTTTCGTTTGCCTGCATGATGCTGGTAATGTCGTGGCCAATTACCAGCACGCGGTCAACAACGTTGTTCTCGTCGGTTAACGGAATAAAAAAGTTTTCAAAATAGTTTGACGACACCAGCGATTTGTACGCATGCTCGTGAATGAACTCGCCCTCAAAAGCCCGTTGCAGGTTTACCATAAACGGCGAATTTTTGAGCTGGGGAAAAAGCTGCAAAACGTTTTTACCAAGCAGTTCTTCCCGCGGCCTTTGATAGAGCTTGTCGGCCTTTTTATTCAGCACCAGAAAACGCAATTCTTTGTCGAAGACCGCAATTAAATCAATGGACGAATCAATGATGGTTTGAATAAAATTATTTTGCTCGTGCAGGGCAAGGTTGGCTTCCTGCAATTGGGCCGTACGCTGCTCTATCTTTTGTTCAAGATTTGCGTTCAGGGCCACGATCTCCGCGTTCTGTTCTTCAATTTGCGTGAGCATGTGATTGAAGGCATCGGTCAGCACGCCCAGTTCATCATCGTTCTTCTTTTTGGCCCGCACCGAATAATCTCTTTTATCGGAAACGATTTTTGCTTTACCGGCCAATTGCAAAATTGGATTGACAATGGTGCCCTGCAAGCGCCGTGAAAGAACAAAGGCAAACAGAAAAAGCACGCCGACGATAACAAGCCCGATGAGGCCGTAAAGAGCAAAGCGGTTGTAAACGGCTTTCAAATCGGAGCGCAGATACAAGGTACCGAGCCTGGTTCCCTCCTGTACCACGGGTTGAAAACCTTCCAGGTAGCCTTCTCTAAAATGATAATCTTCTCGTACAATCGGGGGAAAATCCATCGTCTCGTTCGGATAGGCGGCAAAGATTTTCCCTTCCTTGTCGTACACGCAAGCGGCAATAATGTTCTTTTGCGAATGCAGAGCCTTCAACAACTCCGTTGCGTCGTCTTTGCTTAAAAAAGCGAGGGAAGACGTAACGTTGGTTGCTGTAATTTGTCCCAGCGTTTCCAATTCGCGTTTGGTGATCTGGCGATAGCTTAGATATTCGTAAACAAAAAAAGCCGCGCAAGTCAACAACAAAACCGATCCGCAGATGGAGAGAATCAGCCGGACGAGTTTTTTTTGTATGGAGCTGCTTTTTTGTTTCATCTTTTTATTCAATCACATCGGCAATGCGTAAAAGTTTTGAACTGATTTGCAGGTCTGCGGCCTTTGCCTGCTTCACGTTTATCTGCAGGTGAAGCCTGTTGTTCTCCAAATAAAAACGAACAATACCGCCGCTTGTTGCAAAATTCTCGCCGTCGCTCACTGTAAGCATGCCGTGAGCCGACAACGAACGGGCAATCTCGGCGCTGTTGCTTTTGTTGATGTAAAGAATCTGGCAGTTCTTCACGTCTTTCACATCGTCGTAGCGTTGAACAACGATGGGTTGCCCGTTCATTTTTTCACCCTCTACGACGCGTTCAATATAAGGCCCAAAGGGGTCTTTGCCGAGAATGCCAATCACAAACGGAGCGTTGTTCAGCGCATCGGGCGGCCAGTTGACAAACTTTGAAAAGTTGAAAAGAAAAACAGCTTTTATCTGGTTTGCGGTTGTCGGTGTTTGTGCATTTGCAAACACGGTTGCACAGCAAAGCAGCACAAACAGTCCCCATTTTTGGAGAACGAACAAGGACTTGATATGACGACGGCAATTACTCAAAACCGGGCACTGATTTTTGCATAGACGCTACGGGGCAAATTAATGGTGCCAAACTCTGCATGATTTTCTTTGGCAAGATTTTGTCCCACCACGGCCAGTTCAAAACCCTTGTACGCATAGGCCAGCCGCGCATCAAACGTCCAATATGCCGGAACGTCGGCCGTTGCAAAAGTTTTTGCCAAACCATCCAGGTAGCGTGCGGTTACATCAAACTGGAAATGTTTCGGCAAGTTTAAGATGGATTGCAACAGCGCCTGGTTGCGTACGTCGTTTCCCAAATATTCCGGGTTGAAATTATGTCCCGGTTTCGGACCGATTTCTTTTGCAAAAAAAGTATAGCCGCCGCGCAGCCGCCAGTTCTTGTGCACCTGGTAATTGCCCGACAACTCAGCACCCCATGACTTTGCACTTGAACCGTTTTGAATTTGATAAGTCAACGTTCCGGGCTTTGCTTCCACGCTGTACACATCACGGTACTCGTTGTAGAACGTAGCAACGGAAAAAGAAGACAAAAGATTTGGCTGAATGCGATAGCCCAATTCATACGCATACAATTTTTCCGAAACAAAATTGGGTCCGCCGGCAACGCTTGGAACGTTTGGGGGTTGCAAGGTCATGGGCAAATAATAATCTACATCGAAACGGCTTGGCGTGCGCACGGCCCGCGAAGCGGCGGCCCATAATGTGCTGCGGCTTTTCACCCATGCCATGCGTACGCTCGGTTGCCATTCCCAGCCTGTGTACTCGTTGTGCAAAAACTTTGTACCGGCAGCAAGGCGGAGATT